>CAYXUH010000169.1:0-1532 GCA_964468685.1 uncultured Syntrophaceae bacterium | reverse complement strand
TATTTGTTCTCGTCTGATGATGGTATCTCCTGAAGTGTGAGAGCGCGCGGATCGCTCTCTCGAAGGAAGGGTAAGCAGGGATTCCCGCTTCGCAGAAGAGGCGCCGGAGGGCCACCCCTTTTGCGTTCAGTTCCAGATCGCCTCCGTCATAGTCGATGGTGAAGACCGTCGGTTTTCTCCTGTCGCAGGTACGGATAAAATCGATTATCCCGGGGGTCGGATCGGGCATCTCGGGGCTGTGAAAGGCTATGCGCGGGATCAGGCGATCGACGATCACCATGTGGATCTGCGGGTCGCGGTACGCCACATCCAGAAGATTGCAGAGACGATCTCCGTTTACAAAGGCCTCCCACAGATCGAGGGGATTTCCGGCTATGCTCCCCGCCACGGGGACTATGGGACGGATCTTCCCCATGCTTTCGGGAGACAGTGAGGGAATGGTGAACCCTTCCCTCACGGCACTGTCTGAAAAGATGACACTGTTCCCGCCACCCCCGCCGATGATGAAGAGACTGTTTCCTTCAGACTCCGGAAGAGATGAAAATGCCAGAATCGCATCAGCCCACTCGTTCATGCAGGATACGGGGGTAACACCCGTCTGCTCGAAAAAGGCATTCCACAGACGCTGGTTGCCCGCCATGCTCCCCGTATGAGATGCCACCGTGGCGGCCCCCACCTGTGTCTGTCCTCCCTTCAGGAGGAGGATGGGCTTTCGGGGCGCTGTGGCCCGGGCAAGCTCGAAGAGACGCCTCCCGTCCCGGACACTTTCCAGGTACATCGCGATAACATCGATGTCATCATCACCGGCCATATACTCGAGATAGTCGGGGCTGTCGAGGACCGCCGCATTCCCGATGCTGGCCGCCTTGCTCACCCCCACGCCCAGTGATGAGACCTGTTCAGTCAACCGCTGCGTTATGCCGCCGCTCTGCGAGATTATCCCGAGACCGCCGTCCCTCCCCGGTATGGCCCCCCAGGCCGTCAGTTTCGCGGCGGGACAGTACGGCCCCATGCAGTTCGGTCCCATGATGAGGAGGTTATGCTCGCCCGCTATGGAGGCTACCTGTTTCTCGAGCGTCGCTCCTTCCTCCGTTCCGAGTTCGCTGAACCCGGCGGAGAGGATGTGGATGTACCTGATCCCCAGGCGGCCGCACTCCTTGAGAATGGGGGGCACGGCGGAGGCCTGGACTGCGATCATGGCTAGATCCGGAACCTCCGGAAGCGATGCCAGATCGGGATAGGCCCTGATCCCCCGAACGTCTGCAGCCTTGGGATTGATAGGATAGATGGTTCCCGGATAGCCGGCCTTAAGAAAGTGATTCAAAAAACTCATCCCCCCGAAGCTGGAAGGGCTCCGGGAGACGCCGATAATAGCGATACTTTTAGGCTTAAAGAAACCTGTCAGGTCGGAGAGGGTGTCAATTCTCGTTTCATTCATTTCATGTCCCCGGGGATGTGCGCATCGTGGTTTCGGAAAAAGCAAGCGTACTATAGGGTAAAGACCCCTGGGTGTCAATGAAAAGACCTCTCGA
>CAYXUH010000168.1:0-1619 GCA_964468685.1 uncultured Syntrophaceae bacterium | reverse complement strand
AGATCCTCTTCAAGGGGACCGATTTGCTCGGCCTCGACGAGGACGAGATGCGCAAACTCCGGGGAAACGACATATCCATGATATTCCAGGAGCCGATGAATTCCCTCAACCCCGTCCTGAAAGTGGGAGATCAAATCTCCGAGGTGATCAAACTCCACGAGGGCCTTTCGGAAGAAAAGGCGCTTGACCGCGCTCTCGATATGCTCCGGCTCGTCGGCCTGTCCCCCACACGAGACACACTTAGGAGCTATCCCCATCAGATGAGCGGCGGGATGCGCCAGCGGATTATGATAGCCATGGCGCTCGCCTGCAATCCCGAACTGATGCTCGCCGATGAGCCAACGACGGCACTCGATGTAACCATCCAGGCACAGATTATCGATCTGATAAACAAGCTCAAAGACGAGGTGGGGACGTCGGTCATACTGATAACCCACGATCTGGGGGTGGTCGCGCAGATGGCACAACATGTCGCCGTGATGTACACGGGTAAAGTGGTTGAATACTGCAGTGTTCTCGACCTTTTCTCCACGCCCCTCCACCCGTACACCAGAGGGCTCATGGAATCGACGCCGAAGAGGGCTTCGAAGAAGGACGGATACCTCACCGCAATACCCGGGACCGTCCCCAACTTGTATGAACTCCCCTCGGGGTGCAGTTTCCGGAACCGGTGCCCGGACGTCATGGATATATGTGCCGAAAAAGAACCGCGGCTGGTAGATCACTCTCCCGGCCACCAGGTGCGATGCTGGAAATACGAATAAAATGCAAGGATCAGCGCCGATGAATTCAGCCTTACTACAGATTGAAGGGGTGAAAAAATACTTTCCCGTTCGGGGCGGTCTTTTCTCGGGCAAAAAAAAGATGGCACGGGCCGTTGACGGTGTGGATCTGCAGATCTTCAAGGGAGAAACACTGGGACTGGTGGGCGAATCGGGATGCGGAAAGACCACGCTCGGCCGCCTCATCACCCGGCTCGAAGAACCAACCGCCGGGAAAATCACCTTCAACGGCGAGGATATCACCACCTACTCCCGCAGAGAGTTAAAGACCTTTCGCAGAAAGATACAGCTGATATTCCAGGACCCGTACTCATCCCTGAACCCAAGGATGAGCGCGGGGGCCATAGTGGGAGAGGCACTTTCCATACACAACCTGCCCCGGGGGCCAAAAAAAGGGGACAGGGTTGCCGATCTGATGGAGATTGTGGGCCTCAGCAAGGAGCAGATGGGGCGCTACCCCCACGAGTTCAGCGGCGGGCAGAGACAGCGCATCGGCATAGCGCGGGCGCTTTCCCTCAATCCGGAACTTATCATTGCCGACGAGCCCGTCTCGGCACTGGACGTTTCGATACAGGCGCAGATACTCAATCTTCTGAAAGACCTGCAGAAAGACCTTGACCTCACCTACCTGTTCATCAGCCATGATCTGAGCGTCGTCGAACACATAAGCGACCGGATCGCCGTCATGTACCTCGGGAAAATCGTGGAACTCGCGGACAAAAAATCCCTTTACAGCAGACCTCTCCACCCCTACACACAGGCCCTCCTGTCCGCTGTCCCTGTCCCCGACCCTACACACAAAAAAGACAGAATACCGCTCGGCGGCGGCATACCCAG
>CAYXUH010000167.1:0-1630 GCA_964468685.1 uncultured Syntrophaceae bacterium | reverse complement strand
CCCCCGTGTTCCACGCCTTCCCTCACGCCGTCGTAGATCCGTCTCGGGTGGAGGATTCTCGGGGGGAGGGGTTTGTCGTAAAAGGGGGAGGCAAAGCAGAAGACATCGGTATTGAAGATGAGCTTCGATCCCTTCCCCGTCCCGAACGGGTCGCGATTGACCCCGACGATGCCGGTCAGGGCGCCGCCGTAAGGATCGAGGGCGGAGGGGGAGTTGTGCGTCTCAACCTTGAAGACCAGGTTGTAGTCGTCATTGAACCGGATAATCCCGGCGTTATCCACAAAGACCGACAGGCACCAGTCATCTTTCCCCAGGGTCTCCCGGATCTCTTTGGTCGCCTTTTTGATACAGCTCGAAAAGAGGGAGTCGATGGTTGTCAGTTCCCCATTTTCATCCTCGTAGGTAATCAGGCTGTTGAAGATCTTGTGCTTGCAGTGCTCGGACCAGGTCTGCGCGAGGCACTCCATCTCGACATCGGTAATCTTTTCTCCGAGACCGGCCTTCTGGCGTCTATCCAGAACGGCCTCGCCCAGCAGGTGGTCCCGGATTACCTTCATCTCATCGACGGTCAGGGCGAGGACCCGGGCAGTGCTGATATTCTGAAGCTCATTGTCGCTCACATCGAGGTCGAGCTCTTCGGTTGTCGGATCATCTTTGATAACGACGCGGGGAATGTAAGGGGGAACACCCTGATCGGGATTCCACTCCTCTGTGCCGATGATCTCGTATCGCTGGATGAGTTCGTTGGCCAGAAGCCCCGACGCTATCCGCTCGGCGTCACTCCTGCCGAGAGCCCCCTTCAGGATATACTGCCGCGAGGTATACACGTCCATGGATTCTTGTCTGCCCAAGAGGAGCTCAATTGCTTCCCGCGCTGTTTTTCCCACGTTGTCGGTGACGCCGGGCCTGAATCCCACCTCGATCAGCCAGTCGAAACCGGCCGCGAGCCCCTTGTCTATGACATATTCCTGAATGATGGGGTCAGAGAGGGGACCGCTTGCCGCAGCCGCCAGTTCATCTGGGGCAATATCACCCTCCAGGGTATATACCTCGATGGTTGAGACCTCGGTGACATCAAGCCCAAGATGCTCGTTTATCTTGCGCCCTGCCTTTTCTCCCAGGACATCCCTGATGCCCTGTCTGAATCCGACTTCTATCCTGTGAATCATAGCAGTTTCTCTGTATTGAGTGATTAGACGGGATCAACTGGATTTTGATAAGAAATCAACAGTTCGAATATCTTTATCCTGTTTATCGTGTTATCCTGTCAAAGCCTTTTGTACATTATTACCTTATAAGACCTGTCTCGGGATCCCTGAAAAATGTGAGATCTTCAACCTTCTGCGAGGCATGTCTGTCGCTGATGTCCTCAACTTCGATGCCGCGCTGCTTCAGCTCATCGAATTTCCCCCACAGGTGTTCCGCGGCGGCCCTGTCGATGACGTATATCATCTTTCCACCATTTTTAGAAAATATCTGGCCGTATGAGATAGGGACCATCGACGAGGGGTCTTTCAGGAGAGATTCCGCAACAGGTGCGGCCTTGCGGCTTCCGTTTGCGAGCAGGATTACCTGCTTCGCCCTGTAGACGAGTTCGGTCCCCATGGAGATAGCATACCGGGGGCTGTCT
>CAYXUH010000166.1:0-1828 GCA_964468685.1 uncultured Syntrophaceae bacterium | reverse complement strand
TCTACGTCGAGTGGTCCGTCAATGAGAAGGTGGCCCTCGAGGTGGCGGCGGCGGCTTCCTTCGCTCAGCTGCGGGCGCTCTGCGTCATGAAACAGAATGGCGTAAATGTGGCATCTGATTTCCTGCTCCATCTTGTCGGTTCGGGAACCAGGGGAGGTTTTGTCCTGGTGGCCTGCGATGATCCGGGGGCCCTGTCCAGCGTCAACGAGGGTGAGTCCCGGTATTTCGCGCGGCTTATGGAGATCCCGCTCCTTGAACCGGGGACCTTTCAGGAGGCCAAGGAGATGACAAAGTGGGCCTTCGAACTTTCGGAAGAGCTCAAACAGATCGTGGTCGTCAGGAGCGTAACCCGCTTGTCTCACGCCAGCGGAAACATAACCTACGGGAAACTCTCCGATGAGACACGGACGGCCGAATTCAAGTTCGGCGGCTTTGTCCTCGATCCCGACGAGGGGATCGTCATCAGTGCCCCCGTGGCCTGGAAACACCAGCAGCAGCAGAAAAAGGTCGAAAAGGCACGCGAGATATTCGAGGACAGCCCCTTCAATACTTACGAGGGACCGGACAGGCCGGAACTCTTGCTCATTACGAGCAGCGCCTGCTACCTCTACAGCAAGGAAGCAATCAACGTCCTCGGCGTGGAAGACCGCGTGGGCCTCCTGAAATTGGGAACAACCTGGCCCCTCCCGCCGAAACTGATGATAAAGCACCTCTCGCAGGCGGACAAGATCATGGTGGTGGAAGAGGTCCTTCCCTTCCTGGAGGAGAATGTAAAAATCCTGGCCGCCGAGAAGGCCGGCGAGATCGGTATCAAGACCTTCTACGGGAAGAATGACGGGACCATCCCCATGACGGGGGAGCTGAATCCCGACCTTGTTCTGGCCGCCCTGAGCACCGTCCTGGGAATCGACTACACCCCCGTTCCGGAAGAATACGACCAGGCGGCCCAGACCTCCGCCGTCTCCCGCGCACCGGCACGGGAGCAGGTCTTCTGCCCCGGCTGTCCGCACCGGGCGTCCTTCTTCAGCATCCACAACGCCCTCGAGATGGATGGCAGGGGGGGGTTCGTCTGCGGGGATATCGGCTGTTACACCATGGCCATCGGGTCCACGGGGTTCCACTCCCTCAAGACGCTGCATGCCATGGGATCGGGGACCGGGGTCGCCAGCGGCTTCGGGAAGCTGGGACAGTTCGGGATGAACCAGCCCATCCTGGCGGTATGCGGGGATTCGACCTTTTATCATGCCGTCATGCCGGCCCTCGTCAATGCCGTTCATAATAAGTCCGACATCACTCTCATAGTGCTGGACAACAGCGGCACGGCAATGACGGGCTTCCAGCCCCATCCGGGTCTGGATCACAACGTCCTCGGTGAGGAGGTCCCCAGTGTCGATATCGCCCGAATATGCGAGGCTATCGGCGCCCGGGTCGAGATCAGAGACCCCTTCGACCTGGAGGGAACCCGGGAGACATTGAACGAACTGATTGAGGATGCGAGCGGCGTCAAGGTGCTGATCCTGCGTAAGGCCTGCGCCCTCAGTCCCCAGAGGAAAGGCAAAAAAGATTATGATGTCCATGTCGACCAGACCCTCTGCGTGGGGGAGGAATGCGGCTGCGGCCGCCTCTGTACCCGGATATTCGGGTGTCCCGGCCTCATCTGGAACGAGGCACAGCATAAGGCAGAGATTGACGAGGTTATCTGTGTGGGGTGCGGCGTCTGCACCGATATCTGTCCCCAAGGGGCAATCAAACGGGAGGAGGTGGCCTAAGCGATGACTGCAAAACAATTAACAAAGGACCCCTATAATATTATCATTACCGGTGTCGG
>CAYXUH010000165.1:0-1900 GCA_964468685.1 uncultured Syntrophaceae bacterium | reverse complement strand
CAGAAAACTGAAGAGAGGGGGTACAGGAAGTGGCGGAAGGTACGGTAAAATGGTTTAATGAGAAAAAGGGGTTTGGTTTTATCGAAAATAGTGATGGCGGGGAAGATGTATTCGTCCATTTCAACGCGATACAGGGGGAAGGGTTTAAGACCTTGCATGAGGGACAGCGCGTCAGCTTCAACATCGAAGATGGCGCGAAGGGCCTGTCGGCAGCAAATGTGATAGCCCTGTAAAGAAACCGTCGTATAAACTATCGTACAACAAACAGAGGTATCCTCGGCGTAGGGGATGCCTCTCTTTTTTTGGGGCACCCCTCGTCTAACAATCTTTTGACATATTCAGGCAAATAGATTAGAAGTGCTGATTCCCTGAAATTCGAAACGGCACAGGAGAGAGCCATGTATAACGCAAGTGACTTGAGAAAAAACCTGAAGATACAAATCGACGGCGATCCGTACGTGATCGTTGATTTTACCTTTTCAAAACCTGGGAAGGGGCAATCGCTCTACCGGTGCAAGCTCAAGAATATGATCAACGGAAACCAGTTTGAACGAACCTACCGGTCCGTAGACACCTTCGCGCCCGCCAATCTCCGGGAAAAGAAGATGCAGTACCTCTACGAGGAAGACAGGAATTACTGCTTCATGGAGGCCGAGACCTACGAGCAGGTTTATCTCACCGAGGATCAGGTGGGGGATGCGAAAAACTTCCTGTCCGATAACCTGAATGTGGAAATCCTTTTTTTCGGGGAGAAACCACTCGGGATCACCCTCCCCAACTTCGTCGACCTGACGGTCACCGTAGCGGAGCCCTGGGCAAAGGGTGACTCGGTTACGGGGAAGTCAAAACCAATCGTCGTGGAGACGGACTACGCGCTCCAGGCACCCCCCTTCATCGAAGAGGGCGAAAAGATACGCATCGATACGCGTACCGGCGAATACTTGACCCGTGTCAAGGAATAATGGAAGCAGACTGGAGACTCGCCACAAAGAGAAATCCCCTTCAGATCCGCGCCGCGATGATCCGGGCAATACGCGGTTTCTTCACTGACAGAGCCTACCTCGAGGTGGAAACCCCCTCCCGGATCCCCGGCCCCGCCCCGGAGGCCCACATCGACGCAATCCCCTCGGACGGATGGTACCTGCACACCTCCCCGGAACTGTGTATGAAGCGCCTCCTGGCCTCCGGGTATCCCCGTATATTCCAGATCACAAGGTGCTTTCGCGGCGAGGAGCGTGGTTCGCGCCATATACCGGAATTTACACTCCTTGAGTGGTACGAGAGCGGGATCGACTATATCCGCATGATGGAGGTGTGCGAAGAGATGATCGTCTCCGTTGCGCATGACCTCGGTCACGAAGGGAATATCACGTACCAAGGGAGACAGATCGCGATTGACAGGCCGTGGGAGAGTATCTGTGTCAGGGAGGCCTTCCGGCGCTGGTCCGGCGTATCAATGGAAGAGGCCCTGGAGCGGGATCGCTTTGACGAGATCATGGTCGGCGAGATTGAACCCCGTATCGGGACGGAAGGTCCCGTATTCCTGTACGATTATCCGGTGGCCCTCGGGGCGCTCGCACGGGTCAAGAAGACAAACCCGAGGGTTGCGGAGCGCTTTGAACTGTATATGGGGGGTCTCGAACTGGCCAACGCCTTCTCGGAGCTGACGGATGCGGCGGAGCAGCGAGCCCGCTTCGAAGAGGAACTGAAGAGCCGCCGTGCATCCGGCAGGGCGGCCTATCCCATGCCTGAAAAGTTCCTGGCAGCCCTCCCCGCCATGCCGGAATCGTCGGGGATCGCCCTGGGCGTGGACCGCCTGGCGATGATCTTTGCGGACCGCGAATCAATCGACGACGTGGTGGCCTTCACGCCCGAGGAACTGTAACCCGTTACCCCTAGT
>CAYXUH010000164.1:0-1968 GCA_964468685.1 uncultured Syntrophaceae bacterium | reverse complement strand
TCCTCCACCTCCTGCTCGGCGTGCGCCATGACCGGGGAGGCCCCCAGGGCCAGAAGGGCATTGGCAGTGGTGTTCATCACCACGTAGTTGGTTATGTTGTGGACCAGGGGAGCCGTCTCTCTGATCTTCGCGACATCCGCATAGATGTTCTCTGCCGTAATCTTCATAAACCGCCTCCTATCTCCCCAGTATAGCCGTCACATCCACCCTTTTTTCGATAAGACCATACCGGAGGGCGAAGTCCGAAAATTTCTGCCACTTCTCTCTGTCACACGTCTGACTGCGGGCGTACAGGGGACGGGTTATCTCGAACGCCTTCGCTTCCAGCTCGCGCGGGGCCTCCGGTACTGCCGCAAAGTAGGACGCAAGGGCCTTACCCGGGTTCTTCCTCGTCTGCCAGACGGCTCGGTCTATCGCACGGGCAAATCCCCTGAGGACCTCCCCCCTCTCCGTTGCCGTCTGCTCTCCGCTTATGAAAACCAGTTCGTCGTAGTCCGGGATGCCCCACTCGCTCAGCTCAAAATAGCCGGGCGCATACCCCTTTTCCTCAAGCTCCACCGTCTCGTAGTTCTTGTAGGGCCCCATGATCGCGTCCACCTTCCCGGCCACGAGGGACTGCACGATGGAGAAGCCAACATTGATCGGCTCGTAGGCCTTGATCCCGTTGATCTTCGCGAACGCCTCCATCAGGACGTCCATCATCCCGGGGACGGTATACCCGATCTTTTTCCCCTCCAGGTCGGCCGGTTTTTCGATTCCCTTCCCCTTCATGAAGAGGAGGACGCTGAGGGGATGCTCCACCAGCCTTCCGACGACCCGGATATGAAGGCCGGCCGATGCGCCGATGATCACCTGGGGTTCGTAGGAAACAGCGATGTCGACATTCCCCGAGGCGGCAAGCTTCATGGCATCCGTAGTGGACGAGGGGGTCAGTATCGTGACCTCAAGCCCCTCATCGGCAAACAGGCCCTCCTGCTGCGCAACGTAAATGGGGAGGTGGTCTATATTGGGAAACCAGTCGAGCATGACGGTCAGCTTCTGCGCGGCGCAGAGGGGATGGGCGGCCAGCAGAAACAGCGAGGCCAGCGCGATTGCAATAAAAGTTCTGAGATTCTTCTTCATACCTACCTTTCCTTTTCCTTTCTCTATTTCCAGTCAATGACCTTCTTCTCCAGAAAGCCGACAAAAGCCCACAGCGCAAGTCCCATAGCGGACAACCACACGATAGCCGCGAAAACCAGGGAGACCTGGAGCCTCGCGTTAGCCTGTATCATCAGATAACCCAGGCCCTTCTGGGCCCCTACCCACTCTCCGATAACCGCCCCGATCGTGGCGACGGTAACCCCCACCTTCAACCCGGAAAAAAAATAAGGGAGGGCCCAGGGCCAGTAGAGGAGGCGCAACTTCTTCCAGAATCCCGCCCCCATCAGATCGAAGAAGACGGCATACTCGCGGTCACAATTCTTGTACCCCTCGAGGAGACTGACCGTTATGGGGAAGAAGATGATGATCGCCGCCATCAGGACCTTGCTCGCGAGGCCGTACCCCAGCCATATCACCAGGAGAGGGGCCAGGGCGAACACCGGCACCGCCTGAGAGGCGACGAGGAAGGGGGAGAAGGCCCGCTCGAGCGAGGGGACGGCGAACATAACCGTCGCGAGAGGCACAGCGACCAGGAGAGACAGAAGGATCCCCGCGATGATCTCCAGGGCAGTCACCCCCGCGTGGGGCAGGATGATAGATGCCTTCACAATCGTCACCTTTGCCACCTCGCTGGGGGGAGGAAGAATGAAGTCGGGTATCTCCAGCCAAAGGCAGGCAAGCTCCCATATCACGATCACGGCGGCGACAAGCGCCAGTGAAATCCAGTTAGACTTCTCCACGCGTCTCCCCCTCCAGTTCATCGAGGACATGTTCTTTAATCTTCAGCAGCTCGGGGTTATTACTCCTCCCGGCCTTCGGCATATC
>CAYXUH010000163.1:0-2047 GCA_964468685.1 uncultured Syntrophaceae bacterium | reverse complement strand
TGAGGTTGGGATGCTTTTTAAGAAACGCCTGCGAGTAGCGCTTCATAAAGGGGAAATCCAGGGCCCACCACGCAAGGCCGAGGATCGGCACCCAAATCAGTTCTTTTTTGATGAAAAACTTGAGGAAGGGAATCTTTCGATAGAGAACCCTCTGCAGGACAAGAATATCGACCCAGGACTGATGGTTTGACAGGACCATATACCATTCGTTGCGCTTCAGGTTTTCCAGACCGGCCACATCCCAGCGAATCCTGCTGGTACACCGCTGATTGAAATTATTGACGGCGATCCAGTTATTCGCAATCCCGGTCAGCAGGATGTTACAGAATTTTCGCCAGATCCGCAGGGGAATCACCAGCTTCAGGAAAGCGATAACAAATATTTGACTCACCCAGAAGATCGTATTGATAACATATATCAGGAGGGATATAACCCCCCTTATCACTCCAAATAAATAACGAAACATGTCCTACCCCTCTCACGTATCAATCACTAACCGGTTGCTCATAGCACATTCCGATATCTTTTTCCATAGGGCAATGGCATGAAACAGCCCGGCGCACCATTCACTGTGCCGTGGACTTCTCCCGCTCCTCCCGGGACATTGCCGCCAGTTTTTCAACCTTCTTGATATCCAGACCAAGCCCCTTGGCCACACGCCGACCGTAGTCGGGATCCGCCTTGTAGAACAGTGCCGTCTGGCGCAGTTGAATGCGCTTCCGGGCTCCCCCCAGGTGACTAACGATATTGCCGATAAGGTGCTCCCGATCCTCCTCGGTCATGACATCACGATAGAGGTTGCCAGGCTGTACAAAATCATCGTTGGGATGCGTGTATTCGTGGCGATCCGCTTGGCCGGAGACCTCAAAGGGCGGTTCCTCCATATCGGGGTTCGGAGAGGGACCTTCGAAACTGTTGGGCCAGTAGTTCGGACCGCCACCGCCGTTATCGTCAGAGCGCATGGCCGCATCCCGCTGGTAGCTGTTCTCGAGAGCCGCCTTCGGCGCATTGACCGGCAGGAGATGATAATTCGGCCCGAGGCGATGGAGATGAGTATCATGGTACGAGAAGAGTCTCCCCTGCAGCATCTTATCGGGAGAAGCGGCGATTCCGGGCACCAGGTTGCTGGGATTGAATGCTGCCTGTTCAACCTCGGCGAAGTAGTTTTCGGGATTGCGGTTGAGGACGAGGCGACCCACTTTGATCGGCGGAATGTCGCCGTGGGGCCAGACCTTTGTGATATCGAAGATATCGAATCGGTAGTCCTGTGCCTGTTCGGGGGTCATGATCTGCATCTCAAGAGTCCAGCTCGGGTGATCGCCCCCTTCGATGGCCTGATACAGGTCCCGCGTGGCGTGATCGGGGTCGTCTCCCGACAGGCGCGTCGATTCCTCCAGCGTCAGATTCTTTATCTTCTGGTCGGTCTTGAAGTGATACTGCACCCAGAAATATTCTCCCTTGTCGTTGTACCACTTGTAGGTATGGCTGCTGTACCCGTTCATATTCCGGTACGTGGCGGGGGTACCCCGGTCGGAGAAGAGGATGGTGACCTGGTGTATCGATTCGGGGGTGAGCGACAGGAAGTCCCAGAACATGTCAGGGTCTTTACAGTTGGTCGTCGGATTGCGCTTCTGGGTGTGGATGAAATCGGCGAATTTAAGGGGATCCCGGATGAAGAAAACGGGGGTATTGTTCCCGACCAGATCGTAGTTCCCCTCTTCGGTGTAGAACTTCAGGGCGAACCCACGGGGGTCGCGCGCGGCGTCGGCCGAGCCTCTCTCGCCCCCCACCGTGGAAAACCGGGCAAAGACCTCGGTCCGTTTTCCCACTTTGGAGAGGAATTTGGCCTTTGTGTACCGGGCAACATCGGCGGTGGGTTCAAAATACCCCCCTGCCCCGGCCCCCTTGGCGTGGACAACACGCTCGGGGATCCGCTCACGGTCGAAGTGAGAAATCTTTTCGAGAAGGTGAACGTCCTGCATCAGGGCCGGACCGCGGTCGCCGGCGGTCAGGATATTCTGATCGTCACCGACCGGGATTCCAAAAG
>CAYXUH010000162.1:0-2057 GCA_964468685.1 uncultured Syntrophaceae bacterium | reverse complement strand
TTATATAGGGGACAGAGTGTTGTTGCGGTCACCACACCGGGAAGGGCTCATAGAGAAGGCAGCATGGTTGATAACGAAAAGGCGGTGACAACTATCTTTCTCCTGGCGTTTTTTCTTATCTACGGCGGGGTTCATATGTACCTCTTTCTGGGGACAAAGGCGTCTCTCGCCCTTGGAACCAGGACCAGCATATTCCTTGCGCTCTTCATGATCATCATGGTCCTTGCGCCCGTTATCGTCCATATAGCGGAACGAAGCGGCCTTCAATCTCTCGCACACTTCTTTTCCTGGACAGGATACATCTGGATGGGCCTTGCGTTCCTGCTGTTCTGTCTCTCCCTGGCCTTCGATTGCTACCGTATCCTTGTGCACCTGGGCGCGCACATCTTTTCATTTGACCCCTTTTCCGTAATACCCTCTGCCAGGAATTCCTTTATTGCCGCGCTTTCCCTCGCGGCCGCCCTTACACTGTACGGCTCTGTCGAAGCCCTACATATCCGTAGCGAGACAATCACGATACGAACGGCCAAGATACCCGAAGAGATCGGAAGCTTCCGAATCGTCCAGATCTCCGACCTGCACCTCGGCCTCATCGTCGGGGAAAAGAGATTGGAACGGATACTCAAGGAGGTCAGGGCCGCCGCTCCCGACATGCTTGTCTCGACAGGTGATCTGGTGGATGGAGAGACAGACAACCTGTCGGGGCTCGTGGCTCTCCTCCGGGAAATAAAACCCGCATACGGAAAATTTGCCGTTACGGGAAACCACGAATTCTACGCCGGACTCACCCAGTCACTCGATTTTACGTTGAGGGCCGGTTTTACGGTTCTGAGGGGTACAAGCGCGGATGTGGGAGGGTTTATGACGGTCACAGGCATCGATGATCCCACCAGCAGGATATACCGGTCCACGAGAGGAAAACCTGAGAAAGAACTGCTTTCCGGGTTTTCCGGCGATCGGTTTATTGTCCTCCTCAAGCATCAGCCGGTTGTGCTCAAAGGATCGCCGGCACTGTTTGACCTCCAGCTCTCCGGGCATACCCACAAGGGGCAGATCTTCCCCTTCACGCTTCTCACCCGTCTCGCCTTTACCTTTAACAGCGGTCGGTACGAGCTTACGGACGGAGCAACACTGTACGTCAGCAGGGGATCGGGGACATGGGGACCCCCGGTGCGTCTCCTGGCGCCCCCCGAAATCACGATCATAGACCTGATGCATGACGGGTCATGATGTCGTCCCGAAACCGATGCTGAGGGAGATACCTTTTTTGCTTATTGTAAAACCCCTTTAAGTAATATATAAAAACCGAGGTTTGGGGAAGGATGTTCTATCAATCCGAGATAAGGAGAACAAGAGCATGGGAAAACTGTTCGGGACAGATGGAGTACGAGGGGTAGCAAACGAATACCCCATGACATCGGAAATGGCCCTGCGGATAGGGATGGCAACGGCCCATCTCTTCAAACGTCGTGGCCACCACCCGAGGATTATCATAGGGAAAGACACCCGTGTTTCCGGATATATGCTGGAGCATGCCCTTGTCGCCGGAATCTGCTCCATGGGGGTGGACGCGTACATGGTCGGTCCCATGCCGACACCCGGAGTCGCCTTCCTTACCAGCAATATGAGGGCCGATGCGGGCATAGTCATCTCCGCCTCACACAATCCCTTTCAAGATAACGGGATAAAGCTATTCTCCAGCGACGGGTACAAGCTTCCCGATGAAAAAGAACTGGAGATAGAGGAGATGGTCCTCGCAAACGACATGAAGGCCCTTCACCCTTCACCCAAGAATCTGGGGAAGGCATATGACCTGGAGGGTGCCCGCGGCCGGTATATCGTGTTTTTGAAAAACACCTTTCCGAAGCAATATACGCTTGAAGGGACCAGTGTAGTGCTGGACGCATCCAACGGCGCCACCTACCGGATCGCGCCGAAACCCTTTTTCGAAATGGGGGCGGAGGTTCACACCATATTTGCTGAACCTGACGGGGAAAATATAAACGAGGGATGCGGATCCCAGCATCCGGAGAGATTGGCCGAAGAGGTTGTCAAGA
>CAYXUH010000161.1:0-2159 GCA_964468685.1 uncultured Syntrophaceae bacterium | reverse complement strand
GTCCCCGGGATTTGCCTCGATGGTGACCTCTGTATCGTCTGAAAACAGAAACGTTCCGTGGAGGGCGTCAATGATTTGCCCTGTCTGATCCGCGCCGAGGAGCGAGGGGGTACCGCCCCCCAGGTAGATGGTATCGAAGCGGCCGAAGACACCGCGATACATCTCCATCTCCCGTATGAGGGATGGAATGAAGAGGGGTATTTTTCCCCTCTGCGTGACGGAGTAAAAGTCGCAGTAGTCGCACTTGGACAGGCAGAATGGTATATGTATGTAGAGACCGGGTGCCATAAATACAATTATGAATTGTGAATTATGAATTATGAATGTTGAATTTTTAATGCCTTTAATTAAGCATTAACCATTCATAATTAAGCATTGTTGTTACGTGTTGTCCGACTTCAGGATCGCGACGAAGGCGCTCTGAGGGATCGCGACGGACCCGACCATCTTCATCCGCTTCTTCCCCTTCTTCTGTTTCTCCAGCAGCTTTCTCTTGCGTGTTATATCGCCGCCGTAGCACTTCGCGGTCACGTCTTTACGGTAGGGGGTTATAGTGGTGCGCGATATGATCTCGCCGCCGATGGCCCCCTGAATGGCGATTTTGAACATCTGCCGGGGGATTTCCTCCTTCAGCCTCTCGCACGCGCGCAGGCCGCGCTCACGGGCGGTTCCGCGAAACACGATCTGGGACAGAGCATCCACCCGCTCGCCGTTGACCAGGATATCGAGGAGGGCTAGTTTGCTCTCTCGATAGTCCAGTATATCGTAATCGAAGGAGCCATAGCCTTGGGTAGCGGATTTCAGGCTGTCGTAGAAATCGTAGATGACATCGGCAAGGGGCATCTCGATGACCAGTTCGATGCGCCCCGGGCTCGGATAGCTGAGAGATGAGTTCTCCCCCCTCTTCTCTTTGCACAGCTTCATGACGGCCCCCATGTGGCGCTCCGGGAACATCATGGCCGCCCGTATGTACGGCTCCTCGCTCTTGGTGATCGATAGGGCGTCGGGGTAGTGCGCCGGATTATCTATGTAGAGCACGGTGCCGTCGGTCAGCATGAATCGGTACCGGACACTGGGGACGGAGAGAATGATAGACAGATCATACTCCCGTTCCAGCCGCTCCTGGACGATCTCGAGGTGGAGGAGGCCCAGAAACCCGCACCGGAAGCCCTGCCCGAGGGCGATAGACGAATCCTTCTGATAGACAAAGGAGGCGTCATTCAGCTTGTATTTTTCGAGGGCCACCGCCAGTTCCTCATAATCGTCCGAGGCGATGGGGTAGATCGAGGCGAAGACAACGGGCTTTGATTCCTTGAAACCGGGAAGGGGCTTTGCGCAGGGGCGCCTGTCGGAGGTGATCGTGTCCCCGATCTGGACGTCCGATACCGTCTTGATCCCGGCAATGATGTATCCCACTTCGCCCGCGGAGAGACGGACATCCTTCTGACGCGGGAGGAGAAAGTGCCCGACCTCTTCGACCTTGTGGGTAGTCCCGGCGTGCATGAGACGTATGATATCCCCGCTTCTCACGGTACCGTCGATGACACGGCAGTGTATGATGGTTCCCCGGAAGGGGTCGTACTGCGCGTCGAAGATCGTGGTGGCCAGTTCGGCCTTCGGGTCGCCCTTCGGGGGAGGGATCTTCTGGACGATTGCCTCCAGTATCTCTTCAACACCCGTTCCCTCCTTGGCCGAACATGCGAGGCTCGTGTAGGGATCGAGGCCGAGCTCCGAATCGATCTGCTCCATGACCCGTTCCACATCGGCCGCGGGGAGGTCGATCTTGTTGATCACGGGTATGATCTCCAGATCGTGCTCCATGGCCATATACAGGTTCGCGACGGTCTGCGCCTGGACCCCCTGGACGGCGTCTATCAGAAGCAGAACGCCCTCGCACGACGCGAGCGACCGTGAGACCTCGTAGGAAAAATCCACATGCCCGGGGGTGTCGATAAGGTTGAGGGTATACTCCTTGCCATCTTTGCTCCGGTAGGGGAGGGTGATGGCCTGGCTCTTGATCGTGATTCCCCGTTCGCGCTCGATATCCATATTGTCGAGCATCTGATCCTTGAAGTTGCGGGCGTCGACCACACCACTGTACTGAATCATCCTGTCGGCCAGGGTGGACTTTCCGTGATCTATATGGGCTATTATGCTGA
>CAYXUH010000160.1:0-2188 GCA_964468685.1 uncultured Syntrophaceae bacterium | reverse complement strand
ATCATCCTGTCGGCCAGGGTGGACTTTCCGTGATCTATATGGGCTATTATGCTGAAATTACGTATATTCTTCATGATAACCAAAAAGCCTTCCCGTTTATGCAAGGGAAGGCTTTTATACAATCTTCTCCGGATTTTTGCTATCCTAATTTTTCGAGGAGTTCCTCACTGACTTCCTTGACGCCGGGCAGACCGTCAACCCCGATCACCGTTACCCGCTCCTTGAAATAATTGACGCCGGCGGTGGTTCCCGTCTTGGTATCATAGTAGATGTCGTGCCTCTTGCCGATAGCCGCCTCATCCTGGTCGTCGGCGCGGGTGCTCAACTCGCCACCGCAGACGCGGCACACAAAACCCCCGTCCTTCTCGGTCGGTTTGATGGCGTCGATATAGATATTGTTCGGATGATTGTTGTCGGCCGCGCAGAGCCTCCGGCCCATGATCCGGTTCTTGGAGGTTTGTCTGTCGAGTACGATCTCGATGACGTAGTCCAGTTTGATCCCTTCCTTCTGCAGCGCCTCGTACAGGGTCTGTGCCTGGGCCAGGTTTCTCGGGAAACCGTCCAGGAGCCAGCCGTCCTTGCAGTCGTCCTCTTTCAGGCGGTTCAGTATCATGGGGACCGTAATATCATCGGGTACCAGCTCACCCTTGTCTATATACCCCTTTGCCTGCTTGCCCAGATCCGTTCCCTTGGAGATGTTCTCCCTGAAGATGACACCCGTCTCGATGTGAGCCACACCGAACTTCTTCTGAACAATTGCGCCCTGCGTTCCCTTGCCGCTTCCGTTTGGTCCAAAAATCAGAATATTCACTATGCAATCTCCTTTCGATGAGACTCAGTTACTGAGACTCCATTTTTAACAGGCCCTTCGGGGCTTTTTCTCTGTTCCCCGAGCAGGAACCTTATATGAGATTATCCCGTTTATCGCAAGGATAAATGTTACTTCCCATCGGCCACGACCCGTACCTGTGCCTCCAGGTTCAGGGTGAAGGACCTCTTATCTTGCTGCATCAGTACCGTATCGTCGTAGTCCTCCCCGAGGATGGTCTCAACCACCTTTCCCCTGTCGCCGCTGAAGCGGTCGAGGTACCCCTCTATGCGTTCCTTGAAGGAGACGGTTGTTTGAAGAGAGTTTTTTAGAAATATGCCGGGGTCATCCCCGGTCAGGACACATTGATGGGCCAGTGCCAGGATCTCTATATCGAGCGCCGCCAGTTTTTCAAGAGAGACCATATAATCGCTGTAGCTCGATGAAAACTCTGGTTGTATGCCGTCGTTGTGGAAGACACCCACCGCTTCCCCCGCTATCAGGGCCTTGATCTTCGGGATGTAGTATGACAGACAGTCGTTCGTATGCCCCGGCGTTTCTATGACCCGCACCGTCCATCCTCCCCCGCAGTCCAGCTCATCGCCGTCCTTCAGTATCAGATCGACCTCCACCGGTTCAAAGGGAATTTTCTCGATCCCTATGGAATCCCTGAAGACCTCCACAAAATTGTCGTTCAGCGCGCGTATCATCTTCACGGCACCCGGTTTCTGCAGTACCTTCGCGGCGTGGGCGTTTGTTCCGATCGTCAGGCCCGGTATCTCTTTCTTGAGAAAGGGGGCGGAGCCGCAGTGGTCATAGTGCGAGTGTGTCAGGAGGAGATACTTCAGGGCGTCCGTTCTGCCCAAGTATATTTGGAGATCTCTCAGGTAGTGAGGTCCCATGGCCGCCACCCCAGCGTCAAAGAGGACCGGAGCCGGACTTGTCAGAAGAAAGGCGGGTATTGAGTGATGCCCCGTAGCATACAACCCCTCACATATTTTTCCGGTTTGTTCTAATATCATGAAAATCCCCTTATTGGCCGCGGATACAACAGCGGCAAAAAAATGCGAATTACCTTCTAAGTGATAATAGAGATTATGTCAAGCTGTTCCAGGGAAGGTGGTGGAGAGATCGACAAAAAATTGGCTTGCAAAGATACCGCACGTAGCGAATATCCGAGCAAGCCTGTTATAACCATCGATCAATACTTTATTATTGTTTATCGAGTAAACAATTCATAGTTTCTAAAGTTTGCCGATGGTTATGTCCATAAAGTAAGTTGCCCTCTTACGTACCCTGTCCGTTATGTGTCTATAGAGCAATTCCTGTGCCTGAATCTTTATTCGGCCCATATTTAAAACAGTTACGATCCCAGAGGCC
>CAYXUH010000159.1:0-2211 GCA_964468685.1 uncultured Syntrophaceae bacterium | reverse complement strand
AATGCCCGGATATGCGTGTCGGAAGAATCCTGGGTTTGCGCTTCACTACAGCGTCGAGCCTGTACCGAGCAGACACACGATAGGAGGGGGTGCCCCTTGACAGGAGCCTGATCAAGGGGGTATAAGAGCGCAAATCAATACACGGGCGGATGTGAGGAAGAGGGGTGAAATCCCCCCGCTGCCCCGCAGCCGTAAAGGGAACGAAAGCCCGAAACAGCCACTGTTCCGCGTGAGCGGGATGGGAAGGCGGGTGAGTAGGCTGCCCTGAGCCGGAAGACCGGTCCGCCCGCAGATCCTCGAGGGAGGTGTGTCCCGGTGTGTTTTTTCTTTTTTGCAACCCTGATGATTGTTTAAAAAATGTGACGATCCTGAACCGGGATAGTGCCGTATCCTCGCTTTGTTGCAGGGATGTGCCATGGAAAAGTCCTTTATTACCCCGTCAAGGATAGCCAGAGTCAGCGCGCTGCTGGTCATCCTTCTTGTGATCGCGGGAGTCGTGTCTATCCTGACCGGAACGGCCGGTATCGGTGCTGCAAGAGTGTTCAGGGGTATCGTAACCGGATGGCGTGAAGGCCACCTTGCCCTGGACCCATCTGAAAGGACCATCCTCTTTTCGATCCGCCTCCCGAGGATTATCTTTGCCGGCATTGTCGGCGCGGCTCTCTCCACCGCGGGGGTTGTGTTTCAGGCGCTCCTCAGGAATCCCCTCGCCGACCCCTATATACTCGGGGTCTCGGGCGGCTCGGCCGTGGGGGCGATCATCGGTATACTGCTCGGCGCGGGCGCCGTCCCCTTCGGTATTCCCGCACTCGCCTTCCTGGGAGCGGTCCTGACAGTGGCGCTGGTCTTTGTAATCGGGAGCAGGGAGGGAGGGCTCGATTCAAACACCCTTCTCCTCGCCGGGGTCATCGTCAATGCCTTTTTTTCGGCGGTCATCATGTTCTTCATCTCTACCAGCTCCAGCGCCGATCTGCACACCATCACCTTCTGGCTGATGGGGGATATGAGTCTGGCCGACGGCAACAAGATCGTACTGATGACCCTCCTCCTGGCGGTGGGGTCCGGTGTCGTATACTGCTATGCCAGGCCGCTGAACCTGATCGTTGCCGGTGAGGAGACCGCCATGCAGCTCGGCGTGGATGTAAAGAGTACAAAGATTACCCTCTTCTTTGCCGCCTCCCTTATAACCGCCGTCGCCGTGGCCTTCGCCGGAATGATAGGGTTCGTCGGCCTGGTTATTCCCCACATGATGAGGATGGCGCTGGGGACGGATCACCGGCTGCTGATCCCGGCCTCCTTTCTCTTTGGCGCGTCCTTCATGGTTCTGGCCGACACGGTTGCCCGGGTCGTCTTTTCCGGCATGGAACTTCCGGTCGGCGTCATCACCGCTCTGTGCGGGGCGCCGTACTTTGTCTATCTCCTGCGAACGAGGAGGATGTGACCGTGCCCATTGTAAAAGTGTCGGACGTCGATTTCCGGTACAAAGATATATGGGCGCTCAGGGATGTTTCCTTCGATGTTCGCCGGGGAGAATTTCTGGGGGTCATAGGCCCCAACGGTTCGGGGAAGACCACGCTCATCAGGGTTATCGACGGCATCCTTGCGCCGGAAAAAGGCGGCGTCAGCATAGGCGGGAAGGCGATACGGGGGATGAGAAGGAGAGATGTCGCCCGTCTTGTAGCGGTCGTGCCTCAGGATTCCACCATGATATTCTCCTTCAGGGCCCTTGAGATCGTGCTGATGGGGCGGTCGCCTCATCTGGGCATGTTGAGATTCGAGGGGGAGAGCGACCGTGAGATAGTGCGAAGGGCGATGGAGATGACGGATACCTCCTCGCTGGCCGATCGCAGCATGGACAGCCTCAGCGGCGGAGAACGGCAGAGGGTACTGATAGCCAGGGCCCTTGCGCAGGAACCGGAGGTAGTCCTTCTCGATGAACCGACGGCATTCCTGGATATAAAACATCAGGTGGAATTTTTTGGTCTGATGAAGAGGTTGAATAGAGAGAGGGGACTAACGGTCATCGCCGTGACCCACGATATAAACCTCGCGGCGGCGTATTGCGACCGGGTCATGCTGTTGAAGGAGGGGCGCATCCACACCCTGGGGGTACCGGGCGAGGTTGTTACGGAGACGAATATCAGGGAGGTGTATGAGACCGATGTCCTGGTTGATGCCAATCCGTTGAACGGATTGCCGAGAATAACGGTG
>CAYXUH010000158.1:0-2232 GCA_964468685.1 uncultured Syntrophaceae bacterium | reverse complement strand
AAAACAGCGACGGACAGCCAAAAGATTATGATTGATTTTTTTCCCATTTATCCCTTCCCACCTTACCCTGTGCCCGTCATCAGCCTGACGACAAACAAGCTCATCCTTGAAGACTCTGCCGGAGAAAGAGTGCCGGCAGAGGGAGAATATCCTCTGATATCCATCACAAAGACTTCCCTTTTCGTGAAGATAGTATAAGAGAATCGTCCTTCAGGGTCAATGGAAATATCCCCGGAATATCGAGGGTATTGATGGAGTTGATCGTCATGGATCAGCAGCCCGGAACCACCACCCATGACGTGTCGGGTATCCGGCGGGGCATGGATGTTCGGCGCTTATAACCTGGCAAGCCGGAGGTCAGGGTGGTTAAGAATGGCGCGTATCATCGGCGGAGCTTAGCTTCCGCCCAGCCATCCTTCACGCCCCCTTTCGAGAGGACTATCTGCCACAGCTGATTCTCGCGCGCCCGGAACGCCCCCGCGCAGGAAAGCAGGTAGTATTTCCACATGCGGTAGAACCGTTCGTCGTAGAGATGCCTTATCCTGTCCCAATTTTTGTCGAAGTTCGCGAACCACGCCATCAGCGTCCTGTCATAATCCGCCCCCAGATTCTGCCAGTTCTCCACAACGAACAGTCCCTCGAAGGCCTTCGCCAGTTGCTTTATCGAGGGGAGCATGCCGTTCGGGAATATATACTTTTCGGTCCAGGGCTCGCATTTCCTGACGGATCTGTTGCCGCCTATGGTGTGCAGGAGGAACAATCCGCCTTCTTTCAAACAGCGGTGGACTATCTTCATAAAGGTCCGATCGTTCTTCCGGCCAACATGTTCGATCATACCGATGGAGACAATGGCATCAAACTGCCCTTCAAGATCCCGATAATCCTGTAGCCGCACCTCCACGGGAAGCCCTTCGCACCGCTCGCGCCCCAGTTTGACCTGTTCCTCCGAAACAGTCGTCCCGACGACCTCGGCGCCATACTTTTTGGCGGCATACCGGGCAAAGCCGCACCAGCCGCACCCTATGTCAAGGATCCGCATCCCTTCTTTCAGGTGTATCTTTCGAGCGATAAGACCGAGTTTTTCCTCTTGCGCCTTGTCAAGGGTATTCGCATCCTTCCAGTAGGCACATGAGTAAGTCATGCTCTCATCGAGCATCGATCTATAGAGTTCGTTCCCCAGGTCATAATGATGTCGGCCGACCTGAAACGCCCGCGATTTTTTCTGAAGATTAAAGAGGGTAGCGTTGAGATGCTGGATGACAACCTTCCAGTTTAGGATCTTTTCGTCTAGATCCGCGGACAGAACCTTGTCAAAGAACTGGTCGAGGGCCGGGCAGTCCCACCAGCCATCCATGTAGGCCTCTCCGAGGCCCAGAGAGCCTTGGGAAAGAACCCGCTGATACAATTTATCATTGTAAACAGCGATATCCCAGGGGTGGGATCCATCAATCTTCACGTCCGCATCGGCAAGGAGTGTTTCTATCTGCTGTTTGAAGCGTTCCATGTTTTATACCCCGTTCTATGTTTTATACCCTCCTTGTTTATACCCCTGTTTTATACCCCACGCAAGGGAACGCATCCCCCCCTCCCCCCCCCAATTCATTTGTCAAGGATAAGATGGACGATAACATGGACGATGAGCCGGAGGAAAAGGGATCGAGATCAGGAAGAGTATCAAAAGTATAAAAGGGTATTGACAGAGACCAGTATTCCGACTTCCGTCCCCCGGCGTTTGTGACCTGCCTTTTCCCAAAGATTCCGGCTATTCAGCCGGTCTTTGCATCAGCTCGAAGATGGCTCCACCGGCCCCTCCCGCATCGAGGTAGGCGAATTGACCGGGATCATGGATGAGAAGCGTGGCGCCCCCCTCCACCAGTTCTGCCACCTCGGCATCGACATCATCCACTCGAAATCCAAGGTGATGCAGGCCCTCGCCCCACGTGCCGATAAACTTTGACTGGAAGATTCTTCCCTCCAGACATTGCACCAGTTCGATTTCTGTCGGGCCCACGTAGGCAAAGGCCATTCGTATTTTCCAGGGTCTTCCCTTGACATCGGTGCCGCCGTTTTCCATAAACGTCCAGGGTCCGATTCCGTAGAGTCTCGACCATGCCTCGATTGCCTTGTCGATGTCGGTTACCGCGTAGCTGATGTGATCGACCGATGTAATCTGCATATACCTGACCTCCTTATGTTAGGTTATGTTTTCTCTGTAGCAGAACGTATGCGGAC
>CAYXUH010000157.1:0-2383 GCA_964468685.1 uncultured Syntrophaceae bacterium | reverse complement strand
ATCTCTGACATAAAAATCTCCTTCGTCGTTCACGATTGAATGGCCAGGCTATTTACTGCCCGTCTCTGTCCTTGGGCAGGTAATCCTCTCTCACCGGTGAAAACACCTCTACGGCCACCGAGTCTTCAAGGATTTCGGCGCCATGCTCGATATCACTCCCGATGCACCAACTGTCGCCGGGGAGCACATTGTGCTCCTTCTGGCCGATCGAAAGGCGGATGCGGCCGCTCACGAGATACCCTGTCTGTTCATGGGGATGGGCATGCCGTGGTAATATGCTCCCCTTTTTCAACAGGAACTCGGCCATCAGAGTCTTCTCCCCGTACACGGTCGCTTTGAGTTCGATCCCGGCAATAGCGAGGGTGTATCCATCTTCACTGTGTTTCTGAAACATCTTCGATTTCCTTTCTTTTTCTATGATTTCGACAGCTATGAGTGTTCGGGATCAATACCCCATGCCTCGGCAATCTCGGGATTCCGGTCAAAAAATCCCCTGCGGGCCGTCTCACCGACCGTGTTCAGGGGGCAGGCGAAATTGATACACTGCGAGCAGAAGTATTTCCTGAGTGTCATAAAAAAGCCGGTAGTGGAAAGAACATAGACGATCAGCAAAAACCACTGTGAACCCGCAAGCAGAAAAAGGAGTGGATATCCCCATACGACGATAAAACCGCCGAAGAAGATGGTCTTTTCTATCAGGATCATCGGCCCCGGGCGGTATCTCCACAACTTTGGGGAGCCGTAGTTCGCCCAGCACTTCAGGGAATAACCCGGCTCGGCGTAGTGGGGGCAGTGGGAACACATCACCCGGATTTCAAGAAATCCGAAGAACCCGACGATCATGGAGATCCACAGAACGAGCATCCACCCGCTTTTGTAATAGATCCCGGCCCCTCCGATCAGGAAGGAGGGGAGGGCGAGCAGAAGGAAATGTGTCAGGTCTTTGAGCGTAAAGTGACAGTGAAGTGCTGTTCCGGTCGGGCACCCATCACAGGTTGCGGAGGTGCAGGAGGCAATCGGCCTGTCGGGATCAAGAAACAACATGATGGTTTCTCAAGGAGATCTATGAGCGGACGGTACGCCGATTCCTTCCCGCATCAGCGCATGACCGCGCCGCCGTCGACGTTGATCGCCTGCCCCGTGATATTTTTGGCCTCTTCCGAGGCGAGGTAGGCGACGAGACTCGCCACATCCTCGGTGGTCTGGGGGCGCCCCAGCGGCGTGAGCGGGCGTACCCTCTCCTCGAAGATCTCTTCGAGTCCCTTGTCCGCCATTGAGGCGACGTTGTCCTTCAGCATCCGGGCAAGCTGTTCCCATCCCGGTGTATAGACGTAGCCGGGACAGACGGCATTCACCGTAATTGAATAGCGGCCCAGTTCCTTTGCCAGGACCTGTGTCAGGCCCAAGACGCCGAACTTTGCCGTGCAGTACGCGCCGACGAGTGCCTCCCCGGCCTTCCCCGATATGGAGGCTATGTTGATGATCCTCCCCTGTTTTTTCCCCATCATTTCCCGGGAGACGTTCCGGGAACAGAGGAAGGTGCTTTTCAGGTTGATCTCGATCGTCCGGTCCCAATTCTCTGTGGAAAATTTGGCAATGAAGGTGGAATCCCATCCGCCCCCCACGTTGTTCACCAAGATGTCCACCCCTCCGTACGCCCCCAGCGTCTCTGTGACCATGCGGTCGACATCCTCTTCCTTCGTGGCGTCCGTCTGCAGGGCCATCCCGTTTCCCCCGCGGTCCGTGATCCCGGCAACGGCGCTTTGTGCGTCCTTCTCATTCAAGTCCGCCACCACGACGGTGGCACCCTCGGCGGCAAGACGCAGGGCGATTGCCCTGCCGATCCCTTCGCCCCCGCCGGTGACAATGGCTACCTTGTCCTTGATATGCAGATCCATTCCTTCTCCTCTCTTATATCTCAAGCCCGGCCCGGTAACCCTCCGCGACCGCCTCCAGGGCCTTTCTCACGCCCGCAGCATCGCCGATGGTCAAGAGCCGGTCGACTTTCCCTTCCAGCTTCGATTGCAGTTCATTGCGGGGTTGCAGCCCCACGGCCGTCACTACCGTGTCAAAGGGCCCGATCGTCTCCCGTTTTCCATCCCGTTCGATGACCAGTCCGTCGTCCGACACCTCGATGACCGTGGCATGTACATATATCGTGACGCCCTTTTCGGCAAGCTCTTTGAGGAGGAAGAAACGGACATGGTCCTGCTCATCCCGCGCCACGGCCGGGAGCATCTCCACGATCGTCACCCTTTTGCCATGATGCGCCAGGTGGTTTGCCGTCTCGGCGCCTATCACCCCCCCGCCGATGATGGCGACCCTTCGGCCGACAGCTGCCTTCCCCTCCAGGACATCGTGGGCGGTGACGGCATGTCCCTTG
>CAYXUH010000156.1:0-2463 GCA_964468685.1 uncultured Syntrophaceae bacterium | reverse complement strand
TTTTATTATGGTGGGCGATCTGGGACTCGAACCCAGGGCCTTTGGCTTCGGAGGCCAACACTCTATCCATCTGAGCTAATCGCCCGCATGTCTGTCCGGAAATAATTTCACGGTGGAAAGGCCGAACACTATTCTAATATGGAATTATTTTCAAATGATTTCTTGGGGAGCTCGCGTATTATTTGTATCACGTGTCTGCTCCGGTTCATGCTGTAGAAATGCAGGCCCGACACCTCGTTCCGCAGGAGGTCTTCGCTCTGGCGGATTGTGTGTTCTATGCCGTACTTTTCCACCTCTTCGTTTTTTTCGCTTACCCGCGACAGTTTGTTGTGCAGTTTCGAGGGTATCTTCGCGCCGCAGAGCGCGGCTACGCGCGATATCTGCTTGTAGCTGAAGATTGGGAAGACCGCCGGGACAATGGGGACACGTATCCCCGCCGATATCGCGTTGTCCCGGAACCGGTAGAAGTCTCCGTTGTCGAAGAACATCTGGGTTATGATGAAGTCCGCCCCCGCGTCAATCTTCCTCTTAAGATTGACGAGGTCATGCTCCATATCCGGCGCCTCCGGGTGTACCTCGGGATAGCCCGCGACCCCGATGGAGAAGTCGTTGTTCAATTTGATGAATTCCACCAGCTCGTTGGCGTATCCGAAACCGCCCTTCGTCTTGACAACACGCTCCTCGCCCTTCGGCGGGTCCCCCCGCAGGGCGAGGATGTTTTCGATCCCTTCCTCTTTCAGTTTTTCCAGCTGCTCTTGTATATCATCCCTGGTTGCCTGGACGCACGTCAGGTGGGCGAGTGTCTCTCTGTCGAATTTGTTCTTGATGGTGGAGGCGATCTCCACAGTCTTTTCCTTCGTGCCCCCTCCGGCGCCGTAGGTGACGGAGATAAAGTCGGGATTTAGCTCTGCGAGCTCCCCGACCGCGCGATACAGGTCCTCGATGTTCCCGTCCCGTGAGGGTGGAAAGACCTCGAATGAGAGGACCGTTTTGTCCCCGCCCAATATATTTCCTATCTTCATTGAACAACCTCAGCGATTTTTCGGGTTATACATGTCATTGGAATGTCTCGTTGTCAACCTCTTTTCCGATGGGGTTGTAAACTTTAGATAAAGCTGTTAAGCTCGCGCCACAAAGAGTGGGGGGGGATATATCCAGGGGATAATGAGAAAGATATCGCGTGCCACTTTTCTTTTGGCGTTACTTGTAATGCTGGCGATCTGTTCGGATGCACTCGCTTCGGTTGATATCCTCAATATCAGACACTGGACGGCCCCCGATCACACGAGAGTAGTCTTGGATCTGACCGGTGAGACGGCCTTCAAGGTCGTACAGGAGGGCCGCAGGATATATGTCGACCTGGAAGGTGCGGTCCTGACCGGAACAATCCCCTATACCTATGATATCAACAAACCCGCGATTACAAAGGTCTTCCTGGCTTCCCTGCCTGAAGGGGGCACCAGGGTAGAGTTACAGGTAACGGACAACGTCAGGACGAATGTGTTTAAGCTGGGGATAATTCTCGATAAACCCCATCGCGTTGTCATCGATGTCATGCTCCCCGATGTTGAAAAGAAGGAGAGCGAGGAGCGGGGAAAAGTAAAGGTCCTGAAAAAGAAGGTTGTGGTGATTGATCCCGGGCACGGCGGAGAAGATCCGGGCGCCATAGGCCGCAGGGGGACGCATGAGAAGACGGTAGTCCTTCGGATAGCTAAGAAATTGCAGCGGATCCTCAAGGCACGAGGATACGAGACCTTTCTTACCAGAAAGGGCGACTATTTTATCTCTCTGAAAAACAGGGGGAAGATAGCCCGGGAATACGGGGCGGATATCTTCCTCAGTATCCACGCTGATGCCTGCAGGAACAGGGGCGCGCGGGGGACGTCCGTGTACTGCCTGTCGACGAGGGGGGCGAGCAGTGAAGCCGCACAACTCCTTGCGCAGAGTGAGAACTTGTCGGATATCGTGGGTGGTTCCGAAAACGGAAATGGAAACGGGGATTCCGACCCGATAGCCCTCAATATGCTGCAGACAGAAACGATCAACCGCTCAAGGGCCTTCGGTGCGATTGCTCTGAAGAAGATGAAACAGGTAAACCATTTAAGGTCTTCCCGGGTACAGGAGGCACCCTTCAGGGTCCTCAAACTCCCCGATGTCACCTCCCTGCTGATAGAAACCGCCTATATATCAAACCCGAGAGAAGAACTGATGCTCCGGAGTTTCTCCGGTCAGACCGATATGGCGTGGGCGATAGCCTATGCGGTTGATGAATTCCTCCCCCTTTCCTATCCGGCGGATGAAGGATGGTGCAGGGCGGTCCTCACCCCGGAGAAGCCATCCCGCACCGGGTCTGCCACCTATCGGGTACAGAGGGGAGATACACTGGAGAAGATCGCCAGGAGGAACGGTACGACGATGAAGGCCCTGATGGGGGCCAACAAGATCAGATCCAAGAACAGGATA
>CAYXUH010000155.1:0-2468 GCA_964468685.1 uncultured Syntrophaceae bacterium | reverse complement strand
AAAAGCTAAAAAATACTGAGGCTCTCTGGAACCCACCTGAATTTACAAAGGACAGGATACCATGTATGAGATTACCGTACAAAAAACATTTTCCGCCGCGCACATCCTCGACATCGGGAGTGAACGCGAGGAGCTGCACGGGCACAACTTCAAGGTTGAGGCCACCGTCGCATCCGAAGGTCTGAACGAGGACGGTCTCGTCCTGGACTTCAGGGTCCTGAAACAATGGGTGAATACAATCCTCAAGGAGCTGGACCACACGTTCCTCAACGACCGTGTTCCCTTCAAGGATACCAGCCCCACATCGGAGCACATCGCCCGATTTATCTACGACAAGCTGGAGAAAAACGCGGCCCCGCTGGGGCTGGAGGTGTCGCACGTCGCGGTGTGGGAATCAGAAGGCTCGAAGGCAACATACACAAAAAGCCACCCCGGCTCATAGGGACAAAGGCATACCAAAATGGTAGACATACAAAACCTGAAAGATCACAGGAATATCGACATACAAAAGGTGGGGGTGAAGGGGGTCAAATACCCCATCATCGTCCTCGACAAGGCAAACGGAACGCAGCACGTCAATGCCACCGTCAATATGTACGTCAATCTCTCTCACCGTTTCAAGGGGACGCACATGAGCCGCTTCGTCGAGATCCTGAACGAGTACCGGGGCCAGATCAACATCAATACCTTCCGGAAGATCCTGCAGCGGATCAAGGAAAAACTCAACGCCGAATCCTCTCACATAGAGATTTGGTTTCCCTACTTTATAGAAAAGGCCGCGCCCGTCTCGAAGGCCAGGAGCCTTATGGAATATGAGTGTTCCTTTTGCGGAAAAAGCAACGGCAAGCGAACTGATTTTCTCGTCGGCATCACCGTACCGGTCACAACGGCGTGTCCCTGTTCAAAGGAGATAAGTGACATGGGGGCGCACAACCAGAGGAGTCTGGTCCGGGTCAACCTGAGGTTTAAGAAGTTCTTCTGGATAGAGGACGTCATCCGGTTGGTGGAGGAATCGGCAAGCTGCGAGATTTTTTCACTCCTCAAGAGGGCGGATGAAAAATACGTCACGGAGACGGCATACCAAAACCCGATGTTCGTCGAGGATGTTGTGAGAACCGTTGCGGAAAAGCTCAACGAATCCTCAAATTTCACCTGGTACAGCGTGGAGGCGGAGAACATGGAGAGCATACATAACCATAACGCCTACGCCTATATAGAAAAAACGGAACTCGGGGACTAGTGATCAGGCCCTCGATATTGCACATCACTGCTTACCTTTTTACTTGCTCGCCTTCTTCGTACCGATAATTTCATAGACTTTCATGTCTCTGATCGAAGGGGCATCACTCACGTCTATCTCCCGAACATCCAGGCCGGCCTTGACCGCACGTAAGGTCTTGTCACTAATCAGGATACTGTTCGGATACGATTTCGTAAGTGCCTGGAGTCTGAAAACGGTGTTGACTGAATCACCGATTACGGTATAGTCCATCTTTTTCTCAAACCCTATGTTCCCCACGACGACTTCACCCGTATGAACACTGATACCGATAACCACCGGAGCGCCGATCTCCTTCACCCAGTAGTCGTTCACCTCAGCGATGGCTTCCTTCATCTCGATTGCCGCGGTGACGGCATTATCCGCATCCCCTATACTAGAGACGGGGGCGCCGAATATCGCCAGAAAGCCGTCGCCGAGATATTTGTCAACGATACCGTGGTGCTTAAAAACGATTTCTCCCATAACGGAGAAAAACCGGTTGAGCATAAGGACAGTCTTCTGCGGCCCGATCTTCTGGGCAAGGAGTGAAAATCCCCGTATGTCGATATTGATGAGCGTGAGCATCCTGAATTCTTCGACCGCCAGTTGCCCTGTCTCGGCGCCATGGATAATCCTGTCCACGATCTCCTTGGGGACAAATTTTTGAAAGGTGCGACGCACCTCGCGCTCACTCTCCGCCATCAATACGGTTTCATTGTAGTGATTGGCGTTTTCTATGGCCACACTGACCGAAGAAGCGATGGATTGCAGGAGCTGTTTATCGCTAGAATCGAAGTCGCCATCCATTTTGTTGAGGACCTCGATAACTCCGGTAACCCTCCCCTCCGATATCATGGGAACACAGAGTATGGCCTTCGTATGGAAACCGGTGGCCGTGTCCACATCGGGGGAAAAGAGGGAAGACTGAGCCATATCGTTCACGAGAACCGCGTTACCCCGGGCCGCGACGTACCCGGCAACACCCTGCCCCACCTTTATCCTGAGTCCCCGCAGTTTCTCCATATCAATCTTCAGGGTAACGGTAAACTCAAGGCCGTCTTCACGCATGAGGAGAAGGGCTCCCGCCTCCACGTTCATGACCGTACTGATCATGTCCATAGTATAGTTGAGGACCTGGCTGATGTCGAACGTGGAGGATGCGAGGGCGCCACCGATCTGTTTCAGCGTGTCCAATTCCCGATCCCGC
>CAYXUH010000154.1:0-2492 GCA_964468685.1 uncultured Syntrophaceae bacterium | reverse complement strand
CTCAATAGTGAGGAGGTTTTTCATTCGCTGGGGCCTTCCCTCCGATGGCCTCCGACAGGTTCTTGACCTGACTCTCAAAAACCTTATAGGTCGACTCCAACTGGTCGAGCTGCTTTTGCTGCTCGCAGACAACGCTGTTTAATTCCCTGATGGTTTCCTCCTGATAGGAAAGCTTCATCTCTATGTCCACTAAGCGATCTTCGATCATGGCACGTGCTCCTTACTATGAAAAATGGCCGGTTTATTATCCTGGTAACCACACTATCATAACGGTTCTTTCTACGCTTCCTGTTCTTCCGTGCCGTCCAGATACCGTTGTATCTCGGCAAGAAATTTTTTTCCGTAGCGTTTGAGCTTATGGGTCCCGACGCCATGGACATTGAGAAATGTCTCGTCATCCGTGGGGAGCACAGCGGCCATTCCGACCAGAGATTTATCACTGAAGACAACAAACGGCGGCACCCCGGAGGCATCGGCCAGGGTTTTCCGCAGGTCTCGGAGTCTGCTGAAGAGCTCCTCATCGTAATCCGTATCGCCGTTCCCGTTCTTACGGCGAGTCGTTTTTGTTGAGACGGCAGGCTTTAACCGCGGCGCCGCCATGGTCATGGTCTGTTCCCCCCGCAGGATCGGCCAGGCTTCATCGGTCAGGGTGAGGACCGAATAATTGCCCACATCCTGCTGGAGAAAGCCCCGGTAGACGAGGTGGTGGAGAAGTCCCCCCCAGTACTCCTGGCTCCTGTCGGAGCCGATCCCGTAAGTGGAAAGACCGTCGTGTCCCAGTTCCATTACCCGCGCCTTTTTGGAGCCGCGCAGCACATCGATCACATGCCCCATGCCGAAACGCTGATTCACCCGGTAGACACAGGACAGGGCCTTTCGGGCATCTTCCGTAGCATCGATCATTTCCGGCGGGTGGAGACAGATGTCGCAGTTGCCGCAGTCCTCCTCCATCCGTTCATCGAAATAGCCAAGGAGGATCCGGCGGCGGCAGCTTGAGGCCTCGGCAAAGGCAACCATGGATCCGAGTTTATGAAGCTCGATCCGCTTCCGCTCGGAATTGTGCGTGTTTTCTATCAGACTCCGGGCGATGGCGATATCGCCGTACCCGAAGAGAAGCAGGGCCTCCGCCGCCAGGCCATCGCGGCCGGCGCGACCCGTTTCCTGGTAGTAGCTTTCAATGTTTTTCGGGATGTCGTAATGGACGACGAACCGGATGTTTGATTTATCGATCCCCATGCCGAAGGCCACCGTCGCGACCATAATCGTGATATCGTCCCGCAGGAAATCATCCTGCACCGACTGCCTCTGTGCCGTCGAGTGGCCCGCGTGATAGGGCGCCGCGTTGAAACCCGCCGACTTCAGTTTTGCCGCCAGGCTGTCCACGCGTTTGCGGCTCAGACAGTACACGATACCGGCCTCGCCGGTGCGGTTTTTCAGAAAGTCCGTGAGCTGTGAAAGGGGCTTGATCTTGTCGAGAACGGTGTAGCGGATATTGGGGCGGTCGAAGCTCGAGATATAACACCGGGCCTGCCTGAGGTTGAGCCGTTCTAGGATGTCCTGGCGGGTGTGGGATTCTGCCGTCGCCGTCAGGGCGATCATCGGTATCGTGGGGAATGCCTTGCGCAGACGGCCAAGATGGCTGTATTCGGGCCGGAAATCATGTCCCCACTGTGAAATACAATGGGCCTCGTCAATCGCAAAAAGGGAGATGGGGATATCTTTCAGGCGCTGGATGAACTCCTCTCCGATCAATCTTTCCGGAGCGATGTAGAGGAGGTCCAGTTTTCCGCCATGGAGCATCGCCAGAACCCGGCGGGCCTCGGTGCTCTTCAGGGAGGAATTGTAAAAGGCCGCATTCACCCCGCAGGCCTGGAGCGCATCGACCTGGTCCTTCATCAGGGAGATGAGGGGGGAGACGACAATCCCGACACCCGGGCGATGGAGGGATGGGATTTGATAACACAGAGACTTTCCGCCTCCCGTCGGCATGAGGACAAAGGCGTCCTCGCCCCGGATGAGGCCCTCGATAATCTCCTGCTGCTGGGGCCGATAGGTTTCGTACCCGAATATATTTTTGAGGGTTTTAAGTGGATTGCCGGTCATAAATACAAATTCCAATTTTGTTTCTTTGTGATCGAAAAGACTGCCGGGCTCTTAACTCTTTTTTCACCTCTGTGTCTACAACTTCCTCATCCTCAGCGAACCTGCGCTCTCGAGGAGGGAACGCTGTCGCAGGATAACAGGTGATCCGACGGTATCCCGCAACGGCTGTTTGTCGGTGGCGTTAATGACCGGCACCGTTCATCACTCCCTTGATCCCACCAGCATAGTCCGAAGAGAAAGCTGCAGCACAAACGCATCTTCTCACAATCTCAACCTTCAGGCACAAAGGTGCAGGTCGGACTTCCTGATCGGTGTATTAAATACGGGTTGAGACAGGCAAAGGCGGGACAGATTATTCTCGCTTCCTGCTAAATCCGGAGGTCTTCCTG
>CAYXUH010000153.1:0-2547 GCA_964468685.1 uncultured Syntrophaceae bacterium | reverse complement strand
ATATCCACCCTCACCCCACCCCTCTCCCATCAAGGGAGAGGGAGAATGCTTGACTACCAAGTAACTTACATTTAAAAAAGTAGATGAACACTTTTTTACGTTTGTCATTTCGAGGAGTGAAACGACGAGAAATCTAAGATTTCTCATCCCGATAGATCGGGATTCGAAATGACAAATTAATATAAGTTACTTCCAATTATAATGCCGCAAAGTGGCATAGTGGAGCTTTTTACGATAGTGTCAACCTTCAGCCTGAACCCCTTAGAGCATCATGCCTTCTCTATCTGAAACTCTTCCAGGTTTATGGCGACGGAGCGCTGGAGCAGGTCTATGGACACGACGAAAAGATGCCGGCGGTAATCGGCTCGCGTAACGACACCCTCTATCCCCCTGAAGGGCCCGTCCGTTATCCTCGCCCGCTCCCCCTCTTTGGGGTAGAGACACGGCTGTATCTCCACATCCGAGGCTATCAGGCGTTTGATCGTTTCTATCTGCGCAGCGGGAATCGGTATCGGCTCGTAACTGTCCGGCCTCCCCAGCATCTTTACCACACCGGGAGTGGTGAGAACGCTGATCTTCCGTTCGTTTGTGTATTCAGGAAAATCCACGAAGAGGTAGCCTGAAAACATCGGGATGGATATCTTCTTTCTCCGGTCCTTCCTTCGGCTCCACACCTCTATCTTAGGGAGAAAGGTCTCGACCGATCTCTGGGCAAGCCCGGCATACACCCTGTCCTCGAAACGACTCTTTGTGTAGACGGCATACCAGGACATCTCAGCCTTCCCCTTTTTTCATGTACATAACTATGTCATCCCCCTTGCGGAGAATACGTTCGCAGCATAGCGCGATGGAATCGTCCATCCGCGATATCCCCAGATCACCGATTGCCTCTATCCCCCTCCCCACTATCTTGGGGGCGGTGATAACGATCATCCGGTCGAAGAGCCCCGCTCTTACAAAGGAGGTGATGACACCGGCACCCCCCTCGACGAGAATTGAGGATATCTGCCGTTTCCCCAACTGCGCCAGGAGCATCCGAAGATCCAGGGAGCCGTTTTCGTCCTTGTCGATAACCAGTGTCTCGATCCCCCGTTCCTCCATAACGGAAGGCCGTTCGCTTCCGCGAAGGGGCCCGGTGACAACCAAGGTTTGGGCGGCATCCTGGTTATCGAGGACACGCGCGTCCGGCGGTATCCGGAGTGAGGGATCGACAACAATCCTCAGGGGATTCCGTCCCCTGACCAGCCGGACACGAAGGTCGGGGTTATCCGCGATAACCGTCCCTATCCCGACTAAAACGGCGTCGTGCTGTCCCCTCAGCCGGTGCGCGAACTTCAGAGATGGGGGAGAACTTATCCACCGGGAATGGCCCGTGGACGAAGCGATCCTCCCATCGAGGGTCTGGGCGTATTTCAGCGTGACAAAGGGAAGGCCGGTTCTCATGAAGGTGAGGAACTGTTCGTTCAGCGCCTCACACTCCCGCTCCAGGGCGCCCACCTTCACCTCTATACCGTGGTCACGCAGTCTCCTGATACCCCTCCCGGAGACAAGGGGGTTGGGATCAACGCTCCCCACTACCACCCGTGCCGCCTTCGCCTCGATAATTCTGTCGACACAGGGGGGAGTTTTTCCATGGTGGGAACAGGGCTCCAGTGTAACATAAAAAGTTGCGCCTTCAATGGGGCCCGAGGCATCATCGATCGCGTTGATCTCCGCGTGCGCCTCTCCAAACCGCTGGTGGTAACCCTTCCCCAGGATCTTTCCATCCCTGACGATAACGGCGCCCACCATGGGGTTGGGGCTCGTCCACCCTTCCCCCCTGCGAGCGAGTATCAGGGCTATCTTCATATACTGTTCATCTGTCATGGTTTCAAACCCGGTACGATCTGTTTGCAAACCGTATACTATACGGCGCGCGCCATGTAAAGAAAAGTAACGATCCCGCCCGTATCCGCATTATCCGGTTATCACGCCTCCCTCAAATATGCTATGAGGCGTTAAGAACCACGGTTGAGAGGGGAGAGACACATGAAGGGAGTCGTTCTCGCGGGGGGTCTCGGCACCAGGATGCACCCGCTGACAAAGGTCACGAACAAGCATCTGCTGCCGATCTATGACAAGCCCATGATCTATTATCCGATCACCACACTGGTCAATGCCGGTATAGATGAGATACTGATCGTAACGGGGGGAAACAACGCGGGTGATTTTCTGAAGCTGCTGGGCAATGGCAAGGAGTTCGGCCTCAAGCACCTGAATTATACCTACCAGGAGGGTGAGGGGGGCATAGCGGCCGCCCTGAGCCTGGCGGAATTCTTCGCGGATAAGGATAAGATCGTCGTCATGCTCGGTGACAACATCATCGAAAAGAACATCATAGGGGCAGTCAAGGACTTCGAAAAACAGAAAGAGGGGGCCAAGGTCCTGCTCAAGGAGGTTCACGACCCTGAGCGCTTCGGCGTCCCGACATTCAAGGATGACAGGATCGTCGGCATCACGGAGAAACCCTCAAAGCCGGCCTCTTCGTATGCCGTTATCGGCATCTAC
>CAYXUH010000152.1:0-2564 GCA_964468685.1 uncultured Syntrophaceae bacterium | reverse complement strand
CCGGCGATTCCCGTTGAAGAAGGGCAAGGCGCGAATGGAGGGCTCGGAGATCCATTTCCTCCTTGTCGAAAAAAATCTTTCCGCCCTTTTCTATGGTAATCTCGGAGGCACTTTTATCCTCTACCTGCGCGACGGACGAGTTTGGCAGATTGACGGGTATTCCTCTGTTTATGGTCATCGACATCGCGAAGAATATAAATGCCACGAGGAGGAGAAAGACCACATCGATCAGCGGTATCATCTCGATCCGGGCCTTGTTCATCTGTCCTCTTGAAATCTTCATCATCTCCACCGATCAAGCCGTTTCGGTACTCGGCCTTCGGTCCGAATCCCCGACACGTCGGGGCCCGGCTTATTCCGCTCCCTGTCTCTGGGCCTTCTCAAAGAGTATCTCCAGGGTGGTCCCGTACTTCTCCATTTCCTGCGTGGCCTTCTCGGTCCTGGACAGAAAGTAGTTGTATGGTATAAGGCTGAAGATCGCTATGGCAAGGCCGAAGGCAGTGGTAAGAAGGGCCTGCCCGATTCCCGCCGTAATCATCGCGGGATTTTCCACACCCGTACTCCCCAGCATGTTGAACGAATATATAATGCCCGTGACGGTCCCCAGGATACCGAGAAGGGGCGCGAGGGTTATCATCGTATCAAGGGTGGGGAGATACTTCCTCATCCGTGCGACCTCTTCATCGGCGCTCATCCGGAGGGCATCCTTCAATGAGAACTCCCGGTGAACAATACCGCATACCAGGACGCGGATGGTGGAACCATGACAGTCCGCAACAGACCTCCTGGCCTCATCAAGATCCCCCTTCTCGACAAGAGACATAAACCTGTCCAGCAGCTTTGCGTCACGCATCTTCCTCTCCCGTGTCCAGAATATACCCCTCTCTATCACGATGGTGAGGGATAGCAGAGAGCAGAAGAGGAGCGGATACATGACCGGTCCTCCCTGATAAAAGTAATCCATCATAACCACAAATCCTTTCTACTGTTTCTTAAACGAAACCTCTGGATGAATAATCTCGGTCATTTCCTCCAGCCCATCCACGATCCGGGGTGATGCGCGATCGATCAGGTCCGTATCTATGATGTGGATCCTGTCATCCCTAACCGCGGGGATGGCCCCCCACTTCCTCCACCCGTCCCTGGCGGCGGGGAATTTACCCCCCCTCTTCATGGATGAAATAATAATAATGTCGGGCCTCTTGACAATTATATCCTCTATGCCGCACCGGGGATACCGAGCCGCCGTATCTTTGTAAATATTCTCTCCTCCAGCACGGTGTATCAACTCACTGTAGAGGGTATCCCCGCCGACGGTGATGATCGGATTGATCCCTATCTGGAGAAAGACATGGGGCCTTTCCAGGCCCTTCAGGGATGAGGCGACGCGCCCTACCCTCTCTTTGAGACCGCGGGCCAGGACTGCTGCCTTATCCGCCCTCCCCGTTATCCTGCCAAGACTCACGATCATATCGAAAATCTCTGCGAGGCTCTGGGGATTGACAACATACACCGGGATCCTCATCCCCTCCAGTTGCTTCACCGTCTCCTTTCTGTTGCCATCGGCAGTCCCTATCACCAGATCTGGATTCAGGGCGACGACCCTTTCGAGCGATATATTGACAAAGGTGCCGACCCTCGGTTTCGACCGGGCGGCCTCGGGGTACGTGCTCAGCATGGTCACTCCCGCAATTTCCCTGTCCAGGCCGAGGGCAAAGAGGGTCTCCGTGATGCTGGGGGCGAGGGAAACGATCCGCTGCGGAGGGGAGGGGATCGTAACCTCCCTCCCTATTTCATCGATATATACCGCTGCGTCAACCTTCGATGAGAAGAGGAGGATCATACATACCAAGAGGGGGAAAACAACCGTCCTGATTGTATTGTGATCCCCCGCAGGAAAATCCCGTAATTGAAATTTATTTTTCATCAAGCAACCGCCTGTTGACCAGTTTGACAACGGCATAGTCTCGAAAATAATCGATAATGTTCATACAGCCGTAGTCCTGTTCAATCGAATAGAGGTGATCAAAATCGGCCCCCATGGCATCCGCAAGGATTACACGATTGACCCCTCCGTGCGCCACCAGGGCAATAGTTTCACCATCGTGTGCGCCCAGAATTTCCCTGAGGGCGGGGATCACTCTTTCCGCGAGATCACGGATGCTCTCCCCCCCCGGCACCCTGTATTCAGCCCCCTGTGCTCTCCACGTATCAAAGGCCCCCGGAAACCGCTCTTCCACGCCATCCGCATCCAGCCCCTCCCACAGCTTGACATCCAGTTCCTTCAGGGCGGGGCGAGATTGGGGTACCAGGCCATGTCGCGAGGCGATAATATCGGCTCCCTTTCGCGTCCTGATCAGGTCGCTGCAGTAAATTCCCGCAAGGGGCTCATCATTGAGCCTGTCCGCAACGGCCTCCATCTGTCTGACACCCAGTGCGGTTATATCCACATCATTATGGCCGTTATAGGTCTCTTCAGAAAAGTTCGACACCTGTCCATGCCGTATCAGGTACAATCTCGTTGGTGTATCCATAACCCACTCCTGTCATTTCACTGCTCACAG
>CAYXUH010000151.1:0-2583 GCA_964468685.1 uncultured Syntrophaceae bacterium | reverse complement strand
CAAAACTTGAGTTGGATTATTCGTAGTAATCTTGGTAACACGAGCCGAGGATATCAGATACCAAATTTTCAATGTGTAAAGGAGCGGTTTTAGGAGATCAACCTTTTTTAGCACACACTGTTGGTCTGAACTCTTCGTCCCACCTACGAGTCACCAAATCTTTACTGTGAATATTATTGACATATTGCGCCTAAAGTGGTTCTAATTCCTTTGAGAATTAATTCCTTGTCCCCCATGAAACAGAGGCGCGATGATGGAAGCTGTCCTGAATGTTCTGAATAAGATTGAAAACCCGTTGATCTTTCTATCGAGGGATTCCTACAAAAACCTTCCGATCGTAAGAGATCTCGAACGGACGATGTCGGGGTTTCTCCGCGAACTGACAGCCGTTTTCGCTGAAACCTCGGTCCTAAATCCAGAAAAAACAATTGCCGAACTCCAAAAGGTCTTTCAGGGGTTTGACACGCTTTCGCTTCCTGACCGGAAAAGGCGCATCGACGCGGCCCTTGTCTACATACGGGATCTGAAGAATCTCTGCGTCGACCCGCCCACGCCGCCTCCCGCCGCTCCGGTTGTTCAGAAAACGGATGACAGGCTCGAACGCCTCAGGAAGCTTTCTCTCGATGTGCAGTACATCAAGGGTGTCGGCCCGAAAGTCTCCGCGCTCCTCGGCAGGAAAGGGTTGAAGAACGTGGAGGATATGCTCTACTTCCTCCCGAGGCGATACGAGGACAGGAGAAACATACAAAGTATATCAGCCGTGGCCGTCGGTGCCCGCGAGACGGTGGTGGGGACGGTAACGGACGTGAATGTCCGGCGGTATCGAAAAAGAGCCGTCCTCGAGGTGACGATAAGCGACACGACCGGTCTGCTGACCGCAAAGTGGTTCCAGGGAAACTTTTCCTATCTCGCAAAGAAGTTCAAACCGGGCGAGCGGATCATTCTGACGGGGGAGGTGAAGGTCTTTCTCCACGGGAAGGAGATCTTGCACCCGGATTACGAGATACTGGACGAGACCGACGACGAACTCGTCCACTTCAAACGGATTGTCCCCATCTACTCCGAGACGGAGGGACTGCACCAGAAGTACATCAGACGGATCATGATGCGGGTCGTTACGGACTACGCGCACTGTATCTCCAGCCCGATCCCGGAGGATATCTGCCGGAGAAACCACCTCGTCGATATCGGCTACGCGATCCGGAATGCCCATTTCCCCGACCACGACCACGATATCGAGGCGCTCAATGACCTCAGATCCCCGTCCCGTCGGAGGCTCGTCTTCGACGAGTTCTTCTTCTTCGAACTGGGGATGGCCCTCAAGAGAACAGGGCACGTCTTCGAACCGGGGATCTCCTTCAAGACGGACGGCGCTCTGGTGAAGAAGTTCTATGATATCCTCTCATTTGAGATGACCGGGGCGCAGAAGCGGGTCATCGGCGAGATAGAGACGGATATGGCGCGCCCCCACCCGATGCACCGGCTCCTCCAGGGGGATGTCGGGAGTGGAAAGACGGTCGTTTCGATGGCGGCAATGGTAACCGCGTGCGAGGCGGGTTGCCAGGCGGCCATCATGGCGCCGACGGAGATACTGGCGGTGCAGCACTTCAACAACATCAGCAGGTGGGCGCAGGAGCTGGGGATCCAGGCGGCGCTCCTCACCGGCAACATGAAGGCGGCCGAGCGCAAGAAGATCGTCAAGGGGATCGAATCGGGGGAGATCGGGATCGTTATTGGGACGCACGCGATCATACAGAAGGGGGTTGCATTCAAGAACCTCGGATTCGTCGTGATCGACGAGCAGCATCGTTTCGGCGTCGTACAGCGGGCCGCCCTCCGGGAGAAGGGGGCGGGTCCGGATGTTCTTGTTATGACGGCCACGCCGATCCCGCGGACCCTCGCCATGACGGTGTACGGCGATCTGGACATATCGGTAATCGACGAGATGCCACCCGGTAAAAAGCCAATAAAAACAAAAGTCTTCTATGAGAAGGGCCGGGAGAAGGTGTACGATATCATCCGGAAGGAGGCGGGGAAGGGGAACCAGGCCTTTATCGTCTATCCCCTGGTGGAGGAATCGGAGGCCCTCGACCTGAAGGACGCGACGAGCATGGCCGCGCATCTCCAGAAGGACATCTTCCCCGATCTGCGCGTGGGATTGATCCACGGGAGGATGAAGGGGCCTGAAAAAGATGCGATCATGGCCGGTTTCAAGGGGGGCGCTCTGGACATACTGGTCTCCACGACGGTGATCGAAGTTGGGATCGATATCCCGACGGCCTCGCTGATGGTGGTGGAGCACGCGGAACGCTTCGGTCTCTCACAACTGCACCAGCTCAGGGGAAGGGTCGGCAGGAGCGATCTGGACTCTTACTGCGCCCTGGTTGCCCAGCACCAAGGGAGCGCGGACGCAAGAAAACGGCTCAGGGTCATGGAGCAGACGAACGACGGCTTCCGAATCGCCGAGGAGGATCTCCTGATCCGGGGCCCCGGCGAATTCATGGGGACGAAGCAGTCAGGCCTCCCCGATTTCAGGGTCGCGAGCATTCTGAGGGACGCCTCAACGCTCAATGAGGCGCGCCG
>CAYXUH010000150.1:0-2776 GCA_964468685.1 uncultured Syntrophaceae bacterium | reverse complement strand
ACTGATTGATGAAACGCCCAGGCGTGGCGCGGGTGGCACAAAGATTGCGTTTATACACCCCAAGGCTACCGGGGGAGTGCTCCTGGAATTGTGCCAGAGGGACTGAACCGACCGGTTTCTTTAAAAAGTGGCCATTGTATGGAGGGGATAGAGGAATGACGAATCAGAAAAAGATGGATGCGCTGAGGAAAAGAGCGAAAAAGATTGAGGCGGGTGGCGGTCAGAAGGCCACCGAAAAGCTGCACGCAAGCGGGAGACTGACCGCCCGGGAGCGACTGGCGGCTCTGTTTGATGAAGGTACCTTTGTAGAGCTATATAAGTATGTCGAGCACCGGTGTACGAATTTCGGCATGGAGACAAAGGAGCTCCCGGGCGAAGGGGTGGTAACGGGCTATGGCGACGTCGACGGGCGGACGGTATTCGCGTACGCCCAGGACTTTGGCGTCATGGGCGGATCGCTGGGTGAGATGCATGCCACCAAGATCGTCAAATGCCTGGAGCAGGCAACCAAAGTGGGGTGCCCGGTTGTCGGCATGAACGACTCCGGCGGGGCCCGCATACAAGAGGCGGTCGATGCGCTCGCTGGTTACGGAAGGATATTCTATAAAAACACCATGGCCTCCGGGGTCATTCCTCAGATATGCGCGATTATGGGACCCTCAGCTGGCGGGGCGGTATATTCGCCGGCGCTGATGGACTTCGTCTATATGGTCAAGCAGGATTACGCCCAGATGTTCATAACCGGTCCGGTCGTGGTGAAGTCTGTAACGGGCGAAGAGGTCTCCGCCGTCGAGCTGGGGGGCGCCATAACGCACAACCAGAAGAGCGGAAATTCTCACTTTATGGCGGACAGTGACGAGGAGTGCATCGCCCAGATCAAACAGCTGCTCAGTTACCTGCCGTCAAGCCACAACGATCGGCCTCCCGTTGTGGCCTGTGATGACCCGGCCGATCGCCGGGAGGAAAAACTCAACACGATCGTCCCCGAGAGCAGCAAACGCCCCTATGATATGAAGAAGCTGATCAGGATGGTGGTGGACCATGGGGAGATCTACGAGAGCCAGTCTCTCTTTGCCCAGAACATCATTACCTGCTTTGCCCGCATGGATGGGTCCCCCGTCGGGATCATAGCGAACCAGCCGCTTGTCATGGCGGGGTGTCTCGATATCAATGCCTCCGACAAGGCGGCCCGTTTCATCCGTTTCTGTGACTGTTTCAATATACCCCTGCTGACCTTTGTCGATGTGCCCGGTTACCTGCCGGGGATCAATCAGGAATTCGGCGGGATCATCAGGCACGGGGCCAAGCTGCTGTACGCGTATCCCGAGGCAACGGTCCCGAAAATAACGATCGTTATCCGCAAGGCTTACGGCGGGGCGTATCTCGGCATGTGCTCCGGTGAGGCTGGGACTGACATGGTCCTTGCCTGGCCGACGGCCGAGATCGCCGTGATGGGGGCGGATGGCGCGGCGGATATTATATTCCGCAGTGAACCTGCCGATGTAAAACAGCAGAAGAAAGAGGAGTATATTGAGGAATTCGCTACCCCGTATCAGGCAGCAGCGCGCGGGATGGTCGGACAGCTTATCGAACCGAGTGAGACCCGGCCGGTGATTATCAGCGCACTCAAGATGCTGGAGGACAAAGAGGAGGATCGTCCTTGGAAAAAGCACGGGAATATTCCTCTGTAAAGGTGCAGAGAAACAAGTAAATCCTTGACATTACAAAGACACTTGTACAAGGAACAGTGCAAGACACGATACCGAGAAGGGAAGAATAGAATCATGTCAGAACATCCGGATATGAAAAAATGGAGAGAACTCGCAGGAAAGAGTCTAAAGGGAAAACCGATTGAATCCCTCGACTGGATGACCCCGGAGGGGATACGGATCAAACCCCTGTACACGGCCGAAGACCTTGAGGCGCTGGAGTGCGTCAATACTCTTCCGGGCCTTTCCCCCTATGTCAGGGGACCTCAGGCCACCATGTATGCCCAGAGGCCATGGACGATCCGGCAGTATGCAGGGTTTTCCACGGCGAAGGAATCGAATGAGTTTTACCGGAGGAATCTCGCTGCCGGTCAGAAGGGGCTTTCGGTGGCCTTTGATCTTGCGACCCACCGTGGATACGACTCCGATCATCGCCGGGTGGTCGGCGATATCGGGAAGGCCGGTGTCGCGATAGATTCAGTGGAGGACATGAAGGTCCTCTTCGATCAAATTCCGCTGGATCAGATGTCGGTCTCCATGACCATGAATGGCGCCGTCCTCCCCTGTCTCGCGGGGTATATTGTCGCGGCGGAGGAGCAGGGGGTTCCGCAGGAGAAGCTTTCGGGGACCATACAGAACGACATCCTCAAGGAATATCTCACGAGAAATACATACATATATCCGCCGGGCCCCTCCATGAGGATTGTTTCGGATATCATCGGATACTGCTCGAAGCATATGCCCCGGTACAATACCGTCAGTATCAGCGGGTATCACATTATGGAGGCCGGAGCGAACTCCGTGCTTCAGACCGCGTTTACACTGGCCGACGGGATTCAGTACGTGAAAACGGCCCTTGATGCCGGCCTTGACATAGACGCATTCGCGCCGCGGCTCTCATTCTTCTTCGGGATCGGAATGAACTTCTTCATGGAGATCGCCATGCTGAGGGCGGCCCGTTTTCTCTGGCATGAGCTGATCAGCCAGTTCAATCCCAAGAACCCGAAATCCGCCATGCTCAGAACCCACTGCCAGACATCGGGCTGGAGCCTGACGGAACAGGACCC
>CAYXUH010000149.1:0-2896 GCA_964468685.1 uncultured Syntrophaceae bacterium | reverse complement strand
GACTTTGATTCCTGCATCCGGAGGTTCGAATCCTCCCGCCCCAACCAGTTTGTAAGAAGGAAGAGCTTCAATGTTAGAGAGAATGAGGATTTTCTCCGGTAATTCCAGTCGGGTTCTTGCGGCTGATATCTGTAAGAAACTGGGGATATCTCTAGGCAGGGCTACCGTTTCCACCTTCAGCGATGGTGAAACGAGTGTTGAAATTGATGAAAATGTGAGGGGAATGGATGCATTTATTGTGCAGTCCACCTCGACACCGGTCAATAACAGCCTGATGGAACTTCTCATCATGATAGACGCCTTGAAAAGGGCGTCTGCCGATAGAATAATCGCTGTTATGCCGTATTACGGGTATGCCAGACAGGACAGAAAGGCCGCTCCGAGGGCGCCTATCACGGCGAAGCTGGTGGCGGACCTGCTTACGACAGCCGGGGCAAGCCGCGTTATAGCGGTTGATCTCCATGCCGGTCAGATACAGGGATTCTTCAATATTCCGGTTGATAATCTCTATGGGACCCCAATCCTCCTTGAATACGTAAAGCACAATTACCCCCGTGATCTTATTATTGTCTCCCCCGATACGGGTGGTGTCGTGAGGGCGAGGGCCTTCGCGAAGAGATTGGGTGCCACGCTGGCGATCGTCGATAAGCGGAGAGACACCCCCAATGAATCACAGGTGATGAATGTCATCGGTGATGTGAAGGATAAGAACGCGATTATTCTTGATGACATGATTGATACGGCCGGTACGGTCGTCCAGGCCGCCGAGGCCATAAAGAATGAAGGGGCGACAGAGGTTTCCGTCTGCTGTACTCACCCAGTGCTGTCGGGGCCTGCCATAGAGAGGATGGAATCTTCCATCCTCAAAGAGGTTATTGTGACGGATACCATTCCCCTGCATGAAAAGGCACGGGCCTGCAAAAAGATAAAGGTCCTTTCGATGGCAGGTGTGTTGAGTGAATCGATAAAGAGGATATACTATAACGAATCTATCAGCTCGCTTTTTATTTAGGATTCGCTTTTTTGTTTATAGGGGATAACGGCTCGGGGTGTAAGATGTCGGGCTGGTCGATGTGTGAATGTATGAGTTTTGAGCTTTGTAAATAGGAGTTGGAAATGAAAACAGTTGCATTAAGTGCTCAGGTACGTGAGGGGATCGGAAAAGGGCCTTCGAGGAGGCTGCGATCGGAGGGTTTCGTACCCGCGACATTCTACGGGTATCAGGCTGAACCGATCGTAATCAAGGTGGATTCTTCCGAGTTGATCAAAACCCTGGTTAAGGGAAGAGGAGAGACGGTTTTTGTGAAGCTTGGCATAAAAGCCGGCACGAGCAAGAAGGTTGAAAAACTCTCGGTTATCAAAGATCTTCAGATTGACACGATAAACAGGAAGCCGGTGCATGTCGATTTCTATGAAATTAGGATGGACAGGACCCTTGCAGTGGACGTTCAGGTTCTCTTTTCGGGAACCCCGGTGGGCATAGAGGACGGCGGCGAGTTGCAACAGCTCAAGAGGGACGTGAAGGTATCGGGTCTTCCTTCCGATCTCCCCGAATCTATTGAGATAGACATCAGTCACCTTACCATAGGCGATTCCATCAAGGTTGCTGATCTTGTTGTTGGAGATGGGGTCCAGCTTCTCGATAACGATGATGTGGCCATCGTGGCTGTGGTGCCCACGCGGGTGAGCCTGATGACAGAAGTGGCTGGCGGTGAAGGGATAGGAGGAGAGGTCACGGAAGAGGCAGAGGCGGCTTCTGCTGAACCGGAGGGTGAAGAAGAACAGTCCGAATAGTGGCGGTTCTCCGACAGGGGGACAGGTGAAACTTATAGCTGGACTGGGAAATCCTGGTGTCGAGTACTCGTACAGCAGGCATAATATAGGGTTTCTGGTTGTGGATGCCCTGGCCCGGATGGCGGATATAGAAATTAATCGCGGGAAATTTGATTCTTACCTTGGCAGGGGGATGATTTCCGGGGATCCGGTTGTTCTGGCAAAGCCCCAGACCTTTATGAACCTCAGTGGGGTTGCAGTAGGAAAGGTGGTCCGTTATTTCGGGATAGGCGCCGAAGAGATACTCGTTGTTCATGATGATATGGATTTTCCGGCCGGTGATGTCAGGATAAAGATGGGTGGCGGAGCCGGAGGACACAAGGGGCTGCTCTCCATCATCGATCACTTGGGCGGGACTGATTTTGCCAGGATTCGGGTGGGTATCGGCAGACCACCTGCAGGAGAGACGGCCGAAGGGTATGTGCTTGAGCGGTTTTCCGAACTCGAAATGCGGGCAGTTCCCCATGTCATTGAACGGGCATGCGATGCGGTGTTTGAGACTGTTTCATCCGGTGTTCAAGCGGCGATGAACAAATGTAATACAAGAATCATACAAAACTTAAGCGAGGAGGTATGAACGAGACTATGGAATTTTTGGTAGATTATGCGTGGTTATGGGGCCTCATCGGATTGGTGCTGGCGTTCATAATTTACAAATACGTTATGACCTTTTCTCCGGGTAACGACGTAATGGTTGAGATCATGGACAGGATACATGAAGGTGCCATGGTCTTCTTGAAGCGGGAATACAAGATCATAGCGATCTTTGTCGTTATCGTATTTCTCTTGCTCTTCTTTGCCCTGGATAACCCGATGTCATCCGTGGCGTTCCTGGCAGGGGCTCTCTGTTCTCTGATGGCCGGTGTGTTCGGGATGCAGGCGGCCACCCTCTCCAACGCGAGGACCGCTGAGGCGGCCAGGGCGTATGGTCAGGGCAGGGCCCTGACGGTGGCATTCTTCGGTGGCTCCGTTATGGGGCTTTCCGTTGCGTCCCTCGGGCTGGTCGGACTTGGCGTATTCTTCTACTTCTTCGCCAAGACAGATCCCGTCGTCATCAACGGTT
>CAYXUH010000148.1:1337-2951 GCA_964468685.1 uncultured Syntrophaceae bacterium | reverse complement strand
ATCACGTGGCCGCGGTGCACAATATTCTGAAAAGCAAAGGGGAGAGAAACGATGGGTGTGAGCGATCTGGACACGAAAATCGCGGCGGCGGCCGGGATGATCCTGGCCTCCAAGAGACTGGTGGTGTTCACCGGCGCCGGTATCAGTACCGAATCCGGAATCCCTGATTTTCGGGGACCGGGGGGGATCTGGACACGATTCGATCCCGACGACTTCACCATACAGAAGTTTCTCAGCAGCAGAGAGACCCGCAGAAAACAGTGGAAGATACTGATAGAGGGGGACCTTTTCTCCAGCGTCAAACCGAACAGGGCCCACCATGCAATCGCACAGCTGGAAGACATGGGCAGACTTGATTGTGTCATTACACAGAATATCGACAATCTCCACCAGAAGGCGGGAAACTCCCCGGACAAGGTCTTCGAACTGCACGGCAACATGCAGTGGATCAGATGCCTGGACTGCGATGAACGGTACTCTGTTGAACAGATCAGGGGTATATTAAAGGAGGGGGTCGAGGTCCCCGAGTGTGAAAAGTGCCACGGTATCCTCAAACCCGATGTCGTGTTCTTTGGAGAGATGCTCCCCCCTGATGTCCTGAACGCAGCGACGAATCACTCCATGCGGTGCGACCTGTTCCTCGTCGTGGGTTCCTCCCTTGTCGTTCATCCGGCGTCACTGATGCCGGCATACGCCAAGGATGCGGGCGCGCGGCTTATTATCGTCAACATCGGCGACACCCCCTATGACTCGCGCGCCGATATCCTCATCGACGGAAAGGCCGGTGAGGTCATGTCCAAGATGGTGGAGAAGGTCAGGGAAGGGCAGTAGACGGAGCGAGACATGTGCCTGATACTTTTCTCATACCGGTCCCATCCCACCTGCCCGCTCATTCTCGCGGCAAACCGCGACGAATTTTATGACCGTCCCACGGCCCGGGCCTCATTCTGGAAAGAGGCACCCGATATGCTGGCGGGGAGGGACCTGAAGGATGGGGGGACCTGGCTCGGGATCACGAAGTCCGGGCGTATGGCAGCGATTACGAACTACCGGGATCCACGGACCCTGAAGGCGGGCGCTCCGTCACGGGGAGGACTGGTCAGCGGTTTTCTCCGCGGCGATGAGACCCCGGGGGAGTATATTCAAAGGATACGGCGGGATTCCGCCAGGTATAACGGCTTCAACCTCCTCCTGGGGGACAACAGTGGCCTCTTTCATTTTTCAAACACAACCGATACCATCCGTGAGATATCCCCCGGCGTGCACGGGATCAGCAACCACCTGCTGGACACTCCCTGGCCGAAGGTAAGGCGGGGCACGCGCCTGTTGGACGACCTGATATCATTCGGCGACAATCCCCTCCCCGATGAGATACTCGAAATACTTGCCGACACCTCTCGGCCCGACGATCGTGACCTTCCGGACACGGGGGTGGGGCTCGAATGGGAACGGATGCTCTCGTCGATCTTCATAAAAAGCGAAGGGTACGGCACCCGTTCTTCCACGGTTATCCTTGTGGATACACAGGGGAATGTCAGATTCATTGAACGGTCATTCTCTGCGAGGCCGGGCGAACACGAAACGGCGCAGTTCCAATTCCGGATGCAGGAGGGG
>CAYXUH010000148.1:0-1237 GCA_964468685.1 uncultured Syntrophaceae bacterium | reverse complement strand
CACAGGGGAACTACCTCGAAGGCCTCCCGCGTAATTCTGTCGACGATGCCCTGGAGCCATGCCGTGCCGAGAGACCTGGTCTTTTCGTCAAGTGCCTGGATGGTCTCCACGTATCCCGCGTCTGCGGCCCGTCCGTCATGAAGGGCAGAGAGGAACCGATCCCGTTCATCCAGGGCGACGGACTCCTCCAGCCCCTGCGTGAAACATTCTTCGAGCTGCGGCCATCTGCGCGACACTTCATCTTCCAGCCTGAGGTCCGTGTCGGTTTTTTTCATACCTGAAATATCCCTGCCGATCCGTGCAGATTCCGCCATATTCCCGGAAAAGGCCTTCAGACGTTTCACCCGCTCCCCGATAGCCATGTCCAGTTTCTCGATCGCGCCCTCGCACAATTCCGGACCGAATTCCCATTCCTGGAAGAAAGGGAACCGGATATGCAGATACCACTGTTTCAAGGCGATCAGATTCGCAATATAGTAGATGTTGTTGCGGACCTTTCTCCTCACATCGTAGTACAGCCCCCGGTAGAAATCCTTTTCAGAAGCTGCGCCTGATTCCCCTGTCAACAGCTTCCCCCCTTCGGCGGAGTCTTTCCTGTAGACGGTGCCCGCCGCTATCACGGTGCCGTGTCCTATCCTTGCAGGGCCCACCAGACCTCCCTGGCCGCCCAGGAAGATCGGAGCTTGATTGAGCATCACCCCTGTCGGGACATTCCCTATCAGGGATGCGGTTGCCTTGTCCTGATTGGGCGTATAGTTGAAGTGAATGTAAGCGCTCCCCACCTCGCTGTGATTTTTTCCGTCCGTGCCGCCGGACATCAGACAATCGCAGAAGTTGATAAGGCTGCCCAGGGTCACAAAGGGGAAGAGAATAGTCTGCTTCAGCCCCACCGTGTGAGCCGCCCGGGCCTCCTCTTCGAGGATGCATCCTTCTCGTACATGCGCGCCGGACGATATCTCCACCCCATCCAGAAAGACCGCTCCCTTAAAAAATCCTCCATGCAGTTTCACTCCCCGGCCGATCTGGCAGTCGGCAACCGTAACCGGCGCCTCATACCCCAGCTCCGTGCCGCCGCAGATAAGTGTTTTGGCACCGTACAGCTTCGTTCCGCTGTGAAGGACAACCCCGCTCCCTGACATCCTCTCTAGCCTGACGTCATCGCCGATCTCCACCGAGCCGGGGCTGGGGATCCTGACCCCCTTTTTTATCAGCGCGTTAACCTTATCCGGCAATATAT
>CAYXUH010000147.1:0-2974 GCA_964468685.1 uncultured Syntrophaceae bacterium | reverse complement strand
CAAAAAAATACCGATTCTCGATTCACAAGGGATCTCGCGTCCTGAAAGATATTTGACGAAGCTCGCCTTTTTGAGTATAAGCTTGGACCTTATCAGATAAGCTAATCAGAGAGGACGATATGGTCAGGATACTCTTAATCGGCAACGGGGCCAGGGAACATGTGATAGCGGAAACGGTCAAGCGATCGCGGTACGATACCGCGCTCTTTTCCTGTATGAAATCCAACAACCCCGGTATAGCCTCCCTTTCAGACGATGTATTACTGGGAAGCTATGGCGACAGGGAAGGAATCGTGAAGTTCGCCAAGGGGAAAGAGGTCAATTTTGCGATAATCGGCCCGGAAGATCCGCTGAACGGGGGCATTGTCGATGCCCTGAAACAGGAAGGCATCCCCTCCGTCGGTCCGACCCAAAGCCTGGCACGGCTGGAAACGTCAAAGACCTTCACCCGAAATCTGTTGGATAAATACGATATTCCCGGAAACCCCCGCTTCAAAACCTTCTCTTCTCTTGAAGGTGTCGAAGCGTTTATCGGGGGGCTGGACGGGGTCGTCATAAAACCGGACGGTCTCACCGGCGGCAAGGGGGTTATGGTCCAGGGAGACCACTTTCAGACAAAGGATGAGGCCATCGAACGCTGCCGAGCGATCCTGGATGGGCATTCTTCGGTAATCGTCGAGGAGAAGTTCGAAGGGGAAGAATTCTCCTTGCAGTGCCTGTGCGACGGCATAACCGTCGTGGCCACTCCACCGGTACAGGATCACAAGAGGAGGTTTGCGGGGGATCGGGGACCAAACACGGGGGGAATGGGATCATATTCACTTGAGGATCATTCCCTTCCCTTCCTCAGGGATGAGGATGTCGCCCAGGGGCTCGCCATTACACGCAGGGTCGCCGAGGCTATCTATCAGGAGACCGGCGAATACTACAAGGGCGTCATGTATGGCGGATTTATCGTGACACGGCAGGGGGTCAGGCTGCTCGAATACAACGCACGATTCGGCGATCCGGAGGCGATGAACATCCTTCCCCTCCTGAAGACGGATTTTGTGGATATCTGCCGGGCCGTCATCGACGGGACGATGGGTGACATCGACATGGAATTTGAGAAGAAGGCCACGGTCTGCAAGTACATCGTCCCCAAGGGATATGGCCTTCCCGCGGATCACCCCGATGCGCTCTCCACCGCCGCGAAGATCGAGGTTGCGGATACGGGGGACGCGCGGTTATACTATTCCTCCGTAGACAAGAGGGAGGACGGCCTCTACATGACGACGTCGAGGGCGATAGGGGTCGTGGGAATCGCCGACACCCTGGAGGGCGCCGAGAGGATGGCGGAGGGGGCGATAGCGGCGATACAGGGGCCGACAGACCACCGGCCCGACATAGGGACACAGGCACTGATAGACAAAAGAATCAAACACATGAAAGAGATACGGGGTTAATAAGCGGTGAGCAATAAGATAAAAAAGGTGTTGATAAGCGTAACGGACAAGGCGGGAATCGTCGATTTCGCGCGTGAGCTGAAGGGGTTTGACGTCGAGATACTCTCCACCGGAGGAACGGCCGCGCAATTGAGAAAGGCCGGTATAGCTGTCACCGACGTCTCCGATTACACGGGGTTTCCGGAGATGATGGATGGCAGGCTGAAGACCCTCCATCCGAAGATCCACGGCGGCCTCCTTGCCCTGCGGGACAATGCGGGGCATATGAAATCGGCCAATGAGTACGGCATCGACATGATAGACATGGTCGTGATCAATCTCTACCGTTTTGAAGACACGGTGGCGAAAGAGGGATGCACGCTGGAAGATGCCGTTGAGAACATAGACATCGGAGGGCCCACCATGCTGCGGGCGGCAGCGAAGAACCACCCCTTTGTCTCCGTCGTCACCGACCCGGCAGATTACCCCGTGATTATCCGCGAGATGAAGGAGACGGGGGGAACGATATCCGAGACGACCAACTTCGCCCTCGCGACGAAGACCTTTCAGCTCACGGCACGCTACGACGGGGCCATCTCCAACTATCTCGGAGCCAGACTGCAGGAGGGAGAAATACAGAAATTCCCGGATACTTTTACCCTGCAGTTCGACAGGACCCAGAACCTGCGATACGGGGAAAATCCCCATCAGGATGCCGCCTTCTACCGGGAGAAGAGCGCCCCCGCCTCATCCATCGCATCGGCACGGCAGCTGCACGGGAAGGAGCTGTCGTATAACAATATCATGGACAGCGACGCGGCATGGCAGATGGCGTGCGACTTCGACCTGCCGACCGCCGTTATCATGAAGCATTCCAATCCCTGCGGCGCGGCAACATCGGACGGGAGCCTCAAGGATGCGTACGTCAAGGCCATGGCAACCGATCCGGTATCGGCCTTTGGCGGCATTGTCAGTTTCAACCGGCCCGTTGACAAGGAGGTGGCACAGGAACTCGCCAAGACCTTCCTGGAGGTCATCATCGCGCCCGGATTCGATAAGGACGCCCTCGACATACTGACCGCCAAGAAGAATGTGCGACTGCTCGAGATCCCGGCCCCGGCCGCAAGCCGACCGGCCGACCTTGATTTCAGGAGGGTCGTCGGAGGGCTCCTCGTACAGGAGCGCGATCCGGGGAGAGATGACATCATGAAGGCGAAGGTGGTAACCAAGCGGACGCCCACGACGGAGGAATACCAGGCCCTCGATTTTGCCTGGAGGGTGGTGAAGAACGTGAAATCCAACGCCATCGTCTTCGCAACCAAGGATCAGCTGGTCGGCGTGGGGGCGGGGCAGATGAGCCGGGTGGATTCTGTGTATATCGCCAAGATGAAGGCGAACCTCCCCACGCAGGGGACCGTGCTCGCATCCGACGCCTTCTTCCCCTTCAGGGACGGCGTCGATATGGCGGCGAAGGCCGGCGTGACGGCCATCGTACAGCCCGGGGGATCGATCCGTGACGAAGAGGCGATACAGGCGGCGGACGAACACGG
>CAYXUH010000146.1:0-3012 GCA_964468685.1 uncultured Syntrophaceae bacterium | reverse complement strand
GGCGTTGCCGGCTTTCCCAGCATTTCCCCGTCTACGACCACAACCGTGTCGGCGCCCAGGACCCACCTCCCCGGATGTGAGTGAGAGACGGCAAGCGCTTTCTTTCTTGAGAGCCTCAGGACGTGGTCTTTCGGGGCTTCCCCGCCAAGGGGGCTCTCATCGACATTACTCGGAATTATCTCGAAATCCGGTATCAGCGCGCCGAGCAGCTCTCTGCGGCGGGGCGAGGCCGATGCCAGGACAAAGGATGCCTGCATGTTCATATTGTTCATGTCTCCTTGTTTCTCAGTGGGGTAAAATAGGCTGGACGCTCAGACAGTATCAGGGACACATCTGACCATGACCTTCCTCGTTCTGGGCCCATCGAATTCACAGAAGAAGACCGACTGCCAGGTACCTAAAACCAGATTGCCGTCTTCTACAAGAACAACCTCGGAGGAGCCGAAGAGAGATGTTTTGATGTGCGCGGCGGAATTCCCCTCGATATGCCGGTAGGCATCATCCAGGGGAACAATCTTGTCCAGCTCCGCCAGTATGTCTCTCGGAACATCGGGGTCCGCGTTTTCGTTTATGGTGACCGCCGCGGTGGTATGGGGCACGAACACATGGCACACCCCATCCTTCACCTTGCTCTTCTTCAAGACCGATACTATCTCTTCCGTAATGTCGATCATTTCAGATCTTGCGTGTGTCTTTACGCTGAACTGGTCCATATCGTCCTCCATGGTAGCAGCAAAACCCCACGGCGGGAGTCTCCTGCTTTGAATATATCTTTTGACTTATTATACAGTATTGCCTATATTTTACCTGTCACAGCGCCTCGGAGACCGATCACTCTCCGAAAGATGGTGAGGTGGGCTCGTCCCCACTCGGACATAAAGGATTCCCGGTAGGCATACTATGAAACCTGAAGAGTTTTTGCAGGGGGTATCCCTGTTTCAATCCCTCAGCCACGATGACAGAACATCTCTGGCCGCCGCGCTCAAACGCCGCCCCCTCAAGAGAGGGGAGGCCCTCTTCCGTAAGGGTGATGAGGGAACTTCACTCTATATAGTAAAGACAGGGAGTGTCAAGATTGTTCTTCCCTCGGAAACGGGGGACGAGGTCGCGGCCGCGATCCTGTCTGAAGGAGACTTCTTCGGCGAGATGTCGCTCCTCGACGGTATGCCTCGCTCGGCCGACGTTGTGGCACTCGAACCTTCCGAGCTGCTGGCCCTGAACCAGAAAGATTTCCTGGCATTCCTGAAAGACAACGAAGGGGCCATCCTGTCGATTTTTTCCTACCTCTCCACGCAGCTGCGAAGGACGGATGAACTTCTTGAGGATGCTCATTTTCTCAATATCTCCACACGATTTGCCCGAAGACTCGTCGAACTGGCACAAAAACACGGCCGCAGGAAGGCGGAGGGAGAACCGATAGAAATCGACTTGCGCCTGACCCAAAAGGATCTTGCGAGCATCGTGGGAACGACAAGGGAAAGCATCAATAAGGAGTTGAGAGTGCTGCGCGAAAAAGGACTGGTCAATACCGAGGGGGATACCCTTCAAATCCTAGACCTGGAACGTCTCGAAAAACGTGCCCATCTGTAAAACCAGCCACGTGATAGATTTCACACCAAAGCAATGAAGCGCTTCATTGCTTTCACCAACAATCTTTAGTAGTATAAGTTCTTGGAATCGGTTTGTGTGTCTCGGGAATTCAATAAATAACGGGAGGTTGGAGTAATGGTTCCTGATGTGGGATACCTGTGGGGGATCTTTTCGGTGATTCTCGGTGCTATTGTCGGAAGCTTCCTCAACGTTTGTATCTACAGGATTCCTTCGGGAAGATCCATCGTCTTTCCGGCGTCCCACTGCCCGGCCTGCGAACACCCCATAAAGGTCTACGACAACATACCGATCATCAGCTATCTTATACTCAGGGGAAAATGCCGGAACTGCAAAGAAAGGATATCTCCGATCTACCCCGCAGTTGAACTCCTGACCGCCGTCATGTCTGTCCTTCTTCTTCAAAAATACGGTCTGTCGCTGGGGTATCTCTTTTCATTTTTGTTCACCTGCGCCCTGATCGTCATAACCTTCATTGACCTGAAGCATCAGATTATCCCGGACGTGATAACCCTCCCCGGCATACCGCTGTTCGCACTGGCGGCCATATTCTTCATGAATGTCACGTTCAGGGATTCCCTGATCGGCATCCTCGCGGGCGGAGGATTTCTCTTCCTGATCGCCGCCGGATATCAGTTTATGACAAAGAGAGAGGGAATGGGCGGGGGTGACATAAAACTGCTGGCCATGCTGGGGGGATTTCTGGGATGGCAATCCCTCTGGTTCATCATCATGGTAGCCTCCCTTATCGGAGCTGTCGCGGGTATATCCATCATGATCTCCAGGGGGGGGAACACAAAATACGCCATCCCCTTCGGACCGTTTCTGTCTATCGGCGCCGTCGCCTATATCTTCTGGGGTGATATGGTTATGAAACTTTTGTTTTACAGGTAGGCAGAAATGGTGGCTATCACACACAAAAAAGCCGGTTTTACGCTTATAGAACTGATGATTGTGATTGCCGTTATGGCGATTCTCGCCGCCATCGCGGCGCCGAATTTTCAGACCTACATGACACAGAGGAGGTTGAACGGGGCCGCAAGACAGGTTATGACGGATTTAATGGCAGCGAGAATGAAGGCTGTCAGCCTTAATCAGAGAGTAAAGGTTTCCTTTGGAAGCAATCATACATATCAGATATGGAATGACGCAGATGGCAATGGAACCGTTGCCGATAACGAAGGTGATGATGTTGAAAGGGGCATCCATCCAGACTATCATGATGTAACCTTCAGCGCATCGGCTAATCCAATTTTTAATCCCAGAGGAACTGCATCATTTTCCCCATCATCCTTCGGGGCTACCATAACCCTGGGCAGTTCCAGCGGGTCAAAAGATGTAGAAGTCTATCTTACCGGACGTATAAAGATAGATGATACACCATAAACTCTGCGACAACTGGGG
>CAYXUH010000145.1:0-3034 GCA_964468685.1 uncultured Syntrophaceae bacterium | reverse complement strand
TCAAAAGTAACATAGATATTTCACAAGAAAGAGGAGAAAAATATGAGAAGGAATACATGGAAATTGGTTGTTTCATTTTTCTGGGTTGCACTGTTCCTGTTGCCTGCGTCTCAAGTCCTGGCAGAACCTTCCGGGAAGGTCGTCATGTTCCATGCCGGGAGTCTTTCCGTCCCCTTCGCCGCCATGGAGAAGGCCTTTGAGGCGAAGTACCCGAAGGTCGACCTCCTGCGTGAGGCAGGCGGAAGCGTGAAGTGTGCGAGAAAGGTCGCGGACCTGAAGAAACCGTGCGACATCGTGGCATCCGCCGACTACACGGTCATCGACAACCTTCTGATCCCCAATTTCGCCCAGTGGAACATCCGCTTCGCGACTAATCAGCTGGTCCTCTGTTATACGGACAAGAGCAGATATGCCGGTGAGGTCAATACCGGCAACTGGTATGAAATACTCCAGAAGAAGGGCGTCATATGGGGACACTCCGACCCCAATATTGATCCCTGCGGCTACCGGTCTCTGATGGTCATGCAGCTTGCCGAGAAGGCCCTCGGCAAACCCGGCCTCTATGAAAAACTGCTTGCCAACAGACCCGAAGAAAATATCCGGCCCAAATCGGTGGAGCTGATCTCCCTCCTCCAGACCGGAAATATGGATTATGCCTGGGAATATCTCTCCGTAGCCGTACAACACGGGCTGAAATACATCGTTCTCCCCGATGAAATGAACCTGGGAAACTACAAATACGATCCCATCTACGAGAAGGCGCTTGTAAAAGTAACAGACAAGAAACCGGGAACCTTCAAAATGCGAAAGGGAAAATCGTGTACCTATGGTGTTACTATTACAACAGACGCGCCGAACCGGGAGGCAGCGGTCATCTTTCTCCGGTATATGCTTGATCCGGAAGGTGGCCTCAAGATACTCAAGGAGATGGGCCAGCCCCCCTTCATCCCCTGCAGAGTTCCCACCGAGGAGATGAAGGCGAAACTCCCAGCCGAGCTCCAGAAGCTGACGGTTGTAAAAAATTAGAAAGCGAAGGCAAGATGATAAAGAAGGAACCGTTTTTCTGGATCACCGTTTCATGCGGGCTCGTTATCATGGCCTTCATCCTCATTCCGTTGGTCCAGATGCTGACGGCCCCTTCCCTTTCAATGCTCAAGGAGACTATACAGGATAAAGATGTCGTGCGGTCGATCTGGCTGAGTATCTACACAGCCGGGTTGGCCGCCGTTATCGCCTTTGTCTTCGGGACCCCGCTCGCCTATATCCTGGCGAGGAGCAACTTCAGGGGAAAACACCTCGTAGAAAGTATCATCGATCTCCCGATCGTCATCCCCCACCCCGTTGTGGGGATCGCGATTCTCAGCGTCGCGGGGAGGGGTCACTGGCTCGGACAGATCTTCAGCGAACTCGGAATCAGGATCATGGGGAGTGTGACAGGGATCGTCGTTGTTTTGACCTTCGTGGGGCTCCCCTTCTACGTCAATGCCGTTAAAAGCGGATTCGAAAATATCCCCCCCCGGCTCGAAAACGTATCACGAAGTCTGGGGGCCTCCATGTTCAGCACCTTTGCGAGGATCACCTTTCCACTCGCGTGGCGCAGCATGCTGATCGGGATCATCATGTGCAGTGCCCGTGCCATCAGCGAGTTCGGGGCGGTTGTCATCGTCGCCTACCACCCGATGATCGCACCGGTTCTGCTGTACGAACGTTTTGAGAGTTACGGACTCAAATACTCTCAACCGGTAGCGGTGTGGCTCGTATCCATCTGCCTTGCCCTCTTTTTGATCCTACGGATCCTCACATTAAGAAACGCGAAAAATTCATGATCAGCATAGATAATATCAACATTGAGCTGGGGGAATTTAGCCTTAGAGATATCAATCTCACGATAGAGAAGAACGAGTTTTTCATCCTTATGGGCCCCACGGGGGCAGGGAAAACGGTGCTGCTCGAGGCGATGGCGGGGCTCATTCCAGTCGACAGCGGGCATATATCGATCAGTGACAGGGATATAACCAGATTGCCACCCGAGAAGAGGGGGGTCACCATCGTCTACCAGGACTATTCGCTCTTCCCCCACCTGACGGTACACGACAACATCACCTACGGCCTCCATTTTCATAAGGTGCCAAGGGGTGAGGCAAAAAAACGCTTTGACCGCCTGGTGGACGACTTGAATCTCTCTCACCTCTTGCAACGCCTTCCGACGAACCTGAGCGGGGGTGAGAACCAGCGCATCGCCCTGGCACGGGCACTCATCGTGAACCCGGACGTCCTCCTCCTCGACGAGCCCCTCTCCGCCCTGGACCCCGGTTTCAGAGAGGACCTGCGAAAAGGACTCAAAAGGCTTCACGAAAACACGGATGCCACATTCCTCATGGTGACTCACGATTTCTCAGAAGCCCTTTCGCTCGCGGACCGGGCCGCCGTCATGGACGGGGGGAGGATCAAGCAGGTAGGGGGGATGAAGGAGATCTTTCAGAAACCCGAATCAACCTTTGTGGCCGATTTCGTCGGCATGAAAAATCTCTTTGCAGCCCGGTTCCGCGACACAAAGGCCGTCATAGATGGTCTGGAGATTGAACTGGGGAGGTCACCCGAAAACGGTCCTAGGTATATAGCGATACGGCCTGAAGATGCCATCCTCAGCAGGGAAGAACTGACCTCCAGCATGAGGAATTCTTTCAAAGGGAGAGTTACGGAAATTATGGATCTGGGGCTGTTCTATGAGGTGGGTGTTGCCGTTGAAGATGTCCTCTTCAAATCACTGATCACAAAAAGTGCCCTCTTCGACTTGGAAGTCCTCGAAGGTTCAAATATATATCTTTCCTTTAAATCAACAGCCATACACACGTTCTAAACACGCTGGCGTGACACCTCCGGATATCCTTGGAAGAACACCTCAACCTGCCCCGGCACCAGTCATCAATCACCCTTTGAGGGGAAGAGGATGGATCGCAGCCATCCCGATATCGTGTTCCCCTTCAGTTTTTCGTGGTCGATCTCACTGAACTGCCGTGCCAGATCCTCAGGA
>CAYXUH010000144.1:0-3034 GCA_964468685.1 uncultured Syntrophaceae bacterium | reverse complement strand
AGTATGAAGACAATAAAGGCATTCACCCTGAAAAACAAACTGGGACTTCACGCAAGAGCCGCCGCCAAGATAGTGAGTGTGCTCGGCAGGTATGAATCGAATGTGTTCCTCGCGAAAGAAGGAGAAAGGATTGACGGCAAGAGTATCCTTGAGATACTGACCCTTGCATGTCCCATGGGAAGCCGCCTCACCGTTGAGGCTGAAGGTCTGGATGCGGATGATGTCATGCAAGAGCTTGAAAAACTCATAGAAGATAAATTTGGAGAAGAATAATTGAGCGAGAATGAACTGAAGACAATAGCCGCCCTGAGGGGTATCGGGGTGTCCCCCGGTATCGTGATTGGGAGGGCCTATGCCTTGAATCACCAGGATGTCAAGGAAACGCTCTATAAATTAGATAATGGCCGCTTTGTCTCCAGGGAGGTAAAGCGGTACGAGAGGGCCCTCAAGGACTCGAAAAGAGAATTGCTGGATATAAAGGAGGGTATTGGTGATTGTAAGGGGGTAGGCCCACTCCTTATCGATGTCTATATCATGATACTCGAGGACAAGACGTTTGTCGAAAGTACCATAAAAAATATAGAGGAACATCGCGTTAATGCGGAATGGGCGCTGAAGATGACGATCTCCAAGCACCGTGAGATATTCGATAAGATAGAAGACGGGTATCTGCGGGAGCGTATCAGGGATCTGGAATATGTGGGGCAGAGGATACTGAGAAATCTGTCCGGGAAGATGCATGAAAAGATCTCCGATATTGAGGGGGAGGTTGTCATCGTTGCGAGAGACCTCTCTCCGGCCGATACGGTCCAGATGGCGACCCGTAAGATCCTGGGTTTTGCCACGGACATGGGAGGGAAAACATCCCATACCGCGATCGTGGCAAAATCGATAGGGATCCCGGCGGTTGTCGGGCTGGAAAAGGTTACCGGAGAGGTGAACACCGGTGACCTGATTATCATTGATGGGACGGCAGGTGTTGTTATCGTCAATCCCGATCCGGAGGTAATAAAGAGATACGAGGACAAAAAACGGCACTACCTCGTAATGGAAGAGGATATGATCAAGGACGCCCACCTTCCCGCCGTGACGGCGGATGGCCACGGTGTGGGTGTCGGGGCGAACATAGAATTTGTCGAAGAGATACCCTCGGCGGTGTTTCACGGGGCTAACGGTGTGGGCCTCTACCGGACGGAATTTATCTATATCAACAGGAAGGAACTTCCGACCGAAGAGGAGCACTTTTTAAATTATAAGAAGGTGATAGAAGGGGCGGGAATCAAGTGGGCCACTATCAGAACCTTTGATCTGGGGGGTGATAAGTTTATCTCCGATGCCGGCCTGGCCGAAGAGATGAACCCGGTGATGGGGCTGAGGGCAATACGCTTCTGTCTCCAGGAGGTTGAACTCTTCAAGGTACAGTTGAGGGCTATACTGCGTGCCAGTGTCTATGGCAATACCGGTATCCTGCTTCCCATGATTTCCGGCATCCAGGAGATTGTGGAGGCCAGGAAGATCATCGATGAGGTAAAGGATGAACTCGTATCGGGTGCGATTCCCATTGACGAAGATATAAAGATAGGGATTATGATAGAGGTCCCCTCTGCGGTGATCATGGCAGATAGACTGGCGGAGAGGGTGGATTTCTTCAGTATCGGCACCAATGATCTGATACAATACGCGCTCGCGATCGACCGGGTGAACGAGCGGGTCGCCTATCTCTATGAACCCCTTCACCCTGCCGTACTGATAATGCTCAGGCAGGTTGTCGATGCGGGGCATAAGGCCGGTATAAAGGTTGCCATGTGCGGTGAGATGGCGGGGGACCCCCTGTGCACGCCCATTCTGCTGGGCCTTGAACTTGATGGACTGAGCATGACGCCTCTGGCAATCCCCCGCGTAAAGAAGATAATCCGCAATTCAACGGTCAAGGAATCCAAAGAACTGCTGAAAACGGTGATCGCCTTTTCGACGGCCCATGAGATCGAGGGATATGTGAGGGATTACATGATTCGAAGATTCCCGGAATGTTGTCCGGTTAACTGGTAGGTCGGCTGAGGGTGAGGAGGGCAGATAACGAGAGACCATGGTAGGCAAATCTAAGTGGAGAATGTTCGGCAGGCGGGTAGGGGAGTTTTACAGTGGCCTCCTGTATGAAGAGAAGAAATCCCCCCTTTTTCGACTCCTGGGCAGGGCACTGTCCAAGGCAAAAGCGGACGAAGAAGATCTGAACAAACTGAAGGATCTCTCGGGGAAAGGAGTGGTTATCCACGCCCTGAAGAACCAGAGCCAGCTCAACTGCCTGATACTTCGGAACGTCTTGACCAGAGGGGATGTTAAGCGGCCCGTTTATTGTCACGGCATTAACATGCTTCTCTGGCAACCCTTTCGCTATGCCTTGAGGGCTATCCTCTCGCAGTTTTTCCACAATCCCTTCAAGAGTAAATATCTGGAAAGGATAACGAAAGAGGGAAAAAGCTCCGTCGTGTACCTCCGGGGTTCGGAGCTTATCGGACGCAGGAGCGTGAAAGATCCCCTCGGGCAGTTGATTGATGCGCAAAGAGAGATGGACAGACCGGTCTTTCTGGTGCCGCAGCTTGTTGCGTACGGGCGCAGACGGGAGAAAAAGGACAAGAGCCTGGTGACCCTGCTGTTCGGTCAGACCGAAAATCCGGGAACGTTGCGGAGGCTGATAACCTTCTTCAGACTGTACCATAAGGCCTTTGTCGTGTCCTCTCAGCCCGTGAATATCTCGGAATTTCTGGAGATACACAGTGGCAAGTCCAGAGAGGCCCTCAGCTATCTCCTCAGGCGGGAGCTCATAGACAGGATTGATGATGAAAAGAGGGCCATTGTCGGGCCGGTCCTCAAGTCAAGGGAGGAGATTGTCGGGGTAGCCCTCAGAGACCCGGGGCTGGTAAAGTTCATGGAGGAGATGGCCGCAGCCGGGAAGGAGGGGTACGGTACCATCGTTGATCGAGCCAAGGGGTATCTGCTTGAGATAGCCGCCGGGTATAATGACACGTACGTGGGA
>CAYXUH010000143.1:0-3091 GCA_964468685.1 uncultured Syntrophaceae bacterium | reverse complement strand
GATTATGGACCGGAAAATACTTTCAGCCTCGTCAAGCAGGTGCAGTTTGCTCCCAGCCATTGCCGGAATGCCCACTATAGCCTCAGCAAGGTCACTAATGGGTCCACACCCTGAACTCAGGTTTGACCACTCAACCAGCTTATCCTGAGGCAACCTTTGGAGCCACTCTTTATACGGACCTAGAAGCGCCTTAGCGCGCTCAGCGCGGTGATTTCCCAGACGGTTCTCACCGATGAGCAAATACAGCCCGGCACCCGCAAATGGTAACACGATGATTAGGATGATCCATGCCAGAGAGCCTCCTGCAGGCCTGTGTTTCATGATGATTCGAAGCGACAAACCGACAATTATGACCAAGTGAGCAACTACAACAAAAATACTTATAAGACTGACATGACCCATCTTCAGCTCTCCTTGTTAGTTAGTATCTGAACGAAAACCTCAAAATGAAAACGAACACAACCTCATAAAGTATAACGGTCGTCAGAATGCAAAGAGCAAACGAAATCAACATAGTCAACGATTTGATTTTCCGAATGTTCAAAGTGTTTTCTCCATGTCAATCCTTGGCAACAAGCTTTAGCGGGTTTTGTGCATAATGTTATGTATAAGTGGCCGGTTTTGGCATTAGAGATCAACTTTGTATCTGGAGGTCAGCTTGGCTTTCAATCCTGGAATTGCACATGCTAACCGGTCCCTCTTGATACGATTGTTAAACTTTTCAAGGAATATTACATTCGATCGGAACTCGGCTACGTTACCAGGAAGATCCTCAGATCCATGACGTTCGTCATGGTCGGCCCGGTTATCAGGAGATCTCCGGTCGCCTCAAAGAAGTGATACGAGTCATTGTTCGCAAGATACCGCGCGGCGTCGATCCCCCTCCCCCGGGCCTTTTGCACGGTTGATCCGTCAGCGATCGCCCCTGCCGCGTCGGTGGGCCCGTCCGTTCCATCCGTTCCACCGCTCAGAATGGTTATGCCTGCAAGCCCCTCTATCTCGATGGCGGCGGCAAGGACAAACTCCATATTCCGCCCACCGAGGCCGTCTCCGCGGATCGTAACCGTCGTTTCACCCCCGGAGATCATACACGCCGGAATCGGAACGGGATTGCCGGATATTTGTACCTCCCGGGCAATGCCCGCGTGGTTCTGTGCCGCCTCTCTCGTTTCGCCCTCTACGGATGAAGAGAGAATGGTTACGTTATACCCCAGCGCGGCCGCTTTCTGCTTCGCGGCGGTGAGTGAGAGGGCGCAGCTGCCGATGATAGAGACAGAGGTCTTCTCGAAGACCGGATCTCCCGCCTTGGGGGTTTCGGGATGCTTCCCCTTAACCCCGTCCTTAAGATACGCGATCACCGGAGGGGGCAGCTCATCTTCCAGGTCGTAGTGATTCACGATTTTAATGCAGTCGGCAAAGGTGCTCTGATCGGGGACGGTCGGGCCGGAGGCGATCACGTCGAGAGCATCGCCGATCACGTCCGAGAGGACCAGCGTCACCAGCGTTGCCGGGAGGGCCGCCATTGCCAGTTTCCCCCCTTTTATTCCTGAGATATGTTTTCGTATGGTATTGATCTGATGTATATCGGCCCCGCAGTCCAGAAGGGTCTGCGTGGTCTTCTGTTTGTCATCGAGAGAGATGCCGTCCGCAGGCAGGGGAAGAAGCGCCGAGCCCCCGCCCGATATAACACACAGGACAAGGTCCCGCTCGCCGGCGCCTTCGAGAAGATCAAGGATACGCCGGGAACCGCGGACTCCCGCATCATCGGGGATCGGGTGCCCCGCCTCCGTCACGGAGACAACGTTCAGGGCACATGCATGACCATACTTTGTGGTTATGATCCCCTCTGTCAGGTATGGGCCCAGAATATCTTCGAGCGCGGCGGCCATGCTCGCGGCCGCCTTCCCGGCACCGACAATCATGATCCGGTCAAAGGCGCCGAGGTCGTATTCTCTGCCCTCGACTATCAACCGATCCCCCGCAAGGGTTACGACACGTCTGATCGCCTCCCCGGGATCCGCAGCCTTCAGGCCGGCATCAAAGATTGCCCTGATATCCGAACGGGGGTCCCCCATCTTCTCTGTCCACCTTCCGGCCTGCGCACGCGGCGAGGCGTTCCTAGGTCTCGGTCTTCTTCGTGACCTCGCTCTTTATGGTGTCAACCGCGTCCCTGAGTGCCGAGAACACATTCTCCCTGAAGTCGCCGGCAACCACGACCAGCATGACGTCATCGCCGGGGAAGAGCCTTCCCTCCCGAACCTGCGCGAGGACCTCGATGATCCCCGGGCGCTGTTTTATTTCGGATATGACCTCTTCCAATCGATTCCGGTCCGCCTTTACCACCAGCTCACTGACCGGTCTGCCGTCCCTGGATGAATTTCGTACTACGCCGTTGTGGCACAGGATCATCCCCGCCTTCTTGTAATCAGGATGAGCCTTGATCTCCTCTATCATCTTTGCCAGGTCCATTATTTCCTCCTATCTCAACCAAAATACTATTTACCCCATAACACACAGAAATAACAGAATCAATCGCCATGTATCTCCTTCTTGACTGTGAGGGACAACTATGCGAGAAAGATGGCCATGTACCAGAGAAAACGACAAAGGAAACGTCGGACAACTCTCCTGAAGATGGGGGATTTTCTGCCGAATGTCCTCAGGAAAAAAAAGCTGCTCCTGGATATGATGGATCACCACATCCTGGATACCTGGCGCAAGGCGGTCGGGCCACAGATATTGGCCCAGACAGCCCCCTTCAAGTTCAAAAACAACACCCTTTATGTCAACGTTTCGACCCCGGCCTGGATGCAGCAACTCCGTTTCCTGAAACAGGAGATCATGGACAAGGTCAATGCCGAGTGGGGAAAGGAAGAGATAAATAATATCTATTTCACGATAGGCGACATAGCTCCCACACCAGTCCACCCGGAGGATGTTGCCATAGACTTCAGCCCGCGTCTCCTGAAGGAACGGGACAAGAGAGTCATCAGGGAAACCCTCTCTCCGGTAGGCGACAAAGAGCTGAAGGGTATCCTTAAAAAGCTCATGATAAAAGAGATCATCAAGCGGAGGTTGAGTGAGTAAAGGA
>CAYXUH010000142.1:0-3158 GCA_964468685.1 uncultured Syntrophaceae bacterium | reverse complement strand
GTTAAGGTAGACGCTCATGTTACACAAAACCCAAGAAGGACTTGTCCTTATCATTGATGATGAGGAGACCATTCGGGATGGGTGCAGGCAGGCCCTTGAAAAATCCGGCTACGCTGTAATGACGACGGAAGACGGGCCGGAGGGGATAAAAATTGCCAGGGGAAAGCGTCCCGAGCTGGTCTTCGTAGATCTGAACCTGCCCGGCATGTCGGGTCTGGAGGTGATCGACATCCTGTTGGAGGATATTCCCCATATCGTCCTGGTTGTCATTACCGGCTATGCGTCCATTGTTTCTGCGGTGGAGTCCATGAAACGGGGGGCATATGATTATCTCCCCAAACCCTTTACCCCCGATCAGCTGAGGGCCGTCACGAAGAGAGGGCTTGAACACCACAAACTTACCATAGAGGCGAAGAGACTGCGGGACGCGGAGGAGAAGATGACAAGGGATTTTATTACCTTCGTCAGTCATGAGATGCGTTCTCCCCTGGTTGCCGTCCAGCAGAGCATCGAATCACTCAAGGTGGTGGCTGGTGATTGCCTGAGCGACGAGGCAAATGATATTATAGGACGATGTGAAAAACGGATTCGGAACTTGGAGGATCTTGTGGAGCACTGGCTGAATATACGCCAGATAGAGGCGGGGACCCTGATACGGGAAAAAGGGATTCTTGACCTCTCCGCGGTTGTCATGCGAAGTATAGAAGATATGGAGCCGCTGTGTGAAAAGAGAGAGATTACATTAGAGAGAGACATTTCGAAAGACCTGCCCACGATAACCGGAGACGGGGAAAGCCTGGTTCGGGTCTTTGTGAATATTATAGGGAACGCGACGAAGTATACTCCTGCCGGAGGTGCCATATCCGTACATGCCGGATATGATGATCACTACGTCACGGTCACCGTGTCCGACACCGGGAGAGGGATACCCAAAGATAAGATTCCCTTTATCTTTGAGCCCTTTTACCGGGTAAAGGAAACGGGAGAGCAGTTGGAGGGCTCCGGTCTGGGGCTTACCTTTTGCAAGCGGATCATGGACGCCCACAATGCCAAGATAACCGTTTCCTCCGAGGAGGGCAAGGGGACAACCTTTATGCTGAGGTTTCCGCGGTAATATCGATAGCCAGTTTTTTGAGGAAGAAAGAAGGATGATTTCTCGGCCGGTCTCAGCGATGCATTCACGGGACGGATTATGAAGTGTTACGACGAAGACTACTATGAGCGGCACGAGGATGATACGCCTGACAAGTGTTTCCTGTGCGGGGAGTTGTCTGAGGGGTTGTCGGTTGTCCGACATATCGAGAGCATGAAGATGGTGCACCTGTGTGCCCGTTGCATGACGGACAGGATGTCAGAATACCTTCTCGACAATACGAGGACCTGGAAGGGTACAGTGGGTAAAGAGGAGGTGGATGAGGCCCTGAGGAACTTTAAAAAGAAAAAGGGGGAATAACAACGGGTTGCGCCGTCACTCCTCCTTTGATATCTTTTCCCTTACGCAAATGCCGCGGAGGTCGCGATCAGTACTCCTGCGGCGAAGACGACCATTCCCAGGCCTGCTCCTCCTGCCGTAGCCAGGATGGGGGCCAGTCCAAACAAAAGAAACCCAAATGCACATCTTCCTTCTCTTCCGTCCATGATATTCTCCTTAGTCTTCAATCCTTTTGACACTGACGGCCGATATAACGAATCGTGTCTTTGTCAGCGGATATTTCATCACGATCCCAACCGCCTCCGCCCTGTCTCCGACCACTACCTTATTTGCGGGTGCGGTAAACATGATGACCCGGATCTCCGCCGTCTCGTCTTTAATATGAAAGTGAGGCCTGTTGAGCCATTTGAAACTGATCTTTTGAACCTCACCCGATATCCGTATAACATCTCCGACCATTGTCGGGCCGATCTTTCCTATCGTGCAGGCGCGTGCCTGTGTGTTGAACTGATCATCTGCCTTCACGAAGCTCCTGCGGCTCATCCACGCCAGGGTCATGGGGATGACCAGTAGCAGGATCAGGCCGGGGATGGCATACAGCAGAAAGCGTGAATCACCCGTCGAGTTGTAGTGAAGGGCTACCGCCGCCGCACATATGATGAATGCCACCCAGGCTAGTGCCGACATCTGTCTCCTCTACTCCGCGGGCAGATCCTTTCTGAACATCAGGAAGTACGTAACCCCGATGAAAAGGAAGCCACCGACGATATTCCCTACCGTGACGGGTATCAGATTCCAGAGCCATATGTCGGACCAGCTCAGTCCTCCGTTGGCAAGGAGAAGACCGCCCTTTTCAGCTATAACGGCTGGATACCAGTCCATCAGGAACTTTCCTGAAGGAAGAAAATACATATTGGCCACACAATGCTCGAAACCGGACGATACGAAGGCCATGATCGGAAACCAGACACCGAAGAACTTCCCGATCACGTCATCTGCCGTAATGGCGAGAAGGATGGCGATGTTGACCAGAAAGTTACAGCCGATGGCCTTCATGAAACAGGACCACAGACCTGCGGCCCCAACGGCCTTATATCCAAGAACCTTTCCTGCCGCTATGCCGACCGCGGTCATGCCGAACGCGTTGACCGCCATGGTGCCGTCAGCCTGCCCGCTCACGAAGGGACCTACGGTCATGAGATACGCATAAGCAAGCGAGCCTACCAAGTTTCCTATGTAGACCCATACCCAGTTTCTCATGACTGCACCCCACGTGATCTTCTTCATCATCGCGGCCATGGGGACGATCATACAGTCACCGGTAAAGAGTTCCATACCGGTCAGGACGATGGCGATCAGGCCGACGGGGAATACGGCGCCGCCGACGAGTTTCGCAATTCCCGGTGTTGCCACGCCCGTTATGCAGATGGTGCACAGCGCTCCTCCGATGGCGATATATGCACCCGCCATAAATCCTCGGAGTAGTAGGTTGAAGATTGAAAGTTTTGCCTTGCCGACTCCTGCATTACCCACAAGAGCGACCATTTTTGCCGGGGGGTTAAAAGCCATAGATTAATACCTCCTCCATTTTATAAATTTTTAATGTGCCGGGCCCGCCCCCTGCGGACCATTTATATTTTAAATTATGCTGCTTCGACCTTCACCGCGCAGACCTTGTATTCAGGAATCTTCCCTACCGGGTCAAGCGCGGGGTTGGTCAGAAGAT
>CAYXUH010000141.1:1239-3187 GCA_964468685.1 uncultured Syntrophaceae bacterium | reverse complement strand
CCGTGATAAGGTAATCAACGACCAGAAAACGGTTCTGGCGGGCGGGGGAGGGTTTCTGTCGGAATACAAGGGGATGACGAAGGATGGCAGTGAATTCTGGGTAGAGGGGTTCGCTATCATAGCGCCTTTTCACGGCGAGAGGGCAGCCCTGGTCAACCTGAGAGACATAACCAAACGAATCGAGAAGCGGGAGCAGCTGCTGGGGGTTGAGCAAAAGTACCGTGATATCCTCGAACATATCCAGGAGGCGTATTTCGAGACCGACCTTGCCGGGAACTATACCTTTGTGAACAATGCGGTGAGTGAAATAGTGGGTCACAGCCGGGCGAAACTGCTCCGTATGAACACACGGGAAAATACCAGTCCTGAAATGGCCGAAAAGGCGGTCCCGGTATTCCAAGAGGTGTATCGGACAGGTATGCCCGCGGATATCGAAGAATATAGGGTTGTTGGAAAAGACGGAAGGCCGCGAATCCGAAAACTGCACGTTTCCCTGAAGCGGGATCCAACCGGGGAACCCATTGGATTCAGGGGTATTTCCCTTGATGTGACGCAGCAGGTAGAGGCTGAACGGGCACTGCGCGACAGCGAAGAGCGGTACCGGACGATCCTTGAAGAGACCAAAGAAGGATATTTCGAGCTCGACCTGACCGGAAATGTTGTCTTTGCGAACGATGTCCTGTGCAGGATGTCGGGTTATACCCGAGAAGAACTGCAGGGCATGCCCTATGGAAAGTACATGAGCCCCGAAACCGCCAGAGAGATGGGTTCAATCTTTCGTGAAATATATCGGACGGGTAACCCCGTGAATATTGACGGATATGAAGCCCTGGGAAAAGATGGCAGGCCTCAGATCCGAAAGCTGCACGTCTCCCTGATGCGCGATTCCGAGGGGAACCCGACCGGGTTCAGGGGTGTCACCCGTGACGTGACCGAACAGAGCCGGGCACAGACAGCCCTCAAGGAGAGCGAGGAGCGGTACCGTACAATCCTCGAGAGTATCGAGGAGGGATACTTCGAGTCGGACTTTAACGGGAAGTATACCTTTGTAAACAATGCCATGTGTCGTATCTTTGGATACGAGCGGGACAAATTTCTGACCATGGACAACAGAGATCATTTCACCCCCGAGGAGGCAAGGCGGGTCTATTCTATCTTTGAGGAGCTGTATCGAACAGGGGAGCCCCTGAGGATTGACGACTATGAAATCTATAGAAAGGACGGGGGAAGGGGCGTACTGGAAGTAAAGGCCTTTCTGGTACGTGACGCCGAAGGGAATCCGGTAGGCTTTAAGGGTGTTGTACGGGATGTGACTGAGAGCAGGCAAGCGGAGCGAGTTCTTCGTGAGAGCGAGGAACGGTATCGGACCATCCTCGACACCATTGAGGAGGGATATTTCGAGATTGATCTGACCGGGAATTACACCTTCGTCAACGACGCCCTGTGCGACATTTTTGGATACAAACGGGATGAGATCATCGGCACAGACAACCGGAAATACTCCAGTCCAGAGACGGCAAAACAGGCGTTTTCGATCTTTAATAAGGTGTATCTGACGGGGAAGCCCGTAAATATGAAGGATTATGAGGTTATTAAAAAAGACGGCAGTTCCGGAATCCGGGAGATGCACGTCTCTCTGATGCGTGATCCGGCGGGAAAACCCTGCGGATTTAGGGGTCTCTCCCGTGACGTGACGGAGCGCAGACGGTCGGAGCGGACCCTTAAAGAGAGCGAGGAGCGGTACCGGACGATCCTCGAAGATATTAATGAGGCCTATTTTGAGACGGATCTGGCCGGCAGCGCCACCTTTGTGAATGATGTGATGTGTAGGATGACGGGTTACACGCGGGAGGAACTGCTTGGCATGAAAACCCAGAAGTATACGAGTCCTGAATCCGCAAAACGGATGGACGGTCTATTCAGGGAGGTTTATCGAACAGGTATCCCG
>CAYXUH010000141.1:0-1229 GCA_964468685.1 uncultured Syntrophaceae bacterium | reverse complement strand
AATTATGAGACCCGTGCCAAGGATGGGAGCATCCAGATTCACACTATACGCGTTTCCCTGATGTATGATCCGAAGGGAAAACCTGTCGGGTTCAGGGGTCTCTCCCGGGACGTGACGCAGCAGAAGTGGGCTGAGCAGGCCCTGAAAGAGAGTGATGAGAGGTATCGCACCCTCTTCGAAAAGACCGCGAGCCCGATCATGATCACCAACCCCGAGGGCCGGTTTATCGACTGGAATGAGGCGGCCCTTGAGTTCCTTGAGTGTAGCCGGGAGAAACTGCCGGAGAAAAATATCAACAATTTCCTGCCCCTTGAGACGCGAAAAGACGCAGCAGACAGGGGAAAAGATTATTGGAAGAGAGAGAGGACAGTGGAGGCTGAATATCTTGTCCAGGGGAGGACGAAGATTCTCGAACTGTCAATGACGCCTGCCGCGCTCAATGGAAAGGATGTTGTCTTCGGCGTGGGGAAAGACATCACCGAGCGCAAGCAAGCCGAGGAGAAACTGGCCTACATGGCGACGCACGATCAGTTGACGGGTCTGCCCAACAGGACCCTTTTCAGTGATCGCCTGGAGATCGAGCTTGGAAAATCCCGGCGTAACAACAAGATGCTTGCCGTGATCCTCTTCGATCTAGATCGATTCAAGGAGGTCAACGACACCCTCGGTCATGGGATCGGCGACCTGTTGCTCAAGGAACTGGGTCATCGTCTGAAGGGGTGTCTGAGGAAAAGCGATACGGTCGCGCGTATGGGGGGAGACGAATTCTTTATGTTGCTGTGCGACATAAAGAGTGAGAAGGATGCCGATATCATTGCCGATAAGATACTCGAAGTCATTCGCAGGCCCTTTCTCCTTGAATCCAACAAAATCCATGTGACCGCCAGTCTGGGAGCTGCCTTCTACCCCAAAGACGGCGATGATGTTGAAACCCTTATTAAAAAAGCCGATATTGCGATGTACCGCGCCAAGGGAAGTGGCCGAAACCATTACGAGCATTACCACTCATCAGAGGATGCGGAAAGGAGGCCCCATAATGGGAGGTAAACGCGTGGATGAAAGCAGCGTTGTAATGGCGCAGGTGATGAATCCCCTTGACGCGAATCCTGTGGGGAATGTGCATGGGGGCGCCATCATGAAGCTGATCGATACCGCGGCGGGTGCCGTCGCCGTAAGGCACGCGCGGGCCAATGTCGTCACGGCATCGATTGACCGTCTTGATTTTCACA
>CAYXUH010000140.1:0-3231 GCA_964468685.1 uncultured Syntrophaceae bacterium | reverse complement strand
TACATGGTCAGTCCCCTTCAGAGACCGGAACTACTCCTTGAAAAAATCGATCAGGGCACGGTTGACCTCCTCAGGTTTTTCGTAGAAGAAACTGTGTCCGGCCCCCTTGACGACGTACCGCCTGGCTCCGGGAATTCCTTCGGTCAGCAACCGAGCGTTCTCGGGGGGCATCATTTGATCCTCGTCACCCGTTATGACCAGAACGGGGCAAACGATCTCCCCGAGGCGCCTTTTCACGTTGAAAAAGCTCAGGGCCTTCATCTGTCCGGCCGCTCCCTGCGGCGTCGGTTGATACTGAAGCGACCGCGTGAGGAACTCTTCCAGTTTTTTCGGGTCCTCTCGGATAAAACGGTCTGAAAATACAACAGGAAGCCGTCTGCGAGCCGCATCTTCCGCAGACATTCCCGGGGCGCCGATAGCGGCCAGGGCCTCCATGACCTCCGGTGCCGGTTGCACGGCATGCCGTCCGCCATGGCTCGTGCAGCCCAAAACCGCCTTACGGGCACGGTCGGGATAATCCAGTATCAGCGCCTGGGCAATGAGTCCCCCCATGGAGACGCCGAAAAAATGTGCCTTCCCGATCCCGAGATGATCCAGGAGACCCACCACATCGGCCGCCATATCATCGATAGCAAACGGCTCCGACGGCACCGTGCTGTCTCCTATCCCCCGGTTGTCGAAGGTAATAACCTGGAAATGCTTCTCCAGATCGATTGCCTGCTGTTCCCATCCCTCCTTGACCATTCCGAAGCCCCCGATGAGAACCACGGGGTCCCCGTCTCCACTGACACTGTACGAAATTTCGATACCGTTTACCTTTGCTCGGCTCATGATTCACTCCCTTCGAATATTTTTCTGTGATGGCCCAACCCACAATCAACACAAGCGCATGCGCGCGTCCAGGGCCATGACGCCGCTCCCCTCACCGAATACCCGCACCGGGTTGATGTCCAGTTCCCTAATCTCGGGAAAGGTCGCCAGGAGGTGAGACACCCGCACGACGAGGTCTACGAAGGCGTCAATATCTCCCCGCTCCTGCCCTCGCATCCCCTTCAGGAGGGTAAAACAGCTTTTCCATAATTTCAACTCTCTGGCAGCATCGTAAGGATACCTGGCGCGGCTCAACATCCCGGCTGGTCCCTCAGGCCGCACTTAACCTTGGATCTTCGATCTCTCCTTCCAGACGATAATGCGATGGATGGCCCTGGCCATCTCCCGCATGGACAGAAAAACGGGCAGCCCCGCCTCCACCAGAGCCCTCTGTACCTCCAGATATTCCTTCATGCTTTCCAGATCCTGGGGAGGGCGAAGAACCATCAGGACGGGTTTGCCGATCTCATCCTGGGCACCGAGGAGGGCCTCAATGGCCGGTTCGAGAAAGGTGGGCGAGGAGAAACGGCCCAGCCCCCAACTCCCGATGGGATGAAACCCGAGGTGATAGACGATCATATGAATATCGGGCGACTTGCCGACGGTGCGCAGGGTAAAGGAGATGGCCTTGGGATCGATCATGTTGTTCGTATCGATAGGATTGGTAAAGATGCTTCCCGCTATGGGCAGGTGGCGCTTCAGCTCATCCTGCACCTCGGAGGAGAGAGGGGGAACACGAAGCCCCTCGATTTCCATATCGTCACTGGCAAGAACACTGGGGCCACCGCCGCCGCCCACAACGGCTACGTTCGGGCCCACGGGAATGTTCCTCATGAAGCGCAGTGCCGCCAGGACGTCGATCATCTCCTCGGTATTGTCGACCTGCATGGCGTTCACCTGTCGGCAGGCGGCCTCGAAGGTGGCAACGGAACTGGTCATGCTGGCCGTATGGCCGAAGGCGGCCCTTTTCCCCGCCTCCGTTTTTCCACCCTTGTAGATGATCAAAGGCTTACGGCGTGCCGCCCGCGCCATGGAATCGATGAGGCGCCGCCCGTCCTTGACCCCCTCGATGTAGGCGGAGATGATCTCTGTCTCCGGATCTTCGGTCAGATAGTCGAGAAGCTCGCACTCATCCACGTCCAGCGCATTCCCGTAGCTCACAACCTTGCTGTAGCGCAGACCCCGGCTGGCTCCGAAAACGGGGAGGTTCTGGGCATGGCCGCCGCTCTGAGAAATGAAGGCGATGGGGCCCGGCTCCAGGGGGGCATTCGGGTGGTTGACGACGCGGCTTTTCGGAACGTAGATGCCCACACAGTTGGGACCGATGATCCGGAAGTTGCCGCTCCTGGCCTTTTCCAGCATGGCCATCTCCAGGTCCGCCCGATCCTTGTAGCCGCTCTCGCCGAATCCGGCGGTAAAGAAGTGCACCGACCGTACCCCCTTGGCGGCGCATTCATCGAGGAGATCAAGGCAGCCCTCTGCGGTGATGCTGACCACCACGTGATCAACGGGACCGGGAATGCTCAGAAGGTCCGGGTAGCAGGGCAGCTCGAGGATTTCCTTATATTTCGGATTCACGGGATAAATGGCGGGAAAGCCGGCCATTATCAGGGACAGGACGATCATTCCGCTAAAGGAAAGCTCCGCCCCGCCCGAGACACCTACAACCGCCACCGAGCGCGGGGAAAACACCTCCTCAAGAGTCACGCGCTTTTCATCCGTATCTGTATCGATTTTCTGTCTGATAATAATCTCCTTTTCGACGAGGGAATATAAGATGAACGACCCTGCGAGTCAATGAAATATTGTGCTGTGTGTTGCCGATGATCGTGAACGGGATGTATCCTGTTGTCCGTCCCACGCTCAATGCCGGAATCATCGGAAGAACTGAACTGCTTCCTTAATTGGTTTTCGCGGGGGCGTCTTTGATTCTCTCGCCGGATACCCTACGGGAATGAGGTCCACGAAATCCCACTCGGGAGGTACATCCAGGAACTGTTCGATTTCCTTCTTGGCCTGAACGGGTCCTGACATCCACGTCGTCCCCAGGCCGAGGTAATGTAAAAAGAGGCAGAGGTAACTGACGGCCGCGGCCACGCTCTGGAGGCTGGACTTTCCGGTCTCCCGGAAGGATCGGATCTCCCGCGCGACGGGATCCGTTTCTCCCCGGGCCCGCAGGATCTGGTCGGCAATGCTGGAATACTTTCCCATCAGGACCACGATGCACACCGGCGCTCCCCGGAAAAAATCGGAGGTCTTCCGCCACAGTGCCACGGTCTTCTCGAACTGCTCCGCCTCCGGCCAAGATGCCATGAGTTCGGTCTTGTCCTTCACCGCGTCCGCCATCTTCCCGATCAGTTC
>CAYXUH010000139.1:0-3436 GCA_964468685.1 uncultured Syntrophaceae bacterium | reverse complement strand
TTTTTCTGTGACGCCTTGACGATCTCATGGGTCAGATCGTTTGCCCCTATGATCAGGACCCGGTTTCGGTTCTTCGGCATATCATAGTAGAGAATATAGCGGAAAAAGAAGAGACATACAAAGATTGCGCCGAGAGGGGGAAGCAGACGCCAGTTAATCAGGGCAAGATCACGGATGAAGAAGCTCAGTGTGACGATATACCCACAGGAGATCAGGAACGCGATATTCATCCGTTTGAACAACTCGGCCGGAGATATCTGCTCCGTAAAGGAGTAGAGGCTGGTAATGAACAGGGAAAGGAGGACGATCAGGGTAAAGATAAGGAGTGCCAGGTGTTCTTGAAAAGGCCCATAGAGCCAGAGCGTAGAGGATTGGGGTAAAATCCAAAAAAAGAATTCAAAAAGCAGGGAGGTGATGACCATATCTGCAAGAAAGATGGTGGTGGCGCCCCGCGCTGTATGTATGGAGAACAACATGCCCTGGTTACTCCTCTAGGTGCTCAAACGATTTGATGCAATTGCCCCCCATGATCTTTGCCGAAACGAGGACAGCTTTGGCATTTTCCACGAGCGCCCCGGGCGTTTCAGCATCGTCTGGAAATTGGATCACCCCGCCGCTCAAGGTTAAGGGGTGCGATAGGGGGATATTCATCTCGGTCGGAATATCTGAGACCGCATCGAGGATACGGTGCGCTACCTCGAGAGCCCTCTGCTTATCAGTGTCGGGAAGTGTGATGGCGAATTCGTCGCTTCCGATCCGACCCGCAATATCGTAATTTCTCAGGCAACGATTGATCCGGTCAGCGATGATCCTCAGTAGCTCGTCACCGAGGAAGTAGCCATGATCACGGTTAAAACGGTCAAACTGGTCAATATCCAGGACAATGAGAGATACCTTCGTATTGCCCTGGCGGACCGCGCGTGCGAGCTCCTCATGAAGTCTCTTCCACCACAATCCGTAGTTGTACATACCGGTCAAGGTGTCCGTAGAGGCAAGATCCTGGAACCTTTGTTCCAAGGCCGATTCCTCGATAACTCTGGCCGCAGATTCACAGATCGACCGGATCAACCCTTGCGTTGTTTTGTCGAATGTTGGTGATGTGTCGGTAAACAGGAAAAACTGCCCCTGTACTGTATTTTGCCATATCAGAGGCAGCACTATATAAAATTCTTCCTGCAGGAGTGTCAATGGTTTCGAGAACAATTCCTCCTGACGGAACACTGTAAAACTCTGGATCGATTCCATCTTTTCGACCTGTAGCTGCGTGGCCAGTTCTTCATAAGTCTCACGGTATAGGGACGTATCAAGTCCATATCCCAATATCAGATCGAAAAAACCTGACTGTCGGTTTTTTAGGAGGAAAACCCCCTTCTTCCGGGTATCCAGAAGGTTGGTGATCAGGTGAAAAATGTAGTCGAAGACCATTCGCAATTCGCGCAGGGAACTGTATTCCCGAAAGATGTTCATCATGTACAGCTGGGAAGGGGTTTCATGATGACTCGCAGGGATGTCTACCTGGGCGAGGTATTCTGAGAAGCAGTATAGAATCCTCCGTACCAGTGATTCTTTTTCGGGCTCAATCCCGTGGTTTTTAAGAACGGAGTTGACGTTGATCGTTCCCACCGTTCCGTCATGAAGCTTGATTGGCACAATGTACGAGGTATCGATCTCGGGATTGATCAGATCGTCGGATTTTATATTGAGTTGTAATTCGTCGGTCACCCCTTTGACAAAAACGGCCTGACCACCGGCAGCAACTTTACCGGAGATGCCGCTTCCCAAACGCACACGGGCCTTTTCAATAATTTCCTTTTTAAGGCCGCGGGCATTTCGAATGGTAAGTTCCTGAGATGTGCTGTCGAGAAGCATAATGGAACCGCGCTTTGCCCGCATCACTTCCAGGATCACATCCAAGAGCAGCTCCAATATCTGAGAGGGAATTGGACGGATAGCCTGCTGTTCTTTACCTTGTTTGCGCATAGCATATAGCACTCGACAAAAAGTTTTTGCACCCTACATCCCATAGTAATCGATGCGTCACAGAAAAATTTACTGGATCAATTCAGTAAGTTCGTTAAAAATAAAAGTATGTGGTAGCCAACAGGGCTGTCAAAGATGATACGATACCTTGTTCTTTTTTTCAAGTCAGAAATGATTAAAAACACAATACCTTTTCGTGTTGAATTAGTTCCGGCGGGGAAATTCTTTGTGAGCCCGAGATCTTCAAGACCGAGCAGCAGTGCCTCGTATCAAGCATATATGAGTCAGGGTCGATTAGGCCAAACCTGTATTGGATTTTTTGATTTATTGCTTTACTTTTAGTTATTTTTTCTGTTAATAGAGATATATCTATTCTTATGTAGCTGTTCTCTATCGAAGATTGACAGTAGAGTTAGTCTAAAGAGGGTGGCCTGTCGAAGCTCAAAGAAAGCGGCTTCCCCCTTTTTCTGCCGACGGTTTGTGGCGTTGTTGGTTAGGGCTAAATCGTTTTTCAAAAAGGTGGGCAGATTCATTGAACTCCAATAGACTCGTCAATAAGACTTTCGATTATGCGGAAGTCCACAGGATCCGGGAAGGGATAGTGGGCGAACTCCAGAAGGAAAACCTCAAGACTGTCATGGTTGCCAGTCCCCACGATGATGCCGGCAACACGTTTCTGGTCTCCGTACTGGGTTACAACATAGCCCGCTTCAGTGCTATGAAGGTCTTGCTGGTAGACCTGAACATGCGTCGGCCAGAGCTCCATCTCTCCTTCGGGCTTGAGATAGGGAAGGGATTCAGCGCGGTTGCCTCGGGGCTCCTGCCCTGGAAAGAGGCACTGAAGGATACCAGCCTCAAGGGGTTGCAGGTAATGACGGCTGGCCGGGTTGACACGGATCTCTCCCCTTTCCTGACCCGCTCTCTTCTGGATGACCTGATCCGTGAGATGAAAGAAGAGTTTGATCTGATACTGTTTGATACCTCTCCATTGCTCGTTCAAAACAGGAGTAACGTAGACCCGACTCTCCTGAGTCTCATTTGTGATATGACGGTCATTGTTGTTCAAGACAAGAGGACGACAAAGACCGAACTGGAGAATGCCATCGCCACTATTCCCCAGGGCAGCAGTAAGATCCGAGGGATAGTGTATAACCACCAATCATAGAGAGGGCTTTCAGAGCAATATCACTATGGAAGAAAAAGCAAGAGATAAGCAGTTTGATATTTCGATCTATACGGCAAAGTACGGTGTTCCTCTTTTAGAGAGAAAGTGGATCGTGCTTATCTTTTTTCTTGTGGGCATTCTTCTCTCTCTGACGCTCTTATCTCCCCTTATTGAACCCCAATTTGTCAGCCAGGCAACCCTCCTGGTCGAGGAACCCCGTTCCGAGTTCTCCCGGGCCAGGCAGGAAACCCTGGGTACGGGAAGGGTTTCGGGGTTGTACGTTACGACCGA
>CAYXUH010000138.1:0-3510 GCA_964468685.1 uncultured Syntrophaceae bacterium | reverse complement strand
GTGGCGCCGGCGGAGCGAGAATGTGGATGGAAGAGGATATCGGAGAGCGGATCAACGATATGAGGACCGATCAGGCCATAGAAGCGAAGGCCGATACGATAGCGGTCGGTTGTCCCTTCTGTCTCACGATGATGTCTGATGGTATCAAGGACCGCGAGAAGGAAGATACGATGAACGCCCTTGATATCGCTGAGATAGTCTGGAATTCCATGGGGCTTGAAGAAGCGGTACCGGTCGAGGCCCCGGAAGAGGCTGCGGAAGTCAAGGAAGAAGAGGCTCCCGCCTAAACGGCCGATAGACGTTCTTTTTCAGTGATACAACGGGGGGCTCCGATTTCAAGGTCGGAAGCCCCTCTTTTATATGAGGCGGAGATGCAAATAAAAGGGAAGTTTTTCAATTTTTGAAACGGTGATCTGAAGCGGGGCGGGAAGGCATGGCACAGGAAATCAGGTATGAGGATAAACCCTGGCTGAAGGCGTATCAAGCGGGGGTTCCGGAGAGCATCGATTATGAAAAAATATGCCTCCCGGATGCCCTTGACCGGTCTGCCCGCGAGTTTCCTGACGGGGAGGCCCTTATCTTTGAGGGATATACCGTGACGTACACGAGCCTCAAGGAAATGGTCGACCGTTTTGCAACCTGCCTGATCTCCTTCGGCATTGGCCAGGGGGACGCCGTCGCGATACTTCTCCCCAACCTGATCCCCTGTGTCGCGGCCTTCTATGCCATATTAAAGATAGGGGGGATAGCGGTCATGACAAACCCCCTCTATTCGGATGCCGAACTGAGGTATCAGTTTAACAACTCCGGCGCAAAAGTCCTGGTGACAGTCGATCTCCTCGGAGACCGGATGATCGATCTTCGGCCGAAGACACAGATCAAGCAGATTGTATATACCTCCATCGGGGATTACCTCCCCTTTCCTCACCATATCTTCTTTCCCCTGACGGCAAAGAGAAAGAAGCGTACTGCCGATGTGAAGCCGGCGCCCGATATCTATACCTGGAAAGGGTGCATGGAGACGTATGAACCCGATCCGCCCTCCGTGAAACTGGCTTTTGAAGACGTGGCCATGTATCAGTACACGGGAGGCACCACGGGGGTTTCGAAAGGGGTTATGCTCACCCACGGCAATCTGAGCGTACAGGTACAGCAGCAGGCCGCCTGGTTTTTTTCTGTATGTACGAAGGGAAAGGAAAGGATCCTGGGCGCGCTTCCCTTCTTCCACGCCTTCGGTCTCTCCACGATCATGAACCTTGCCATCTACATGGGATGGACCGATATACTCGTCGCAAAGCCCCAGCCCGCGCTCCTCCTTGAGGCGATACGAAGGTTCAGACCCTCCTTTATGACAATGGTGCCGACCATGTTCATCGGGATGCTGAACCACCCCGATATCAAAAAAACGGACATGAGCTGCGTCAATGGCTGTTTTTCCGGAAGCGCCCCCTTCTCAGTCGAAGCCATGGAGGAATTTGAAGAGATTACCGGGGCGTTTATCGTCGAGGGATTCGGGCTGACGGAGACATCCCCCGTCACACACATCAATCCCTTTACGAAGGAGACGCGCAAGATTGGAAGCATCGGAGTTCCCATCTCCGACACCCTCTGCCGGATCGTTGACCTGGAAGATGGTGTGATGGATATGCCGGTGGGCGAGGAGGGAGAGCTTATTATCAAGGGGCCGCAGGTCATGAAGGGCTACCGGGATATGCCGGATGAGACGGCGGAGACCCTCAGAGACGGCTGGTGTTATACCGGTGATATCGCTATCATGGATACTGATGGATATTTTTACATCACAGACCACAAGAAGGAGCTGATCATATCGGGCGGCTACAACGTCTATCCGCTCGATGTGGACGAGGTTTTCTATGAAAACCCGAAGGTGCAGGAAGCCTGCGCCATCGGCATCCCCGATCCCCGGAAGGGTGAAAACATCAAGGTATTTGTGGTACTCAGGGAGGGTGAAGAGGCGACCGAGGAAGAGATGATAGAGTTCTGCAGGGGCAGGCTGGCCACCTACAAACTCCCGACGGAGGTGGAGTTCCGGGACAGGCTTCCAAAATCCCCAGTCGGCAAGATCCTCCGCATGGACCTGAGGAAAGAGGAACTGGCAAAGAGAAAAAATAAGAGAACAGAGAGTGGTGGGTAACGATTCGGAGGAATGTTTTCTGCGTACGAAGAAGGAGGGAGAAATGCCCGTACAGTTTCAGGAGATAGAGGGAGCACGTATCGCCTTGTGGGCGAGTGATGGGGGGTATGTTGAGGGGAGAAAAACGCTCTTTTTCATTCATGGTTCCGCTGGGGACCATACGAGTTGGAAGGAGCAGTATGGGGCCCTGGATGGATCGTTCAATATCGTCGCGGTGGATCTCCCCGGAAACGGACAATCCGAGGGAACAAGTGAGCAGGAGGTCGCCGCGTATGCCCGGTGGGTCAAAAAGGCAGTGGAGGCCCTCGGTCTTCACAGGCCTGTCCTGATAGGGCATTCCCTGGGCGCCGCGATAGTCCTTGAATCGGCCCTGCGATACGGCGATATGCTGTCCGGTATTGTAACGGTAGGGGGCGGGGCGGCCATGCCGGTCAACCCGATGGTTTTGGATGGTATGCGGGAGGACCCTTCGATGCTCGTCAACTCAATCCCCGCGTTTGCCGTCTCAAAAAAGAATCGTGAACGATTGAAAGGATTTCTGGTCGAGGGTCTTGAGCGGGTGGATACGGATGTCGCGTATGGCAATTTTCTCGCGTGCAACCGGTTCGAGATCTCGGAAGAGGTGGAACGGATCAGTATCCCCACCCTCCTGATCTGCGGGGAGGATGACAAGATGATGCCCCCCAAGTTTTCCGAGTATCTTGAGGAAAAGATACCGAATGCACGCCTGGTATTGATACCCGAAACGGGACATTTCGTTATGATGGAGGATGCTCAGGCCTTTAACGAGGCCCTGGTCGGATTCGTGGATATGCTGGAGGGGTAATGGCCCGGATACTGATTGTGTACCATTCACAGACGGGAAACACCGAGAAGATGGCGCGGATGGTCGCGCAAGGGGCGGCGAGCATAGAGAACACGGAGGTAATGGTGAAGGAGGCGGCAGATGCGTCCCTGGAAGACCTCCTTGCCTGCGACGGCCTCGCCATCGGGACCCCGGAAAACTTCGGGTATATGTCGGGCTCCGTCAAGGACTTCTTTGACCGCACCTTTTATCCCGCGGAGGGAAAGGTATTCAGGAAGCCGTACGTTGTCTTTATCAGCGCGGGGAACGACGGCACGGGAGCCCTTAGCAGCATAGAGCGCATCGCCCTCGGCTACCAGTTTAAAAAGGTGTACGATCCCGTAATTGCGAAGAGTTCTCAGGGGGGCGTCACGGATGAGATCCTCGCCCTGTGCCGGGAGCTGGGACAGACGATCGCCGGCGGGATTGAAGCGGGAATCTACTGATATCAATGCTTAATTTTGAATGTTGAATTTTTAATTAAGGGAATTCAAAATTTATCGTTCTATCT
>CAYXUH010000137.1:0-3537 GCA_964468685.1 uncultured Syntrophaceae bacterium | reverse complement strand
GTGACATGACACTAGGGAGAAGCGGAAGACAGGACACAGAATCCGGAAAAAGGGCAGCGTTCAGAATTTGAGTAGGGATGTATACGGAAGTGCATGATGGGATAAAACCGGAGGCCGATCCACCAAGTTCCTGAATACGTGAGTAATTGCCAATAACCGGGAGAGGAGGGCGACGACTGTGTCTCTGCACCTTCTATGGGAATCATATTCCTATCTTCTCCTCCCTGTGGCCGGGTTTCTGGTCTTCTCCTTTCTGGCCCTTTTCTCCATCCTCCGGGGGAAGAAAAACTTCACCAACGTCTTCTTCGCCTGCATGTGTTTCCTCGGGGCGCTGATCGATCTCGACATTGCCCTGGTGTCCTTCCTCGATGATGAGGCGCTTGCCCTCAGGCTTGACCGGCTGGCCTACCTGTTTTTTGTTTTTGTCATACCGGTGTATATCCGGTTCGTGCATTCATTCCTCGGCATAACGGAGAGGAGATGGCTTGAGATAAGCGCGTACCTCTTCAGCATCGTTCTCCTCCCCTTCACCCAGACCGAACAGTTCATCAGCGGACTGCGCCACTTTTCCTTCGGGAAGATCGCCGCAGCGGGGCCGGTGTATCACCTGTTTTCAGTGGTGGGAGGAGTTGCAGCGCTGTACTGTATCGTGACCCTCTTTCTGGGGATGAAGAGGGCGGAGGGGAACCGCGAGAGGAACAGGATAAAATACGTATTAATGGGCTTCGGCCTGAGTGGACTCCTTATCCTGCTGAACGCTCTTCCTGTCAGCGGATATGATATCTATCCCATGGGCAACTTTAATTTTGTCCCTGCGATAATTCTCGCCTTTGGTGTCCTTAAGTATGATCTCCTCGACATGGGAATGCTCGTCAGAAGGGGGAGCACATACTTTTTCCTGACGGGGATACTGACCTTCGTGTATGCCCTGGCCCTCTACCTGTCGAACATACTGTTCATGGGGTACGGAAACACGCACCCCTTTTTTATATCGTTCACCTTCGCTATCATGGTGATTGTCGTGTTCAATCCGGCGCGTATCAAGGTTCAGCGGCTTGTCGACAGGATCTTCTTCAGGGGGAGATACGATTATCAGGAGACCCTGAGGCAGATGAGTGGCGCCATGGCATCCTTTCTGAGGTTAGAGGAAATTACGGGATTTCTGCTGGAATCCATTCCCTCAGCCTTGAAGACAAGCGGCATGTGGGTGGCGATCTGTCAACGGGAGAGCGGGGCGCTGGAGATATATTCCGAAGGGGGGGATCAACCTGAAAAGAAACACAGTATCGCGATGAAAGACAGCCAGTCGATAGCGATCTTCTTCGAGGGGTACCGGAAGACACTGGGGCGATCTGCCGCCACCGTAATCGACATCCCGAAGGATCAAGAGGATGGAATATCCAGTCTGCTTGATACGACCGGCGCGGCCATACTGATACCGATGATCTCCCGGGACAGACTGACGGGGATTATGGCCCTGGGGGAGAAACGGTCGGGTGAGCTGTTTGTGCATGAAGATATGGAACTCTTGGAAACCATTGCCAGCCAGGGAGCAACTGCCATAGAAAATGCTTGGAATTATGAAAGAATCGAGGAGATGAATATCAAACTGGAGGAAAGGGTCAACAAGAGGACAAGAGCTCTCGCAGCGGCACTTGAAGAGAAGGAGAGGACGCAGCAGCAGCTGATCCGGTCGGAGAGTCTCGCCTCCATAGGTCAACTGGTGGCGGGAACGGCGCACGAACTCAACAATCCCCTTGCCAGTTCGTCGAGCCTTATCCAGATATGTGCCGAAACGATCGAGGGGTGGAAGGATGTTAAGGAAGAGGAGCGCGATGAACTGGTAGAGGACCTGAGATTTTCCCTGAAGGAACTCGATAGGGCAGCCGGCATCGTCAAAAGCCTCCTGGGTCTTTCACGGCAGACACAGGCCTACGTCGAGCAGGTGAACGTCAATACCCTGGTAGACGACGCGCTGAGGGTCCTGCGCAACCGGTACAAGAATTCTGAGATAGCCATTGAACGGGATATGGAAGAAGACCTGCCGGAGATTGAGGGGAACTTTGCCAACCTGGGGCAGGTGGCCATCAATATCATAAACAATGCGATTCAGGCACAGCCGGACGGGAAGGGCACAATAACGCTGGTGACGCGCTACGAAGAAGAAAAAGATATCGTCCTGATCGAGTGCCGTGACACAGGGAGTGGCATGTCGGCCGAAGAGGTCAGGGATGCCTTCAAACCCTTTTTTACGACCAAGAAGCCGGGCGAGGGCACGGGGCTCGGCCTGTATATCGCTCATGAGATCGTCAAGAAACATGGCGGAGAGATCGCTATAGAGAGCGAAAAGGGAAGGAATACAGTGGTGTCAGTGAAACTGCCCTGTAGGAGGGAGGGATGATGGATCTTTTAGTTGTGGATGATGAAGAAGGTGTGAGGAGATCCCTGAAAAAGGTTCTTGAAAGGGATGGGTACAGCGTACTCCAGGCGGAGAACGGCAGACGGGCCATCGGTATCGTCCGTGACAATCCCCACCGGATAAAGACAGTTATGTCGGATTACAAGATGCCGGGTATCGACGGGCTGGAAACCCTGATTGAGATAGGAAAGATCAATCCGGAGATGACGAGAATCATGCTGACCGGGTACGCCACCGTGGAGAGCGCTATCGAATCGGTCAATGCCGGCATAGACGGGTTTATCACAAAACCCTTCTCGAATATCGAGTTGAGGGCAAAGGTCAGGGAGTGTAACCTCAGGAAGAGGCTGAAACAGTTTGTATCGGAACAGGTCTTCTCCGAGATGTTAAAAGGGGGGTCACACATGAGCCTGAGGAAGCAGAAGGCCACGGTCCTCTTCAGCGATATACGGGGCTTTACCGAACTGTCCGAGAGGCTGGGCGTGGAAGAGCTGTGCGAGATGCTCAACGTACAGTATTTTTCACCCCTGGACGCGATCATATGCGGACATAACGGAACACTTGACAAGCATGTGGGGGACAGCATCATGGGGGTGTTCGGGGCCCCGGTGACCTTCGAAGATGATGTCGTCCGGGCGGTTGTGTGCGCGGTCGGGATGATGGATGAGATCGAGAAGATAAACAACGGTCTTTCTGGAACCAGGCAAAAGATTTCTATCGGTATCGGGGTCAGCACCGGAGAGGTTATGGCAGGCATATTCGGATCTTCCAGAAAAAAGGAGTACACCGTGATGGGGGCCACCGTCAACGTGGCAGCGAGACTTGAACGCTGTGCACAGGCGGGACAGATCCTCGTCTGCGGTGATACCTACCGTGAAGTGGAAGACCGTGTCCGGGCCGAAAGCATGGGGCCGATCACGCTCAAAGGAATCGGCAGAAAGGTAGATGTATACAGTATCCAGGGATTGAAAGAGAATACTCCTTGACATTTTTCGCGTATTGGCTTAGATACAGCACCACGTCACTCAAACACAGGCATATACGGAAGGATGCCTCAGAAAAACATGACGCGGGGTGGAGCAGTCTGGTAGCTCGTTGGGCTCATAACCCAAAGGTCG
>CAYXUH010000136.1:1161-3553 GCA_964468685.1 uncultured Syntrophaceae bacterium | reverse complement strand
CTTACCAAAAAGACGGGGGCTTTGTCGTCTCTAGACACACCTCTCGCTATCCTCACCCCAGCCAAAGGGTTTCCCCCCTCAAAACCCTTCTACGAAGAAATATTTGCAACGGTCAACTGAATATGCTACTGAGCCCTATAGTTGGTTTTTCCGTTGTATTTACTGAAAAATAATCGATCCTTACTTAGCAGTCACTCTGTAGAAGATGAAGAATGCCACTCGAATCATCTGCATAGTCCTATCCTCACTTGCCCTCGTGTGTTTCCTCAATTCCCGGGCACTGTCCGCTGAAGGCCTTATTAAGAACATCGCGTTTGAGAAATCAGATACCGAAGAGAAGGTCTCTTTTGAACTGAACGGCTTCTTTCCACCCAAGATCTTTGGGATAGAGGGAAAGAAGGGGCGTCTGGTATGTGATTTTTACAACACAGCGATCGAAAAACATGTCTCCCGTACCCTGACGACGGAGGGACAGTTGGTCCTCAGCATACGGATCGGACTCCATAACGCTCCCAAACAAAAGACCCGGGTCGTCCTGGACCTGGCTCCAATCGACAAAGATTATACGGTGCGACAGCATTTTTACGAAAACAATATATTTGTCGTTACGGTACGCCTCAAATAACAGTCCGCATATCGAATGAACTGAACCTGTTTCACTCAAGTCTTTTCATGATAACCCTTTCAATCTCCGCGGGGGCAAGCTCCACCGGGTTGTTTTTATTCCCCGTCTTCTGAATGATTTCAGCACAGTCTTTCCGGGTGACTCCGTAGATGCTCAGACGTGGAATATCCAGGTCTTCAATCCACGCGTGCAGGGTCTCAACCAGCCTGTCGCAAAGAAGATCCCGGACTTGAGGACGATATTCACGCCCCGCAAAAAGCGCCCCGACACGGGCATATTTCTCCAGGGCCGGAGATTTTCCGCCTCGTTCCCGCAGTGCCCTGATGGTTTTCTCCGTGGCCGTTCCCAGAAGCGTACCGCATACAACACCATGCGGAATATCGAATATCCCGCCTATAGAAGCGGCAAGACCATGCACGATCCCCAGCCCCGCGTTCGCGAGGCAGATACCTGATATCAGCGAGGCATAGGCCATTGAGGCACGTACCGCCGTGTCGCCGGCCCCCTCACCGCAGGCCGAGAGCAATGAATCCCCGACGAAGCCGAGACCGCTCAGGGCCAGCGCGTCTGTCATTGGGCTTGCCTTTATGGAAACATAGGATTCCAGGAGCTGCGTACAGGCATCCAGGCCCGTCGCCGCCGTGATATCCGCCGGGCAGGAAAGGACCAGCTCCGGATCGACAACGGCCAGATCGGGAATGAAGTTGTCATGGCGGATGGATCTCTTATATCCATCCAGCCCCACGCGACTCAGGACGGCATTCTTAGTCGCTTCACTTCCCGTCCCCGAGGTCGTCGGCACCGCAATGTGCGGGAGGACCGCGCCATTGTGCTCCCTGCCCCCAATCCCCTCCATAAACTCGGTGACGGAGCAGTCCTGGGTCATCATCGCCGCCAGGGCCTTCCCCGCGTCGATGACACTCCCGCCACCGATCGAGAGGACCAAGGCAATACCCCTCCCCCCCAGCGCCGCGACGGTTTCATCGACCAATTCTGGGGAGGGTTCTCCCGACACACTGAACCTTTCACAGGTAATGCCCGCCTTCTGTATCTGTCCCTCGATACCCTTCCACGCGCCGCTCTTCTCGAGCGATGCCCCTCCCGTGATGACCAGGGCCCTCCCCCCGATCTTCTGCATCTCTTCAGCAATGCGGCCTCTGGTCCCGGCCCCAAAGATAATTCTGGGCACCGAGATAAATTGAAAATCAGATATCATCATTTTTTTGTTCCTGTGATGTGAGGAATCCGCTTTTCCCTCGTCCACCCTAATGGCTGGCTCGGTTTCGCCCATGGGGTATTGATCACCTCAGGGGAAAGCAACCATCTCCTGCCGCTCTTCATCCCACATCTTCAGCCAAACACAGGGAAGGAAGGCTTTTTGCGATTGTGAGCGGCGCTTTGGCCTGCAGCGCCGGAACGGCATCGTAGCACTCCTTCAGGCAGTAATTGGGAATCTTGGGACTCAGATGGTGGACATGGTGGTAACCGATGTCGCCGAATCCCCGCGTATCGAGATTCGCGTAAGCCCCGTGGTTGCCGCTCATTGTATGTAACTGTCAAGCGTACCCTTCACCGGTGCAGTGAAGCGTCCGATGGAAAATGCTCGGCAGTTTCTACTCGATAAATCTCAAAGCCTCGTGCCTTGTAGTTCTGCAATGCACCTGGATGATCAAGGGTACAGGTATGGACCCACACTCTCCGCGTTCCTTCCCATCCCCAGCCTGCCTTTACTGCATGAGATAAGAGATAACCCCCAAAACCCCTGCC
>CAYXUH010000136.1:0-1061 GCA_964468685.1 uncultured Syntrophaceae bacterium | reverse complement strand
TTTTATTTCGCATTCGTGTATTTCCAGTCCTGCCGAATCTTCCTTGCTTCTAAGCGAAAACGCCGTCTTCATCTCCAGATAATATGTGGTGACTTCCTCCATGATTTCCTGTTCATCTCTGGCCCCGGGTACAGACACACTGTCCCCGGAATTATCCATTGCTGATAGTCTCTGCATTCTACGGTGCCAAAATGAGCCGATACTCGATCAGACCAATAGTCGTTATGAAACGTTACAACTCTTGATGATAAATCCTCCCGACTTCTCTTCACGTTCCAGTTCAAGGATCCCGTGTGCTTCCGCTTCTTCCAGCATCTGGCCGAAAGACCGGAAACCGTAGTAGGATTCGCTGAAGCCAGGTTTACGGCGCTTCAGGGTCTGCTTGATCATGGAACCCCAGATCTTCTCCCCCTCACCGCGTTCTTCAACCAAAGCCTCGTAGGTCTGGACAATCAAATCCCATGCATCCTGCTTCTTATCTCCGGCGACCTTGGCGGTCTTGGCAGCTTTGGCAGTCGCGCCCCGTCCCGGTTTGGGGCTTGCCGCTTTGCCGCCGGCCTTTTTGCGAGGCGGCTGAACGCGCACGAGGTCGTCGTAATAGATAAACTCATCGCAGTTTGCCATCAACAAATCCGATGTCGAATTCTTGACACCAACACCGATTACGATTTTGTTGTTCTCCCGCAGTTTGCTCACGAGCGGGGAAAAATCAGAGTCGCCACTGATGATGACGAATGTGTCGACGTGTTCTTTTGTGTAACAAAGGTCGAGCGCGTCTACAACCATTCGAATATCGGCTGAATTCTTGCCCGCCTGACGTACGTGAGGAATCTCGATCAACTCAAAAGCCGCTTCGTGCATCGCTGCCTTGAATTCTTTGTAGCGGGCCCAGTCGCAGTAAGCCTTCTTGACCACGATATTCCCTTTGAGCAGGAGCCGCTCAATCACCTTGACAATGTCGAACTGGGCGTAGTTCGCGTCGCGAACGCCCAAAGCGATGTTCTCGAAGTCACAGAAAAGAGCCATATTCCTAGTTTCAGCTTGATATGTCATGGTGTAAA
>CAYXUH010000135.1:0-3585 GCA_964468685.1 uncultured Syntrophaceae bacterium | reverse complement strand
TCCTAGCATCTCTATCATCTCCCGGTTTCGGACGGGATGGGGGGCCGTGCAGTTGAGGGGCCCCTCCAGGTCTTTGTGCTCGAGGACGAATTGAAATACGCTGGCAAGGTCCCCTTCATGAATCCATGAAAACCACTGCTTGCCGCTTCCGAGCGGTGCCCCCATCCAGAAGCGGAAGGGTGACACCATCTGTGCCAGGGCTCCCCCCTTCCTGCCCATCACAATGCCGAAACGACAGAGTGCTACGCGTACTCCGTGGCTTCGGGCCTCCAGGGCAGCCGATTCCCAGTCGGCGGCGAGTGTCGCCAGAAAATCCGTTCCCGGCGAAGCCTTCTCTTCAAGGACTTCGTCGTCGTAGAATCCGTAGTAACCAACGGCCGATGTGCTGATAAGGTGTGTCTCCTTCCCCTTACGCGGCGCCATCGCATCGACGAGGTGGCGTGTTGTCAACAGCCTGCTCTCTCGAAGCGTCCGTTTGTAATCATCATTCCAGCGGGCAAATATGGAGGCGCCGGCGAGATTGATGACGGCGTCATGATCTGCCACCCGATCCTGCCATGGACCCTCCCGCGTAGGGTCTCCCTCCAGAAATGATGCCCCCTCAGGGAGGCCGAGTCCCTTCTTTACCGACCGTGTCAGGATCGTTACCTGGTGGCCGTGACCGGTTAGTTTCCCGGTGAGCGTACTCCCCACAAAGCCTGAACCGCCGGTGATGAAGACCTTCATAATCAGCCCCCTTTATAGTGTTGTAAATATATGACAGAATGCCTTTCAGGTGTTTTCTATCTCGCTGTCTGGAAATTCCGGTTTTTCCTTTGACAGGAATGCCGATATCCCATAAAAACACTCACCTGTCGCGATCAGCGAAATGGCCTTATCCATCTCCAATGCCAATGCGTTATCCAGGGAAGGGTTGCTGGTCGATCGAATTACCTCAAGGGCTGAACGCACGGCGCGAGGTCCATTATCGGCAATCATTTGTGCTACGGTAATTGTTTCGGCAAGGGCTTCCCCCGGCAGGCTGATGCGATTAACCAGTCCGCACGACAGGGCCTCTTCGGCCGTTACCTTGCGGGCCGTCAGGATCATCTCCGCGGCGCGTGCCGGGCCGATCAACCGGGGGAGGGCAGCGGCTCCGCCCCAGTCGGGCATGAGGCCAAGGCGCACCTCGGAAAAGCAGATGACGGCTTCGGGGTCCATAACACGCATATCGCATCGAACGGCGAGTTCCGCCCCCCCGCCGTAGGCGCTCCCGTTCAGCGCGGCGATAATCGGTACCGGAACAGCAAACAGCCTGTCGACTACGCTTCGGATCCGTTGTATCAATTTCTCAACGGGGGCCCGATCGTGGGTTTCGACCACCTCGATGAGACCCGAAACCTGGGGATTATCCATGTTGACGTCAAAGCCGGCGCTGAACGACCCATCGCCCGCACCCGTCAGTATCACAACACGGGGGATCTTCTGTTTCAATTGCGTGATGACCCCGTCAAATTCGTTCCACATGACCTCATTGAAGGCGTTTCGTCGCTCCGGTCGCTCGAACCGTATGATTGCGATATGATCCAGATATTCCAGCGTAATGCCGTAATCAGTCATTTCCGTCTCAATCCTCTTCAGCATGCTGTTTTAGAGTGATCCATCCAGCTTGTCGGCCACCGGTTCCTTGCAGGCCCTGCACCGTTGCGCCCCCCTGAAGAGCGGCTTGCCGCACGAAGGACAATGATATCGTTCGCACTCCGACCGGGCCCATTCAACGCTCCCCTCCTCATCACCGTACTCAGCTACCTTCGCGCGCCAGAGAGGAATCGTTCTTTTCATTACCCGTGCACCGGTTGCGAGGGAAAAATCCTGTATCATAGGGCAAGGCCATTCTTCGCATTGATGGCAGGAATAATACCCCTTCGCCCTTACACAGTCTCGTATCGTGCACATTGTGCAGACGCCGTAGAGCCTCTTCGGTGGATCCGACTGCATGCATCCCAGGCACTCCGTCTCCTCAGGTTTCGTTCCGTAGAGGTTTCCCATAACCGTCTTGAACTTTTCGTTTCCATCCCTCGTCGCGATATAAACTCCGCACGCGCCGCAGTACAAGCCACACGGCGCCATCAGATCCCTGTTTCTGATTTCCTCTTCACTCCATCCTTGCATCACATGCCTCCTTACCGAGTGCGGACCCAAGGGTCGCACCGAGGGTCCTGATAATTATATGTGTAGTCTTTTCAGTTTTTACGGTGAGGAACTATTTCTTCCTCAGGGCTATCTTCAGGACGTCCATCATCTCATCGACAAAATGGAAGGTGATCTCTCCCCGTGCCTTTTCAGGGATATCCTCGATATCCTTCATATTCCACTTGGGGAGGATAAGGGTTCTGATGCCCGCGCGGTGTGCGGCGAGGACCTTTTCCTTGATGCCGCCTACGGGGAGGACAACCCCCCGTAGCGTTATCTCGCCCGTCATGGCGAGGTCCTTCCTGATCGGTTTGCCGGTCAGCAGCGATGTAAGGGCCGTCAGGATTGTCACCCCAGCCGAGGGGCCGTCCTTCTGAATGGCACCTGCCGGGACATGGATGTGGATATCCATGGTATCAAAGAAGTCGTTGTTAATACCCAGTTCCTTTGCGTTTGAACGGATAAAACTGAGGGCCGCCGTCGCTGACTCTTTCATGACATCGCCGAGCTGGCCGGTCAGGGTGAGTCCCTTGCTCCCCCTCATGCTGGTGGCCTCTATGAACAGCAGTTCACCCCCCGTGGGCGTCCACGCGAGCCCCATGGCAACACCCGGTTTTGAAGTTCTCGCTTTTTTCTCCGAGGTAATGCGGACAGGCCCCAGGTATTTATGAAGATCATTCACGCCGATTGACGCGGCCTGTGTCTCTTCAACCGCCACTTCGCTCGCGACGCCTCGGCAGACATTCGCGATCTCCCGCTCGAGGTTCCGTACACCGGCCTCGCGTGTATACCCCGAGATAATCGTCTTCAGGGCCGTCTTAGCGATCTTGATCTGCTTTGACTTCAGGCCGTTGGCCTCGATCTGACGGGGGATAAGATAGCGCTGGGCAATCTTGACCTTTTCGTCGAGCGTATACCCGAGAAGCTCGATAACCTCCAGCCGGTCACGCAGGGCGGGGGGGATCGTGTCAAGTATGTTCGCCGTTGTGATGAACATGACGTGTGAGAGATCGAAGGGGACATCCAGATAGTGATCACTGAAGGAAAAATTCTGTTCGGGATCGAGCACTTCCAGGAGCGCCGATGAGGGATCACCCCGAAAATCCATCCCCAGCTTATCGATCTCATCGAGCATAAAGACGGGGTTATTCGATTCGGCCCGCCGCAGACTCTGGATGATCCTTCCCGGCAGCGCTCCGATATAGGTCCGACGGTGACCGCGAATCTCCGCCTCATCCCGCACGCCCCCCAGTGAGATACGGATAAATTTTCTGCCGAGGGCCCGGGCGATGGAGGTGCCCAGCGATGTCTTTCCGGTGCCGGGAGGGCCGGCAAAACAGAGGATCGGCCCCTTCGTATCCGGTTTCAATTTTCTGACGGCGAGGTACTCTATGACCCGCTTTTTCGCCTTCT
>CAYXUH010000134.1:0-3617 GCA_964468685.1 uncultured Syntrophaceae bacterium | reverse complement strand
TAGTTAGAACCCGGGATGATCATCTGGCCGATAAGAAAGAAGTTGTTGATGGTACTAAAGGCGTGAACGCTCCCCGCCCTGCGGACGGCAATAACCGCGGCTCCCACCTTGCGCCTGAACATGTCACCGTTCGCCTTTGCCACAAAACCGGCCAGGTCGATCAGGGCCTTCATCTCGGTACTTACATCGGTGAAATAGGTGGGAGAACCCATGATAATACCGTCGGCCTCGATCATCTTCTCGATGCATTCGTTCAGGACGTCGGTTTTTACCACGCATTGCTTATTCTCGTTCTCGAAGCATTTTCTGCAGGCCCTGCAGCCGTGGATATTCTTGCCGGCCAGGTTGAAGACCTCCGTCTCAATCCCCTCTTTCTTCAGTTCGCCCAACACGTACCTGATAAGGATCGATGTATTTCCGTCCTCGCGAGCGCTGCCGTTGAATGCAATTACCTTCACGTCGTGTACCTCCCCGGATAGTGATACTGCCTGATATCAGCTATTGCCGGCCTTCAGCCAGTCAAGCGCCGCCTCTTGGTCGTCATAGTCAAAGTGCCGTACCTCGGCCCGGACAAAGTGTCCGGCAACCCGCGGCAGGATCGATAGGAAGCCGCTGTCCGTCACGGCCGCCACTTTCGCGATCTTCTGGTGATGGTTCCTGACAAACCGTATGTGGGACAGCAGGGCGGCAAAATCATCCCACCCCGGAAATGACCTCACGTAGATCATCAGGCCATTGAGCGTGTCTGTCCCTCTCCTCGATGTAGGGATCTACCTCACCGGCCAGTCTTTCAAAATCCGCCGATTCAAGGGAGCCCGCGGGCGTGACGAGCAGTATCCCCTCGTCTGGGATCAGCTCGTGATTAAGCATCTGTTTTAACTCCCTTTATTTATTCCCGATCTCCAACGGGCACCCAGTTGCGCTCCTTATGCCCCATGTAGATCTGTCGGGGACGGCACAGTTTCCATTTCGGATCGTAGATGCTCTCCCGCCATTGGCTGATCCACCCCGGAAGACGGCCTATCGCGAACATGACGGGAAACATGTTCAAGGGAATCCCTATGGCCCTCAGCAGGATACCGCTATAGAAATCCACATTGGGATACAGGTTATGATCGATAAAGTAGGGATCATGTGTCGCAATCTTCTCCAGATTCAGGGCAACATCGAGGAGGGGGTCTCTGATGCCAAACTTCGTCAGGAGTTTATCGGACATCTCTTTGAGAATCGGAACTCTCGGGTCATAGGTCCTGTAGATGCGGTGTCCGAACCCCATCAGGCGAAAGGGGTCATTCTTGTCCCTGGCCCGGGCGATAAAGGGGGCGGGGTCGCCGCCGCTGTCATAGATCTGCTGGAGCATCTCGATTACGGCCTGGTTTGCCCCTCCGTGAAGTGGTCCCCAGAGGGCGCAGATGCCGGCGGATATCGCGGCATAGAGGTTAACCCTAGCGCTTCCCACATGTCGCACCGCCGAGGTGGAACAGTTCTGCTCGTGGTCGGCATGGAGAATCAGGGTCACCTCAAGGGCCCGCACCACATCCGGATCTATTTCGTAGGGACGGACGGGCGAATCGAACATCATATTCAGGAAATTCGCTGAGTACCCCAGCTGGTGAGAGGGATAGATCACCCGATGGCCGCGGGAGATCTGGTACGACATGGCGGCCAGCGTCCTGAGCTTTGATATGAGCCGGGCCACGGTTATGTTGATCTCTTCCTCCTCCGTCCTCTCGGGGAACTCCGGATAAAAGGCCCTCAGCGCGTTCACCATGGACGAAAGAATCCCCATCGGGTGCGCGCCCCGGGGATACTTCTCAAAGAAGGCGCGCATATCCTCATGAACAAGAGAATGCGTGTTCAACATATCAGAGAAATTCTTCAGCTGGCAGGAGGTAGGGAGCTCCCCGTTGATCAGCAGATAGGCAGTCTCGACAAAGGTGGCATGCTGTGCCAGCTGATCGATGGGTATGCCCCGGTATCTCAGGGTACCGGTTGATCCGTTCATATAGGTGATCTCGCTGGTACAGCTCCCCGTATTGCCATACCCCGGATCAAGAGTGATATACCCTGTTTCCTTCAGGAGTTTTGATATATCGATCGCCTTTTCCCCCTCGGAACCCGTCACGATCGGAAGTTCGTAGGTCTTTCCTTCAACCGTCAGTTTGGCCTTCTCGCCCATGAAATAGCACCTCTATTCAATGAAATAAGTGGCGATGTATAGCATATTTGAGAAATATTTGCCAATCCATACTGTCATGATGCACCGGGGAGAGGTTCCAGCATGCCTGATCAAAACCACGGTATGCCGTTCTGTCTGTCCCACTATCGACCATCTGGCAATCCTGCGTAAACAGGATAGACTAAGTATTTCTAACAGGGAGCAATTTAACCCTTGACATTCAAAAAATAAACAAGTAGGGTTACCCCGCAAGTTGGAGAGAAGCATTTTGAAGTGCAAAGATCGGTCACCATTCCCATTAAAATTTTGGAGGCCTTTTTTATTCAGTCATAATGGTAATCCGACTTTGAAAAACTGAAGAAAGGAGGATACATGTTATGGCAGAAGGTACCGTTAAATGGTTTAACGACGGAAAAGGCTTTGGTTTCATCGAAATGGATGGTGGCAATGACGTTTTCGTTCATCACAGCGCAATTCAAGCCGAAGGCTTCAAGTCCCTGCAAGAGGGTCAGCGCGTGACGTTTGATGTCGAACAGGGTCAGAAAGGCCCGGCAGCCGCGAATGTAAAGGCGCTGTAAACAGTATTAATATTGAAAAGAATGCACCCTGCGGTTTCCAACTGCAGGGTGCTTTTTTTTGGCGCAGTGTTTCTTACGTCTAACACGAAGCATTGAGAAGGGCAAACCTTTGGGCAGACCAAACTATTCGTTCCAAAAACGCCAGAAAGAACTGGCAAAGAAAAAGAAAAAAGAGGAAAAAAAGCAGCGCAAGCTGGAGAAACAGGACACTCCTGCCGGGGAAGAAGAGAGCCTTCCCCTCCAAGAAGATTAGTGCCTTAGAAATTATTTCCCTGTTTTTTAAAAGGAAACAATTCCGTGAAGGCACGTATACTCGTCAGGCGAGTACTGAACTCAAGTCCCCTTATGGGGGTCAACAGCTTTAATCCCTACTTTTTCTAACCGAAAGAACATGCTCTATGTCACGAGGAGTTTCCCTGTGGCTTTTGTTATAAGGACACAACCATGATAACCGCATCGAATATTGCCCTCTCCTACGGCAAGAGGATCATCTTCAAGGACGTCAACATCAAGTTCACCCCCGGCAACTGCTACGGCCTGATCGGGGCGAACGGCGCCGGAAAATCCACCTTCTTGAAGATCCTGGCAGGTCAGCTTGAGCCTGATCGGGGCGAGATTACCAAGGGGCGGGGAGAACGTATCGCGGTGCTCAGCCAGGATCAGTTCGCCTTTGACGACCACACCGTTTTCAATACCGTGGTCATGGGGCATAAGAAGCTCTACAAGGTGATGGCCGAGCGTGAGGCCCTCTATGCCAAGACTGACTTTACCGAGGAAGACGGCCTCCGTTCAGGAGAGATGGAGGCCAAGTTCGGTGAAATGAACGGCTATGAGGCAGAGGCAGAGGCCGCGGTGCTCTT
>CAYXUH010000133.1:0-3757 GCA_964468685.1 uncultured Syntrophaceae bacterium | reverse complement strand
AGATCAACCCCGCTCAGAATAATCAGCGGCATATCCTTCCCCCTGTCCATAGAACGAACCTCGGCGATCACATCAAAGCCCTCTCCCCATGTATCCATCATCATATCGACAATCGCCAGATCGGGAGCAATGGATTTTATCATATCAATACCACTCGTGCCATTCTCCGCCAGAAACACCTCATAACCACTCTTTTCAAGTATCAGCCTGGTCGCCATCAGAAAATCCCTGTCGTCGTCTATCAAAAGTACCTTTTTCTTCGTGGTCATGGCCAGTCCCCCCTTTCATTGAATTTATTTCTTATAAGTGCAAGTTAGATGCCACACAAGTAAGCTATTATAATATCTGCGTATAATTGATTTGGCTTATAATAAAAGAGCCCTTGAGAAGGGGCAATCCTCCCCACGCATGGGGAGTATTGCCCCATACGGCCATTACCTATTTTTACTGGCCGTTCGTTGCCGGTTCGGTGGTCGAAAGGTGACCGTCGTTCGCCGGCCTCTTCCCTCAGTTAAATTGTATTTGATTTTTGTGGTCAGTCACTATATCGTTCAGGCGTGGTCATAGAGGAGGACGCAATGGACGCATCGACAGTGAGAAACCAGCCGTACCCGATCAAAGAACCGGGCAGACTCTCTCCACGGATCGAGTGGCTCCGGAATTACTATTTCAGGGGAGTGGAGAGACCGTGGAACAACGAGTTCACCTCGTGGGGAACGGGAGAACCCTGGGATGTACAGTTCGATGAGACAACATTCTACATAGTCCCCGAGACCTACGCCTTTCACCGGACATTTCGATCCTCATTTATCCAGACGGCCCGCCCCGTCGGATTGCATGAAGAGTTCTGGTCGTGGAGTCTCCCCGAGAGGAGGGCGTGGTTTATAAAGGAGGTTATGGTAAACCACGTGCCGCAGGAGATACTCCCGGGGGACCTCATCGCCGGCGGGCGATTCAATATACAGGCATCCACGTGCTGGACACAGAAAGAGGCCGCTTTGCGCGATAAGCTCATGTACGGCAGAAAGGGGGCCCGCGCGAAGCTGGACCGGTTCCATAACCACGGATACGGGAACGCGGGAGCCACAAGCGGTCATATCATACCCGGATATGCGAAGGCGCTACGCATCGGATGGAAGGGGATATACGCCGACCTCCAGGCGGCCTTTGACGCGCTTACCTCAAAAGACCAGGAAAACGCACAGGGCGCGCAGATAAAGGCCATGATGACGGCGGCAACCATGCCCCGGGAACTGGCAACACAATACACCTCTCTGTGCAGGGATCTGGCGGAGAAGGAAGCCGACCCCGGAAGGAAAATCGAGCTGGGCACCATGGCCGAAGGCCTGGAGAGGGTCCCTTGGGAGCCCGCAATAACTTTCTGGGAGGCCCTCCAGGCCCTGTGGCTGACCCATATGCTGGTCATGAGCGACGAGAATTACCCCGGACCCGGGGTGTCGTTCGGCAGGATAGATCAGTATCTCCTCCCATACTGGGAGCACTCCCTCTCCTCCGGGATGGACAGGGAATTCGGGAAGGAGCTCCTGAGGTGTTTCTGGGTACATGCCAACTACGCCTACGACGCCATGATACGCTTGGGGGATAACCAGGGCATAACCGCGGGATACGGCCAATTGATAACCTTGTCCGGCATGGGGGAGGACAGCCTGGACATGACCAACGACCTTACGTACGCCATCCTTGAGGTCATAGACGAAATGAGTCCCATCCTGGAGCCCAAGCCCAACGTCAGGCTTCACAGGCACACCCCCGACCAGCTCCTGAGCAAGGTGGTTGACATGATCTCCACCAGCCAGGGGGCACCCTTCCTTCTCAACTTCGACGAGAGGTCCATGGCCGGCATGATGCGCGAGGCAAAAAGGGCGGGTTGTGAAGACCTGATCAACGAATATACCGTCTATAATTACGCATCAGTGGGCTGTCTCGAAAACACCATGGTGGGCAACGACCGCTCCGGAACGGTGGATAACAACCTCAATCTCCTCAAGGCGGTAGAACTCGCCCTGACAGGCGGGAAGGATCTCATCCCCGCCATCGACCCCATCACCGGCAAAAAGGAGAGGATCAGGCAGGACGGCCCAGCCACAGGATCCCCCGCCACCTTCAAGTCATGGGATGAGTTCTGGGATGCCTATACCAGACAGACCACCTATATCATCGCCAGGTGCGCCAAGCTGTACGAAACGACAGAGTCCATACGGGCCAGGTTCTCCCCCACACCGTACCTGTCCTGCCTCGTAGAGGGGTGCGCCAAAAAGGGGCTCGATATCACGCAGGGGGGCGCGGAGCTGAGCTTTACCACCCTCGAGGGTGTTACCTTCGCCACGACCGTGGATTCTCTCCTTGCCGTCAAATATCTGGTCTTTGACAAGAAGGAATGCTCGATGAGGGAACTGATTCAGGCCCTCAAAGATAACTGGGTGGGTCACGAGATACTTCAGGCACAAGCGAAAAACAGGGCGCCGAAGTACGGGAGGGATGACGATGCGGCCGATACTATGGCGAGAAAGGTTATGGACCTGTGGACGGACGAGACATGGAAGCACAAGACCTCCTCCACACAGAGGCAGTTCAGACCGGGAATGCTGAGCTGGAATTACTGGATAGGGGACGGGTACATCATGGCGGCAAGCGCGAACGGGAGACCAAAGGGACAGTTTCTGTCCAACGCCATATGCCCGTCGAACGGCGCAGACACACAGGGCCCCACGGCCAACAGCAACTCCGTGGGAAAGGCCCTCGGCGGGAAGGCCGGCGACGGCACAGGGGACTGGGAGGGATACCTGAACAGCCTTCCGAACGGGTCCAGCCACACCATCACCCTTCACCCCTCGCTTCTGCGTGATCCGGAGCACCAGGAAAAATTCAAGGCGTTCCTGCACGGATACGCAGAAAACGGGGGCACCTCCCTGCAGATCAATATGCTGGATGCAGATATGCTGAGAGACGCGCAGAGGCATCCTGAGGACTACCGTACGCTGCTGGTCAGAATAACGGGGTATAACGCGTACTTCGCCGGGATAGGCAGAGAACTCCAGGACGAGATCATTGCCCGCGAAAGCCACGGACGCTATTGAGACGGAGCGATTTTAAGAGAAAACATGACAAAAGACAGTTCATCGCCTACGGCCACGATACTGGAGATCCAGCGGCTGTCCACAGAGGACGGCCCGGGCATACGGACCACCATCTTTTTCAAGGGCTGTCCCCTGCGGTGCACCTGGTGTCAGAATCCCGAAAGCATATCGGCAGAGCCTCAGCTTCAGTGGGATAAGACGTCCTGCATCGGCTGCGGCACCTGTATCGACATCTGCCCCGAAAAGGCCCTCTCCCGGGGAAACGAAGAGATCATAATTGACAGAAGCGCCTGCACATCCTGCGGTCTGTGCAGCGAGGAGTGCCCCTCGGCGGCGATGAAGATGTCGGTGAAAATATGGGGAATCGAAGGGCTGACTGCCGAGGTGTTGAAGGACCGGGCGTACTTTGAGAAGTCGGGAGGGATCACCCTCTCGGGGGGCGAACCGACCATGCAGGCGCCCGCCGCGGCCGCCCTCCTCGGAGGTCTCCGGCGAGAGGGTATCCACACGGCACTCGACACCTCCGGGCAGTGTACACCGGGCACCCTTGACACGCTTCTCCCTTATGTCAATCTGATCCTGTACGATATCAAGGAAATAGACCCGGACAGGCACAAAAAGTTCACGGGTGTTTCCAATAAACAGATATTGGAAAACCT
>CAYXUH010000132.1:0-3776 GCA_964468685.1 uncultured Syntrophaceae bacterium | reverse complement strand
GAGCGGACCAACATTTGCGCAAAAAGATGATCCCCGCATCACCCGGATCGGCAGGGTGCTCCGCAAACTCCGGCTGGATGAAGTGCCACAGTTTATCAACATATTCAAAGGGGACATGGATATGGTCGGCCCCAGGCCGGAGCGCCCCGTCTTCGTTAAGGAGATGGAAAAGTCCATACCGTACTACAATCTGCGCCACTCCGTGCATCCCGGTCTGACCGGATGGGCCCAGGTCAACTACTCCTATGCTGACAATATCGATGCCGGCAAGGAGAAGCTCCAGTACGATCTGTATTATGTCAAACATTCCACCTGGCTTATGGATCTGGCGATCATGCTCCTCACCATCAAGGAGGTCCTTTTCGCCCGCGGGCGGTAGAGACATCGGGCCTATGGTACTTACCAGACCACCAGAGTGATCCTTCCCAGAATGCAACGGCGTCAGATTAGCGCAATACGAGCGCGGCAAGCGCACAGTAGATGATATACTCCTTACTCCTTACTCCTTACTCCTTACTCCTTACTCGTTTTTTTGTCTTCCCGATTCCCGGGCCGCCTCCGTTCTTTTTATTTCTCCCACCAGGTAGAGTGAGCCGGTGACACATATCAGGTCGTTCCCACCGGCCAGGGACCGTGCCCTGGCGAGGGCCTCTTCCGAATCCTCTACAACCTCGATATGATCATGATACGGTGAGGCCGTCGTCAATACTTCTTCGGTAGGCGCGGCCCGCCCCTCCTTCGGTCGGGTCAGTATGAGTATGTCCGCCAGGGGAATTAATCTCTTCAACATCCCGCCACAGTCTTTATCACGCAGGACACCGAAGACGACGATCAATCTCCGGTAAGAAAAGTCCAATGCAAGGGATTTACACAAAGTTTTTATCCCTGCGGGATTGTGCGCTCCATCTACCACGATCCGGGGATCACGGGAAATAAGCTCCAGTCTCCCCTCCCATCGCACATCCTTCAATCCCTCAGCCACGGATGTATCCCTGATGTCTATACCTTTTTCCGACAGGAGGTCAACAGCCGCAAGGGCCAGAGAAGCGTTTGTAATCTGGTGTCTGCCGGTGAGAGAGAGGATGAGGCCATGGTAGCGTCTATTGATTCCATAATAGGAAAAACTCCCCTTTGACGATCTTCTGACCCTCATATCCCTCCCGATTCTGTAGAGCACCGCCCCCCTCCGGCAACATATCTCCTGCAGTGTATCGATGACTTTGCGGCTTGTGGCAGCCGTTATACAGGTACCTCCCTGTTGTATAATCCCCCCCTTTTCACGGGTGATTGATTTAAGATCACCACCCAGATAGTCCTGATGTTCGAGAGAGATATTAGTTATAATGGAAACTTCAGGAGAAACCAGATTGGTGGCGTCGAGTCTCCCCCCCATACCCACCTCAAGGGTCGCTATATCCACCTTGCATTGCGAAAAATACAGGAACGCCAGGGCGGTGGCAAACTCAAAATAGGTAACATCTTCGACAACTTTTTCCCGCACTGTATCTACAAGCCTGCAGAGCGTCTCTTCTTCAATCATCTGCCCGTTTACCCGTATCCGTTCCCGGAAATCGCACAGGTGCGGGGAGGTATAGAGCCCAACCTGCATCCCCTCCTTCGCCAATATGGAGGCGAGGATTGCAGCCGTTGATCCCTTGCCGTTGGTACCCCCTATAAGGACCGTCTTGTACTCATCCTGGGGATTACCGAGACGGTCGAGGAGCCTGGAGATGGGTCCAATGCCTAAGTGTATCCCCCTGCCTTTCAATTCTTCCAGGTACTCAAGATAATCGTGCATGTGTGCACTCCAAAAAAAAGGGTCAGGGGTTGCAGTACAACCTCTGACCCTCAGAACGTCCCATTACACAGATCATCATAACGGGTTATATCCGTGACTGTTCAAAAACCTTTTTAACAGAATTATTCCGGGACAACCTTGAGCATTTCATCTCCGGGGCGAACACGGTCAGAAACCTTGATGCCGATATAATCACCCACCACCGCCGTCTCTATCTGTTTATTATCGATCTCCATTGAATTGATCGTGTCTTCGAAATCCGTGGTATGCCCGGCAAACTTGACCGTATCACCGGCCCGCAATTCTCCCGCCGTGATCTTAACTGCCGCAACGCTGGGCTTCGAAAAAAATTTCATTACCTCTCCAATCTTCTCTTCTCCCATCACTCATCCTCCCTGTAACCGTTCGAAAAACCTTATGAAAACATTTCTATCGAAAATAATTAGGATAAGTATAACCTCTCCCGCTGAAAAATCAAGCAATAAAAAAGGGCAGGGTGTCTCCCTGCCCTCTCAAATTACCTTGCATTTCATCTACTTAACTGCTTTTTTCCTCTTTGCTGCTTTTTTCTCCTCAGCCGGCATTAATTCTATAACAGAGAGAAGGGCGTTATCGCCTTCCCGGGTTCCGACCTTGATTACCCGTGTATATCCACCCATCCGTTCACTGTATCGGGATGATAATTCCTCAAACACCTTCTTCGTAACCCGGTTGTCCCGTATAAAAGACAGCGCCTGCCTCCTCGCATGAAGGGTCCCCCTTTTGCCCAGGGTTATCATCTTATCGGCAACGCCTCTCAACTCCTTGGCCTTCGCATCCGTTGTGGTGATCTTCTCATGTTCTAAAAGAGACGTTACCAGATTCCTCATCATGGCCTTCCTGTGGCTCGACGTCCTGCCAAGTCTCCTCCCCGCTCTTCTGTGACGCATTGCGTAGTACCCCTTTACCTATTATTCTTCCGTATTCTCAGGATCTCTGCCGGGAGGATTAAAACCCACCTTGCTGCCGAGACCTAACCCCATCTCGGCAAGCATCTCCTTGATTTCATTCAGAGACTTCCTTCCAAAGTTTTTCGTCTTGAGCATCTCCGGCTCTGTCTTTTGAACAAGCTCGCCGATATACTGGATGCCCGCATTCTTCAGGCAATTGGCCGAACGTACCGAAAGCTCTAAATCATCGACACCCTTAAGCAGGTTTTCGTTGATATGATCTTCTACTCCCACTTCCTCCGGTTTTTCCACTTCCTCCGGCTCATCAAAATTGATGAACACACTCACCTGTTCCTTCAAGATCTTCGCTGCATAGGCGGCGGCCTCCTCGGGAAGGATGCTGCCGTCTGTCCAGATCTCAAGAACCAGTTTGTCATAATCCGTTATCTGGCCGACACGTGCGTTGGAAACCGTATAGGAGACCTTCTTGATGGGGGAGAACAGGGCATCGATATTGATGGTCCCCTCAGGTTGTCCGGGATCTATCTCTCTTCTGGCGGGAACATACCCGCACCCTATATCGGCCATCAGCTCGGCCTTGAAGACCGCCTTATCCGAAAGGGTTGCCAAGTGGTGGTCGGGATTGAGGATCTCAATCGTCTCATCGGTGATGATATCTCCCGCTTTGACGACCCCTTCCCCGGAAGCATCGATATGAAGTGTCCGGGGACCATCTTCGTGCAGTTTCAGTCGAACCCCCTTCATGTTCAAGATGATATCGGAGACATCTTCCTTGACACCAGAGATACTGGAAAATTCATGAAGTACCTCGTCAAACCTCACCGAGGTAATGGCTGCACCGTAGATGGAGGAAAGAATCACCCTCCTCAGGGCATTACCCAGGGTAATGCCGAATCCCTTTTCCAGAGGCTGGCAGGTAAATTCACCGTAAAACGACGTATGGGTCTTTTCATCAACCTCTATTCGTTGCGGTTTTATAAGGCTGCGCCAGTTTCTCTCCATATTGTTAGTTCCTCATATAAAACTTT
>CAYXUH010000131.1:0-3812 GCA_964468685.1 uncultured Syntrophaceae bacterium | reverse complement strand
AAAAGGAGTAAGGAGTAAGGAGTAAGGAGTAAGGAGTAAGGAGTAAGGAGTAAGGAGTAGGTTTTTCAACAAGTTACTTTCCATTATAATGCCGTCATGTCGGCATAGCCAACTTTTTACGATTTTACAAGGAAAGGATTTACAACTTGTCTGAATTTATAACCGAAGAGAAACGAACGCAGTACTGCGGCAGCCTCAGGGCGGAGCACGCGGGCACACAGGTCGTCCTGATGGGGTGGGCCCACCGGCGCAGAGACCTCGGGGGCCTTATTTTTGTCGACCTAAGGGACCGGGAGGGGACTGTTCAGGTCGTCTTCGACCCCGAAAAGGGTCCGCAGGCACACGAACTGGCGCATAGCATACGAAGCGAATTCGTCCTGGCGATAAGGGGGCAGGTGAACCCTCGCCCCGCAGACATGGTCAACCCGTCGATGAAGACCGGCGAGGTCGAGGTCGCCGCCGATGAGCTGGAGATACTCAACGAATCGGACACGCCCCCTTTCGTCCTCGACGGAGAGACCGAGGTATCGGAAAACATCCTCCTCAAATATCGGTACCTTGACCTGAGACGCAAGGCTATCCAGCAAAACATCATCCTCAGAAGCAAGGTCGCTGCCGAGACGAGAGCGTACCTCCAGAAGGAGGGCTTCATAGAGATCGAGACGCCCTTCCTGACAAAGAGCACGCCCGAGGGGGCGCGTGACTACCTCGTTCCGAGCAGGGTCACTCCGGGGACCTTTTACGCCCTCCCCCAGTCACCCCAGCTTTTCAAACAGCTACTGATGGTATCGGGTTTCGACAAATACTACCAGATCGTCAAGTGCTTCCGCGACGAGGACCTGCGGGCGGACCGCCAGCCCGAGTTCACCCAGATAGATATGGAGATGTCCTTCATATCGGAGGACGACATCATCAGCGTCATCGAGGGAATGATGTCGCACCTCTTCGAGGCATGCCTCGGCAGAAAGCTCCAGTCCCCCTTCCCCCAGCTCACCTACAAGGAGGCGATCGACCGGTACGGGAGGGACAACCCCGACACGCGTTTTGCCCTCGAGCTTGCCGATCTGACCGATATAGCCGGAAAATCTGAATTTCGCGTCTTCTCGGAGGCCGCGCAAAGCGGGGGCGCGATCAAGGCCCTGACCGTCGCGGACGGGAAGGCCCTCTCGCGTAAAGATCTCGACGCACTCGGAGACCTCGTCGCCCCCTATGGCGCGAAGGGGGTCGCGTGGGCGCGTGTGGGTGAAGACGGATGGACGGGCTCGCTGGCCAAGTTCTTCAATCAGGAAGAGACACAGCGCGTCAATGAAGTGACAGGCGCGCAACCGGGCTCCCTTATCCTCTTCATCGCCGACACGGCGGATGTGGTCAATGCCTCCCTCGGCGCCCTGAGGGTAAACCTCGCGGAGCGACTGGGGCTGATCGATTCGAACGCCCTCGCCTTTACCTGGATTACCGAATTTCCTATGTTCGAATACAGCAAGACGGAAGATCGCTATATGGCGACCCATCACCCCTTCACCTCCCCGGTGGCGCAGGACATACCCCTCCTCGAGACCGATCCCGGCAGGGTCAGGGCCCGGGCGTATGACCTCGTCCTGAACGGCTCCGAGATAGGGGGGGGAAGTATCCGTATCCATAAATCGGACGTCCAGTCGATGATCTTCGAGGTCCTCGGCCTGAGTGAAGATGAGACCAGGTCAAAGTTCGGATTCCTCCTGGACGCGCTGAAGTACGGGACACCGCCGCACGGCGGGATAGCCTTCGGTCTCGACCGCATGATGATGATCATGGCCGGAGCCGAATCCATACGGGACGTGATAGCCTTCCCGAAGACGCTGAAGGCGACCTGTCTCCTGACCGACGCTCCATCGAAGGTCAGCGCCGATCAGCTCGCCGATCTGTCACTGAAGATCATATAAGCTCCTCGTTCGATATTTCTTCTCTCTTGACAGAGGCCGGGGATATTCATATAAGCACATATGGTTCTCGTTGCCGCGGCAGGGGCGATCCCATCGATAAAGGGGGTATAGAGATGAAAAAAAGCACATGTGTATCTATACTTATTTTGCTGGGTCTTGTTTTCCTTGTTTCCTCCTGTGCCTGCACACAGGATACAGTCCGGACACCTGCTGTACAGCAGTCTGCCGTTGTTGAGGAGACCGGGGTGGAAGAAGAGGAAAAGGCTGCCCCGGCAGGAACCCCGGAAGAAAAACCTCCCCTCGCCAGGAAACACATCGTCAAGAGGGGTGAATGTCTCTGGTGGATCGCGGAATACGAGGACATATACAACGACCCCTTCATGTGGCCGCTGATCTATAAAGCCAACCGAGACAGGATAGAAAGCCCCGGCCGCATCTACCCGGATCAGATATTCTGTATTCCGAGGAGCGGCTATACCATGGATGAGATCAGGGAGGCGCGGCGCCAGGCTGGAGCGCCCCTTCCATACACACCGCCGGAAGGATCCCTTCCGCCCCTCGATTAGACACACCGATCAATTCGCCGTTCAGAGAGGGCGCGAGAGGTGCCCTCTCTCTTTGTACCCCGGCGAGACTGTATCCCCCTCAGTATTATTACTCCGGCAACAATATACGTCAAAGCCGTCATTCCGACGAAAGCCGGAATCCAGAATTGGCCTGGATGCCGGATCAAGTCCGGCATGACATTTGATATGTTTAATTGCCGTAGTAATAAAAGGCTGGCCACCCCTGGAAAGGCTTGACAGCGGAGTCTCAACTGCGTTAGGTTCGCGGCCTGGCAGACGACCATTTACCTGCTACAAGGAAGGAGTTTATTGTGGGATTATCAAAGGGAACGCTGACCTTCACACGATATCGCGTCGCCGGGGAGCTGCCCGATTCGCTTGCGGATTTTATGGACAGGCAGATCAAGATCTTTGCCTTCAGGGAACTGTTGGCCGGAACGGACGAAAAGGCCCTGGGATGGACCAGCCTCGACAATGTACTGGATACCGATTTCGAATACGCGAACTACTCGATTGGCGACTATTACGTCTTTTCCCTCCGTATCGACCGCCGGGCGGTGCCCCCCTCCCTCCTGAAACTGCGGGTGCTCAAGGCGGAAAAGGAGTTTCTGGAGGAAAAGGGCCTGAAGAAGCTCTACAAGGGACAGCGCGAAGATATCAGAGAAACCGTCAAATTGGGGCTGATGAGCAGGGCACAGCCCGTCCCCTCATTCCAGGAGGTCTGCTGGTCGGTATCAGGGGGGTGGCTCCTGTTCGGAACCCTCACGGAGAAGGTGAATGACGATTTCAAGGACCTGTTCAAACGGTCGTTCAACCTTTCCCTCTTACCATTTCTGCCCTGGGACGCAAACGCTCTACCCGAAGGACTTCCCCTCCCCGGGAGGGAATTCCTCACGTGGCTCTGGTTCAAGAGCGAGGAGCGCGGCGGCAGCGTCATGATCCCTGGCACGGGGGACGCAGAAGTGATCTTCCTCCAGAAGATCGTCCTCGAATCGGGGGAGGGGGAATACTCCGAGACGGTGGCCTGCAGAGGGCTCCACGCCGATCTCGAAGAGGGTAAATCGGCGCTGCGCAAGGGAAAGAAGGTAACGGAGGCGCGCATACAACTCGGCGCGGGGGATGACCGGTTCGAATTCACTTTCAAGGCCGACGCCTTTTCCTTCCAGTCTCTCAGGCTTCCGGTACCGACGGATGTGGATGAAGAAGACCGGGACGGAAAGATCCTTGAGAGGATCTACCTCGCGGAGATCGCGATGAAGACAATGGAACAACTCTTCGCCCTCTTCCTCGAAAAACGCCTGTCCCCCGAATGGGAATCCGGAGA
>CAYXUH010000130.1:2481-3830 GCA_964468685.1 uncultured Syntrophaceae bacterium | reverse complement strand
CAATTTTTTACGATACGTTTAAAATTTTAAGCGACAATTTGCTCAACTCTCCCGCCGCTGCCGGTAAATCGCCATGGTGGATTCCATCAAGTTTCTTTCCGGAATAAATTCCCTTTCCGTATCCTTCCGGTACACCTTGATGGCCTCGGTGGGGCAGGTGACGGCACAGGGCCCGCACCCGATACAGCGGTCCAGATCCACATGGGCAACGTCATCGACGGTAATGGCTTCCATCTGGCATCGATCGATACAGATCTCGCAGCCCGTGCATTCGTCTTCATCCACCCGGGCAAGAAAGTTGCTGTTGACCATATCCGATGGCTTTACGTGATGCTTTTTTAATTCGGTCAGAACTCCGCAGCAGCAGCCGCAGCACATGCACATGGCAGCGGGATTCTGAGATGAACCCAGCTGACAGACCAACCCGGCCTCCACGCCTTGTTTCAGGATAGCCAGGGCCTCCTCCTGAGAGAGGTATCGACCGAGCCCGTTTTCGACAAAATAGTGGGTCCCGCTGCCGAAATGAAAACAGACCTCCATGGGACGGCCACAGGACTTGTCGAGAATCTCGGTCATTCTCCGGCACATGCAGTCGGAAATGGATATGTGCCGGGCCGACTTGATCACCTCCTCGGCACTCTCGTAGGGCATAATCTCGGAGTCGGCTGATACGCTTTCGCCAACAGGGATGGTACGAAGGTCTCGCGTTTGTCCCTTCATCCAGGTGGCCTCGTATAAAACAGGAGCGAACTCCTCCATGTCTTTCACCAGGGCCGGGGTCATGCGGTCCATCTGAAACTCAATGATCCCCACCAGGAAGACCGTGACCATGTATTTGTATCCCCCCGGCTTTCCCGTGCGGAAGATCAGTCCATTCTTTGACATGTCATAGAGCGTCTTTCCGGTCTCCTCCGGGTCTCTTCCGATACGTTCGGCAATTTCCTCCGCCGATTCCGGCAGCGGTTTGAGCCGCATGAACCATTCCGCGTCCTCCGGGGTGAAAATGTGATTAAGAATTTTCAGTTCGATCCCCGATTCGCTATTCAGCGGATACCGCTGCGGAAGGGTGTCGAGAAATTCGGCCAATCACTGATACACGTCCTTCATGGTTCCCTCCTACTATTCTTTTGTGACCTGTAGCGAATCCCGGCCAGTTCCTTATATCCTATGTGTCGATGGAGGATTACGGGGAACTATACGGAACATATCCCCTATTACCTATTGGTATCAGGATGTTATGCGGCGGATATTGGTACATATTTTTTCTTTCTCGTCAAGGATTATTTGAGGAGGATTATTTGAGGTGCACGCCATTCGGGCCCTTCAGGGGTGATCCATCACGCGCGCGG
>CAYXUH010000130.1:0-2381 GCA_964468685.1 uncultured Syntrophaceae bacterium | reverse complement strand
CCCTTGACGAATGCCGGGCAAGTCCGTTAGAGTACGCGCCGAAACCATACAAGGAAGGGATATAGCAATGAAGAAAGCGGTTTATTACGGGGTACGCGATGTCCGGGTCGATGAGGTTGTCGAGCCTGAAGCGGGAAGCGGCGACATAAAGGTAAAGATCAAATACTGCGGGATCTGCGGATCGGACCTGCACGAATATCTCCACGGTCCCTTCCCCGAGAGTCCCTTCGGGCACGAGGTGTGCGGGGAGGTGGTCGCGGTCGGCCGGGATGTAAAGGGGTTTCAGGTGGGTGACCATGTCGCGACATTTGTCAGGGACGGATATGCCCAGTATGTTGTCGCTCCGGAGGACAAGGCCCTCAAGCTGCCCGATGATCTGCCCTGGGAGAGGGCGGCGGTCCTCGAACCGCTGGCCGGGGCAATATACGCGCTGGAGCGGGGCAATGTAAAGGCCACGGATACGATCTTTATCGCGGGGGCGGGACCGGTCGGTCTTTTGATTTTGCTGGCGGTCAAGGTCATCGGCGCGCAGACGATATACATAACCGATCTTTCGGAGAAGCGCAGAAACATGGCCGAAAAGCTGGGCGCGACAGCGACATTCGATCCGGCAGCCGTGAAGATCCCCGCAACCATCCGTGAACTGACCGGGGGGAGAGGAATCGATGTAACGGTCGAGGCCGTCGGAATCGAGGCGACGCTGAAGGATTGTCTCGCCTCAACGCGGCACGGAGGGACCGTCATTGTCCAGGGGATCTTTACGGACCGCGCCCTGATCCACATGCTGGGGTTCGTGACGCGGGAGATAACGATGATCGGGGCCAATTCCGCCAATCCGGTGCGATCACTCGAATGGATGCTGACAAAGGGTATCAAACCGGAGGCAATCGTAACGAGCACTGTCTCCCTCGACCGGATCGTCGAGGGGGGATTCGAGATGCTCGCAAATCATAAGAATGAGGAGATCAAGATCCTCGTCGAGCCCTGACGGGCGGCGTGTCAGGATATAATCCTCAGGATCTTCGGTTCTTCCCGGGGGAGCGGTTCCGGTATCAACCCGGGATATCCCATGATAATGGGCGCGACAATCCGGCACTCTTCAGACAGGCCGATTTCGTGCCTGATTTCGGGGTTATCGATATGCGCTCCCAGGCCGATCCAGCATGTTCCCAACCCCCGCTGGGCGGCGGAAAACATCAGGTAGGATGCCAGCAGGGCGCAGTCGACATCCAGTGATCCCGTCTCGGCGCGGCCGGCTATATAGACCACGCAGGGCGCGTTGTAAAAGATGTTGAAGCCGGCATTCTGGAGCGCCTCCTTGTACCCGCTGAGCGGCATATCCGGGTTTGCTTCAATCCTCGCAAGGAGGGAGCGTTTGCACTCATCCGAGAGCCTCTTCATGACGTCCCGTTTGGTGATGATGATGAAGTACCAGGGCTGTCCGTGACTGGCGCTGGGCGCGAGGGTGCTCTCCCGTATAATTTCCTGTATCAGGGGCAGCGGGACCTCACGTTCCTCGAAATCCCTGATCGACCGGCGTTTCTGTAAAAGTTCTTCAAAGGTGTTCATGGCATAATCTCCTTAAGATTTCATCCTGCGGATACTATAACTCCCTATGGCCGAAATGACAAAGTCTACTTTGTGAGGTGGTGGATCCCGGGGAGCATGGTCTTTTCGAGGGAAACGCGCTGTTTTTCAAATTCTTCACTGTTTTCAGCAGAGGGAAAGGGGATCGGGTCGCCGAAGCGAAGGGTTACCCTGGCAAAGGGTTTGGGGACCATGAACCGATCCCAGCTGTTGAAATACCAGGCCCTGTCGGCAATTGTGTAGACGGGGACCATGACCGCGCCGGCGGCGGATGCCAGACTGATCACCCCGGCCTTGACGACCCCCATCGGTCCCGTGGGGCCGTCGAGGATGTGCGCGGCGAGCCCGGTTTCCCGCAATCTGTCGATCATTTCGGTCAATGCCTCGCGCCCCCCCCTTGAAGAAGAGCCCCGCACGGGGTGAAATCCCGTCAGCTTGGCGACCCCCCCGATGAGTTCGCCATCGGCGCTCCTGCTGATCATGAGGCTCGCCCGGTAGGGCTCATACGTTTTGAAGTGACGGATAGCGGCAAAGAATTGCTGGTGCCAGAAGCAGAGAAGGACCTTCCCCCCCCTTTTGATATGATCCATCCATGCCTGTTCGTTCTCGACGGTAAAACGGAAGGTGAGAGAATAGAGACGGACAAACCGGTACACAAACGCGATGAAGGGTCGCGATGTGAGGATGGAGAATTTCATCTTCTTGGTCTTACTCATAGGGACACAACCTTGCTAAAAACCTCCCGACAGTGGACCCGGCAGGAGGTCTCCAGCGCTTTCACAGCACCGTATGTG
>CAYXUH010000129.1:0-3979 GCA_964468685.1 uncultured Syntrophaceae bacterium | reverse complement strand
CTGAGATCGAGGGGAAGAAAAAATGGACGGAATTCGTAGCGGAGAGTGATCTTAAGAGGATGGAGGGATACCACCGTGCGAGGAGAGAAGAACCGGGTTCCGCCCCATCGAATTATGAATTCAAGCTGCTGGGCAGGGAGGGTCGTGCCCTGGATGTCTTCCTCACGGTCTCCACAATCCAGGAAACCGGACAGAGCGTGGTCTCCCTTATCGATATCACCGAGAGAAAGGGGATGGAAGAGAATCTCATCTATATGAGTACCCATGATGTCCTGACGGACCTTTACAACAGGACCTTCTTTGAGGTTGAGATGGCGAGGCTTGAACGGGGGAGGGCATTTCCTGTCAGTATCGTCATGGTGGATGTGGACGGATTAAAGGAGGTCAATGACACCGAGGGGCACAGGGCGGGGGATGATCTGTTGAAACGCACGGCACGGGTATTGCGTGAAGCCTTTCGTAAAGAAGACATTGTGGCGAGGATCGGCGGAGATGAATTTGCCGTGATCCTCCCCGGGACGGACGCCGCGGTAACCGGGGAAAGCATCAAACGCGTGAGGCGTTCTCTGGCCGTTCATAATGGAGACTACCCCACTTCTCCGCTCAGCCTGTCCATCGGTTCCGCAACGGGGGAGAAGGGGGCCCTGCTTGCCGGCATTCAAGGCACGGCGGACAAGCTCATGTATCAGGAAAAAACACGTAAAAAGAGAGTCGCTGACCCTGCCGCTTCTCGGGAGAATTCTGTCGATCAACAGCGATCCTTGTGAAACCGTTACCACAATATCCTGTCACCGCCATATTCCCAGAGACATCCCTTCATGCCGGGATTTGCTGAAAGGCCTTATTCTTCGAACGTTTTTCTAGATTGATGATTTAATAAGAAGTCACTTTTCTTCGTTCGAGACCATTTGCGGGGGTGCTGTTGTTGCACAACTAAAAGGCTAAAATTTGTGTCACCGCACGATTCCCTCGGCATCAATCATTGCCAACATCTTTTCTCCACAATGCCTGGATTTGTCCCGGAAAGATTCGTTACGAATTTACTCATATTGTCTGTTAAGTATTTTTTTTGTAATTGAATTATCTTTCTTTAGTATCTTGGAACCCCTGGTAATCTTGCAGAGGCTGATGCCGTATTGGGACGCTATACTCCTCTGGGTTTTCCCCTTGTTGAGTTCCTGTAGAAGCTTCCAGCGAAGGGTGAGATCCTGGATTTCATTCGGAGTAAGGATCTCTTCAATAAAGGATTTCATTTCCTCAAAATCGTATATTTGGGACAATGTTTTGATAAGGTCAGCCTGGGGAATCATTTCTCCTCCGTTTCTATAGATAGAAACATATACAAGCGCACGGCAGATGGCAAGTCTTTTTATAACTACTCTCGTAGTCAGGCTGTCCCGACGAGTCGGGATTAGGAAGGAGTGAGGATGCTGCGGATTTTGAAGTCCCGATTAAAATCGAGATTCAAAAATCAACCGCTTCTCCGTCAGAGTGCCGCAATAATGAGGACTGGGGTTTGGCCCCAGGCTCTACTCCAGATCCGCCTTTATCGCCTCCCTGACACGCTCCATGAGCCGTTCTTTCGTTTCGTAGGTGTACCCCTCAACAGAAATAGGATCGTGTATGATGACCTTCATATCTCCCGGCAGGATACGCAGACTCCCCTTGGGCAGGATCTCCTTGCCCCCCACGACGGTTACCGGGAGTATCGGCACCTGTGCCTCCAGCGCTATGACAAATCCGCCCTTCTTGAAGGTCTGGAGCTTCCCGTCTGCACTCCTCGTCCCTTCGGGAAAGAAGATCACCGATGAACCGGCCCGTATCTTCTCGCCAGCCGCATCGAGGCTCTTTTGTGCCTTTTCATGATTTCCCCGGTCGATGAAGATGTATCCCACCTTCTCGCAGGCGATCCCGAATATGGGTATCTTACGCAGCTCCATCTTGATGATCCACCTCAGCTGAAGAGGAAGGAGCCCCATCAGGGCAAAGACATCGTAGTGGCTCTGGTGGTTCGCCATAACGATATACGGCTGGTTCTGATCGATACGGTCCTCTCCGCTTATCGATGTGGAGACCCCCGAGAGGGCAAGGTTCAACCGGGACCAGAATTGGGCCACGGAATGGCCCCGATTTTGAGAATCCAAGTAGGCACAAAGCATCGCCGCTATCGCGCAGGAAAAGGTATCCAGCGCAACCAGGAGGAAAAGCACCGGCCGGTAGACGGGGAAAAAAAGGTTGACTGCGCGCTCCCGTATCCGCTCACCCCTTAATTTGTAAGAAGAAAAACTGATGTGCGGCATCTGATACATTATGAAATTCTCCTTGGATTCATTTGACCTGCTGCAAGGGCCATCCCACCCGCTGGCTGAATGTCGCAGTATAAGAACCGCCAACAGAAGTGGCTGTATTGTAATCCCAATCAGGGGAGGAATCAAGATATATCACCCCTGCGGGGGGTAATATTGATTAGGGTTTATCTCCAGATTAGTTGATGCAAAGGATTCAAGGGGTCAAGGAGTCAAGTGTTCAAGGGGTCCTTGGTCACTTTTTCTCCGATTTCTCTGATCTCTTAGAGTGCGATACGAACGCTTCAGGGTTTAATTTCCCGAAGCTGCCTGGGGCGGGGGAGTTCATTGTTTACGGCTTTGTAAAAAGTCAAATTTCCCCTCCCCTGGTGGGAGGGGATTAAGGGGAGGGGGCGTAAGTGTATGAAATGGTGTCACGTGCACCCTCACCCCGACCCTCTCCCATCAAGGGAGAGGGGGCTTTATGACTTTTTACCGGTGCATCAATGTTAAAGTAAAAACCTTGTCACAAAAGCACGAAGTTACGAAAACACGAAAAATAAGATTTGGTTTTGTGGTTTCGGGATTGTTTTTAATTTTTTACAACTAAGAGACTAAATATATTTACGAAGCCGCCACATTCCCCGTGCCGCGTCTCGCACGGAATCTTTTAGAGAGTGGTATCACCCTCCGGATATGACGCATCTTCTCCCTGGTAGCCTTCTCCCCTTCCGCAATCAGGTTTTCGGCATGGGAAAAAACGGACCAGTGAAGATTGCCGACCCGGGGGCGGATCACGACGTCCGCCCCTATCAGTTCGCGCCTTGTCAAGTGATATGCCGCTATATCGGCCGCCCTGTCGCTTATCTCCGGGGCGGTTTCGAGCTTTTCATCCGAGAAGAGGCCCCGTGTTATATCGACGGCTATCACGATATCTGCTCCTTCCCTCCTGGCGGCGTTGACCGGAACCAGGGAGATAATCCCTCCGTCGGACAGCAGCATTTTGCCTGATTGTCTGGGCTCTATCGCCCCCGGAACCGCGCTGCTCGTCATGACGGCCTCGCGCAGGGGACCTTCGGAAAAGACGATTTGTTCCCCGCTTATCAGATCGGTGGAGACGGTCCGGAAGGGGATGGTTGTGTCCTGGATCAGTATGTCCGGTATAAAAAAATCGATCATGGACTGAAACTCTTCCGCGGAGAGTATCCCCGGCTTGAACATGGCCTGCAGGAGCAGGAACTTGTTTTGAAAGAACCCCTGTATCTTCTGGGTGAGGGAGGAATGTTCCCCGTCATGTGCCTTTTCTATGACCCTGACCGCGGAAGACTGGTATTCTTTACTGTTCAGATATTCGCCTATCTTCCGCTCCATCTCTTCAGGGGCTGTCCCGCCGGCATATGCCCCCCCGATCAGGGCGCCGCTGCTGGTGCCCACGATGATATCCAGGGGGATCTTCGCCCGTACGAGCGCCTTGAGCACTCCTATGTGAGCGAAACCCCTGGCGCCCCCTCCGCCGAGGGCAAGACCGATACGTTTTTGCCTCCATCTCATAGGATCTGTCTCTTCTTTCCGGTTTTCCCCGCTGTTTTAATGTATTACGTGTGTCACTGCGGGGTACGCATTCAACCAATGTGTACTCTGCTTATAGGGTGTTGTGTAAAAAATGTCAAACAATCGATAATCGTTTCACAAAA
>CAYXUH010000128.1:0-4013 GCA_964468685.1 uncultured Syntrophaceae bacterium | reverse complement strand
AGGAGATGTCCGGTCCTGGGATGAAGGGGGGCGCAAAGGCCGCCAGATCCGGGCGCGAGCCGGAGATGATTCTGAGGACATCGGCCCCCATGTCGGCGAGGCCCATGGTCGCGTACGGTCCGGGCAGAAGCGTGGTAAAATCAAGTACCTTGAGTTTGTTGAGTGGTCCAGCCATATATTTCACCTTTGCTGCTACAGTCCCATGAACTTGGCCGCGATCCCTTTCATGATTTCATTGGTACCGGCAAATATCCGCGTCACGCGGATGTCTCGCCAGGCCCTCGCGATAGGATACTCTTCACAGTATCCATAGCCTCCGTGGAGTTGCAGGCACCGGTCAGCTGTGCGGCACGCCATATCGGTTGTCCAGTATTTGGCCATGGATACGTCGAGGACGATGTCCTTCCCCTCCATGTGATCCATTATCAGCTTATCCAGGAAGGTGCGCCCGATCTTGGCCTCCGTTGCCATCTCCACAATCTCAAACTGTGTGTTCTGGAATTTGGAAATGGGGCGTCCGAAGGCTGTCCTCTCTTTGCAGTACGGGATGGTAATCTCCAGCATGAATTCCGCCGCGGCTACCGCGCCTATGGCACAGACGAGGCGTTCCTGCTGCAGCTTCCGCATAAGATGCAGGAAACCCGATCCTTTTGCGCCAAGGCGGTTTCCAACCGGAACGCGGCAGTCGGTAAAAAACAGTTCGGCGGTATCCTGACTGTGCCACCCGATCTTCTGTATCTGCTTACCCTTTTCAAACCCTTCAGTTCCTTCCTCAACGACATAGAGATCGATGGCGTTGTACGGGCTATCAATCGCAGGATCTCTGGCTGCCACGATCACGATTCCACAGTTTATCCCGTTGCTGATAAAGGTCTTCTGACCATTGATCACAAACGCATCACCATCTTCAACCGCCGTGGTCTTTATCGAGGCGAGATCGCTCCCGGTGTTGGGCTCCGTCATTGCCACGGCTGTCAGGATATCGCCGGAAACACATCCCGGAAGGTATTTCTTTTTGAGCTCCTCCGATCCGAAAGACGTTATGTAGGGAACCACGATGTCACTGTGCAGGACCGTCGACAACCCGGAGTGATTCGTCCGTGTCATCTCTTCGATCATAATCACGGAGTAGAGAAAATCGGCCCCCAGTCCGCCACACTCCTCCGGGACATCCATGCATAAAAACCCCTGGTCGCCCAGCTTCTTCCAGGCACTTTTGGGCACAATCCCCGCTTCTTCCCACTCCTCTACATGGGGGATAACCTCTTTTTCGAGATATTTCCTCACACTCTCCCTGAACATCCTATGCTCTTCAGAATATTGGATGATTTCCATTCATTGCCTCCTCTTCTTGTCCCGTTACCTGGTCTTCCCCTCATTTTGGACGAAGGGGGGGATATACATGAATTTCAGTGTCTCTTTGACCATTGAGACATATTCCTTCTTCCGGAGATTGACCATGCCCATAAAGAAGTTCGCTCCGGATATAAAACCGTGGATTGAGTTCATGATCGTCAACACCTCCAGCATGGAACGGGACGAGGCACTGTCCCCGTCCCTGCTGAGCCCCATGGAGCGCGCTATATCAGAAATAAATTCGGGAACGATGAAATCGAGACCCTCCCTGTCTCTCATGCTGCCGAAGTAACGGAACAGGATAAGATTTGATATCTCGGGATGGTTGAAAAGATAATCCGTCATCTGATCGATGGACATGGCGATCCTTTCCTCCAGAGGACGGCCGTGTATCGTCTTTTCCACCCGCATGAGTTTCCGCCTGAGGTCATAGTTTATATCCAGGATAACGGCCTCATAGAGGTCCTTTTTGCCCCCCCAGTGATAGTGGAGCGTCGAGATATCAATTCCGACCTTCATCGCAATCATCCGTGTGGTCGTGCCGTGAAAGCCATATCTACCAAATATCCTGCGGGCCTCAGTCAAAATCCTTGCCTTCATGGAGCGGGGAGCCCTGCGGGCCTTATCCAGAGGTGTTTCCATCTGCTATCCTGTCTGATCGACCGGGCGAAAGGACCCGGTCCGGTTAATCTTCAACATCACTGCATCAGCGGGGTCAACACGCCGAGCATTTCCATAAGCTGATCGAAGTATTTCGGGTCCTTGAGGCTCATGATCTTATCCCAGTTTTCCATGATCTCCTCGGGGTCGGGAATTCTCTCGCCATCCGAGAGGATCGTACCTGGGCCGGTCATTACTGCGCTCCTGCTGTAGTAACCAAGTGCCGCATTGATCATGACGCCGGAGTCCTCACATTGTTCGGAACACAGATAAAGTACCAGGGGGGCAACAAAGTCCGGTTTTACCTTGGCGAAAAGCTCGGGAGGCAGGACATCTTCCGTAAGCCGCGAGGCGGCAACGGGAACGATGACATTCGTCTTGATGTTGTATTTGGCTCCCTCAAGCTTCAGGACATTGGCAAGCCCTGCAAGGCCCATCTTTGCCGAGGAGTAATTGCTCTGGCCGAAGTTTCCGAACAGACCGGCCCCCGAAATTGTCATGATGATCCTTCCATATCCGTTTTCCCGCATATTGCTGAAAGCAGGCCTCGTAACGCAGTAGGCCCCTTTCAGATGGACTCCCCCAACGGCGTCCCAGTTTTCCTCCTCCATCTTGTTGAAGGTCCCGTCTCTGAGAATACCGGCGTTATTCACGAGGATATCAACCTTACCGAACGCGTCGATGGCCGTCTGGACTATACCGTTCCCCCCTTCAACCGTTGCCACGTTGTCATGGTTGGGCACCGCTTCACCACCACGGCTGGTTATCTCCTGGACAACCTTGTCCGCCGCCGCATCACTCGACCCGACCCCGTCCCTTGTGCCGCCTAGGTCGTTGACCACCACCTTTGCCCCCCTCTTCGCAAATGCAAGGGCGTAACACTTTCCCAGGCCGGAACCGGCGCCGGTTATAATAGCGACTTTACCCGTAAAATCAATCTTAGACATGCTCCGTTCCCCCTTTATTATTTTTGTACGTTCCCCCTGCTCGGAAGGGCGGCCTCGAAATGACCGGTTACCTTGACATCGCCACGTTCATCCCTGGCTTCGACCTTACAGGAGATAATGTTTTCGCTATTTTCCACCCGTTTATCCACCACCGTGCCGGTAATGCTGATCGTATTCCCCGGTTTTGTCATCCCCGAAAAACGTACCCCGAATTTTTTCAGGTATTTCCGCGGGATCCAATCGGTAATCGCCTGACCCACAAACCCCATAACCAGCATGCCATGCGCGATGACACCATCCTTCATCCCGACCGCCTTCGCAAAGTCATCATCCGTATGGAGGGGGTTGAAGTCGCCAGATGCGCCGGCATACATCACATGCTGGCTTTTCTGAAGGGGCCCCTTTACCTGTTCGGGCATCGTATCGCCCACTTCGATATCCCCATAAAATAGTTCCTGTGCCATGGCATTCCTCCTATTTCCTTTCGACCATGAGAGTCTTTGCCTTCGCGACATTTTCGCCCTTCCGGTTTTTATACAACACCTCGAGTGTAATCATATCCATTCTGGAGCCGGACTTGGTTTCTTTTTCCTCTATATCAGCCACACTCAGTGTCCCCGTGATGACATCTCCCGGATAAATCTGCCGGTAATATTCATATTCTTCCTCTCCGTGGAGCACCATCATGAAGTTGATCTTCAGGTCGTTGATAACGGCGGACATCTTATCACTCCACATCATGGGGACAGTCAGAAATGTCGGAGGAACGGGACAATCTTTATACCCTTCTTTTACGGCAGCCTCTTTGTCATGATAAATAGGGTTCAGATCTCCTATCGCCTTCGCGAATTCCCTGATCTTACCCCGTTCGACCTCCCAGGTAATGGGAGGATATTCCCTGCCGACTTTACCCTTGTCAGCCATATGTCACCTCCTTTTTTAAAGGGTTTTTATCCCTACCCATCATATTTCCCGACAATGGCCACACTGCATACATTCATGAAGGGAAATCCTCCCAGATTGTGTGTCAGACCAAATTTCGGATCCTTG
>CAYXUH010000127.1:0-4032 GCA_964468685.1 uncultured Syntrophaceae bacterium | reverse complement strand
AGGGTTCTTGATTGAAACAGGGCCTGTCATTCCAATGGGGATGCATAAAACCGCCCCATCGTATAACAGGCCCTGTTTTCCAGGCGGAAGCTTCCTTTCGTCGGCAACCTGAGATCTTTTCCTGCCGGAGTGACCTCTTCGCTATCGATACTGGCGATCCCGTCGATGTTGAGGAGGAAGAGATCTCCTCTGATGCCCATTCCCTCGTTTTACTACACGCTCATGACGATAGTAATATTGATTCACACGAGGGTGAGGATTGACATAAACCACATCGTGAGCGGGGTAGGCATACACGGAAGTGGAATGCGCCATGTCAGAGAGAGCGGCTCCGAAGATAATGCCGCCAATAATTGCCACCGGCACCCATGCACTGTTCGCTTCGCTCGGCTTCGGCGTAGCCAATCCCAGCACGAGCACGGCCAGTACGATAACAACAACTAAGCGTTTCATAGGTAGTCTCCTTATTGTGTATTGAATTTCTTCATGAGGGTCGCTCAGAGATCAGCGTCCATTCGGGAAAGCGACGATCGAAAACAGTCTTGTGCATTGCTCACGCTTTCTCATGAAGATTCCTCTCTTCGCCTTACTTACCTAGTCGTTTGACTGCCAGGAAACGTTACATTATTTATAGCGAAAAGAGACATTACTTTGAGATACCAATAAAAACAGATTGGTTACTGGTTCTTTATTTGATGAAACGCGCAAATGCGGGAGCGCTCTCCTGTTTTAAGGGAAAGTGTCGAATGTTGGATAAAAACGGACCGATCATAAAATCTGAAGAAGAAACGAATTGATATGGTGAGTGTCCCTCGATTGCTTTCTTGTTATATTGCTTGACAAGATATCATCATGGAGTTAGTGGTTTATCGAACTTTATTGGTCTCGACCGTATTGTTTATCGGATATGCTTCTGAACAGTTGTAATATCCAGGGCGATTATGGCCTGATCATATAACCAGCTTTCCCCTGCCGCAGCACTGTTTCAGTTTTTTGCCGCTTCCGCATGGACACGCCTGGTTTCGGCCTGCCTGGTCAAACTGTCCGCTCAAGACAGAGTCTCTCAATCTTACGGCCCGGTCTTTTATCTCCGCCTTGACCGGGTTGAGGTGTTCAAGGAGCATGGACCATGCCTCGCAATATTGACTGACATTGGTATTCGTGCCATTCCTGCCAAACCTGAACCTCGTACAGTCCCCATGACAAAAGCCGAACCACTGGCATCCACGGCAGGCCGGGGGAACGTCTGACTTCATGGCACTGAACTCATTTCTTTTCGTGCCGTCCAGTATGGACGTAAGGGCGTCTCTTGTAATATTACCAAGATACCATTCAGGATACACAAAAAAATCACATGGATAGCAATCCCCGTTATGTTCAACCACAATATATGATTTACATTCATCCATCCAGCAGCAGGATGCCAGGGAGCCGTCCACCAGGTACATCAGGATATCTTCGAAAAGTCGTATTGACACATAGGGAAAACCATCCTCGTACCACAGGTCGAATATCCTGCAGTAAAATTCACCGAGCTCTTTACCGCCAACCGAGAAAGGTAGCACCTCCCCCGATTTTTCATCAACTTCAAAACAGGGTATGAACTGAAGGTAATTGAAGTTGTTCCGGCGCAGGAACCGATACATCCGATCAGGCTGTTTCACATTTTTATCATGTATCAAGGTAAGGATATTGAAATCCACGCCATGGTTGCGCATCCCGGCAATCGCATTTTCTACCTTGTGAAAGGTAGCATGACCATTGTTGTCCAGGCGGTACGCGTCGTGGATATCGGCCGGTCCGTCAAGGCTGATCCCCACCAGGAAACGGTTATCGTGCAGAAAGCGCAGCCAGTCGTCATCCAGCAGAATCCCATTCGTCTGGATCGAATTCTCAATCGTTTGCCCGCCGGAGGCATATCTGTTCTGCATCTCAACCGCATCCCTGAAAAAATCAACCCCCAGTAATGTGGGCTCACCCCCCTGCCAGCAGAAAGAAACGTGCCGGGCACCGGACCGCATAACGGTCCGTATCATGCTATCCAGAGTGTCATGATCCATGAAGGTGGAGGGTTGTTCGTAGACATCGGCAACCCGCTTATAGAAACAGTACGAGCACGCGAGGTTGCAACGGTATGAGGCGGGCTTTACAAGCAGCGACAGGGTATTCATAGTCGTCTATCCGAATCTGGAAATCCGCGGTGCGAGCGGTATGGATGAGGCCCTTTACTTCCCGGGAGGAGGCGCCCCGATAAATCCCCGGGGATTTTCCTTGATCTCGCTTCTGAACGCCTCCATGGTCTTTGCCAGTTGCTCGGCCACATCGGGATGGGTATTGATAACGTTGTACGACTCTCCCGGATCCCGCTGTATGTCGTACAGCAGGGGCCACCTGTCGCCCATCTGTTCAGCGCCCATTAAATTGGGGACGGCGGCCGCGTCAAGGGCTATGGGCCAGACGTAGCGGTGCATCTTGTCAAAATATTTCCACCTGCCAGACCTGATTCCCTCCAGGCGGTCATAATGGAAGAAGTAGAAGGCTTCATGAGATGATGCTGTACTCTTTCCGATAAGCAGTTCCGTAATATCCTTCCCGTCGACAATCCTGTCCCGGGGCGGTGCCACACCGGCCAGGGCCAGGAGGGTTGGGTAGAGATCGATGTTCATGACCGTGCCGGGATTCACGCTTCCCCGGGGGATGCGCCCCGGCCACCGGGCGATAAAGGGGACCTTGAAGCCGCCCTCGTAACTCTGCCCCTTCCGCCCGCGGAGAGAGCCGGCGCTGCCCTCGTACCAGGGGCCGTTATCGCTGGTGAATATCACCAGCGTGTTGTCCTCCAGCCCCTTGTTCTTGAGGGATTTCAGTATCTCGCCCACGCTCCAGTCGAGCTCTTCAACCACGTCACCGAATTTTCCCGCGTCGGACCGCCTCTCAAACGTTTCGGAAGGGAACAGCGGCTGATGCGGGAAGGTGTGAGCCATGTACAGGAAGAAAGGAGCATCCGATGATTCTTCTATGAACCTCACCGCCTCCCGGGTATAGAGACCGGTGAGTTTCGCCTGGTCCTCGTCCTGACCGAGATCGGCTTCAAGCTCTGTTTCGTTGCGGTACAGGGGGAATGGCTTCATGTCGTTGCTGTAGGGCACGCCGAAGTAGTAATCAAAGCCATGACGGACGGGATTATATTTCGGATCGGTGCTGTAATCACCCAGGTGCCATTTGCCCAGCATGCCGGTGCGGTACCCGGCGGCCTTCAACCCCTCCGCCAGGGTAATCTCCGCAGCGTCAATACCTCGGCCGACGTATTCTTCCCGGATATCCAGCACCCCGAGGCTCTTCAGCATCCCTCCGAAATTTCTGGCCATTCTTCTGCCGACGGGTTCGTCTTCCGGATAGGTGTTCCCGATGATCCCGGTTCGGATGGGATATCTGCCGGTCAGCAGGCCCGCCCGTGACGGGGCGCATACCGCGTTACAGGCATAATACTCGGTAAAGCGCGTTCCCTCGACGGCCAGGCTGTCGATATTGGGAGTGCGAATGACGGTGTTGCCGAAACAGCCGATATCACCATAGCCCAAGTCGTCACAATATATGAGAACCACGTTCGGCCGCGGCGCGGATTTGTTTACGACGTCAAGGGAATATTTTTGCATCCCCTCGGGGTAGTTGCCGATGAGTTCACTGATGTCATTGACCTTGAGGAGATTATAAAACCCGCTCCCCACCAGTGCCGCACCGCCAACGCCGGCACCGATCCAGATCGACCGTTTAAGAAATCTGCGCCTGGAGATATTATCTTGAGCCATTGAATCACCCCCCGTGTTTTTCATTACACGACCTTTGCCGGGACAAATATAACAAAGAAAGCATCAAGGCCGGATATGACCCCTCCACGTATCCGTCAATGGTGAAATTGAAGATATTATATTTATTCCATTATTTGTCAGAAAATCAAACATTATTTACATTTTAACGGGATGAAAATATTCCAGGATCTTAATTTCCACGGGCAATATGGTTCCAGATCATGAG
>CAYXUH010000126.1:0-4084 GCA_964468685.1 uncultured Syntrophaceae bacterium | reverse complement strand
CCATGCTCAGAACCCACTGCCAGACATCGGGCTGGAGCCTGACGGAACAGGACCCCTACAATAACATCGTGCGCACCACCATCGAATGTCTGGCCGCGTCTCTGGGCGGGACCCAGTCCCTCCATACCAACTCCTTTGATGAGGCCGTTGCCACCCCCTCCGATTTTTCCTCCAGGATTGCGCGGAACACCCAGATCATTGTTCAGGAAGAGGCCGAGGTTTGCCACGTGATCGATCCGCTCGGCGGGTCCTATTATATCGAGGCGCTGACGGACGGGATCATAAAGGAGGCACGCAAGATTATTGAAGAGGTTGAACAGTTGGGCGGTATGGCCAAGGCCATCGAGACCGGGATGCCGAAGATGCGCATAGAAGAATCGGCGGCCCGGAAGCAGGCCCGGATAGACCAGGGACTGGATGTGATCGTGGGTGTGAACAAGTATAAGATAGAGGAAGAACCCCTTGACAATATCCGTGAGGTATCGGAGGCCGTCCGGGACGAGCAGATTGCCAGGTTGCAGGAGCTCAAGAAGACCCGGGACCCCGCTGCCGTGCAAAAGGCCCTGGAGTCCCTGACAAATTGCGCCGAATCGGGGGATGGGAACCTGCTGGAGCTGGCCATAACAGCCACACGCGCCAGGGCGACGGTCGGAGAGATCTCGGCGGCTATAGAGAAGGTCTTCGGACGGTATATCGCGACCACCCAGTGCATATCCGGGGCGTATGCTGCGGAGTACGCGGACAGCGAGATATTCGCTTCAGTCAAGAAACGGGCGAATGATTTTGTGGGGCGGGAGGGGAGGAGGCCGCGGATGCTGGTTGTCAAGATGGGACAGGATGGCCACGACCGCGGGAGCAAGGTGATCGCCACAGCCTATGCCGATCTTGGATTTGATGTGGATATCGGCCCCATGTTCCAGACCCCCCGAGAGGCGGCCAAGATGGCGGTGGAGAACGATGTCCATGCCATCGGCGTCTCGAGTCTGGCCGCCGGCCACAAGACCCTTGTCCCCCAGCTTTTAGAGAATCTCGAAAGAGAGGGGGGAGAAGATATCAAGGTCATCGTCGGTGGCGTGATCCCCCACGGCGATTATAATTTTCTCTATGATGCCGGTGTGGCGGCGATCTTCGGTCCGGGTACACCCGTCCTGGAATCCGCTAATAAGGTCCTTAACATCCTGGAGCAGTGAGTATGGTATCAGCCGAGCCCCAGCCGTATATAGAAGGAGTGCTCAGACACGACAGGCGTATGATCTCCAAGACCATTACCCTGATTGAATCTTCGCTCCCGGATCACAAGAAGACGGCACGGGCTGTTATCGATCAACTGCTCCCTCACACGGGAAAGGCGATACGTCTCGGGGTAACGGGGGTGCCGGGCGCCGGGAAGAGCACCTTCATAGAGGCCCTCGGTACGATACTGGTGAAAAAGGGGTATACGGTGGCCGTTCTCGCCGTTGATCCGAGCAGCGTGAGGAGCGGGGGGAGCGTCCTGGCGGATAAGACCCGCATGGAAAAGCTCTCCACCCACGATAATGCTTTTATCCGGCCCTCCCCCTCAGGGGGCACCCTCGGGGGAGTTGCAAGCAAGACCAGGGAAACCATGCTTGTCTGCGAGGCCGCCGGGTTTGATGTGGTGATCGTTGAAACCCTGGGCTCCGGCCAATCCGAGGTTGCGGTGGCCTCCATGGTCGATTTCTTCCTGATGCTGATGATATCCGGGGCCGGGGACGAACTCCAGGGAATCAAGAAGGGGGTCCTGGAGTTGATCGATGCGATTGCCATCAACAAGGCGGATGGCGACAATACTCAGAGGGCGGCCTTTGCACGCAAACAGTTCGAGACGGCCCTCCATTTTTCAGCCCCGTCCTCTCCCCACTGGTACCCCCCCGTTCTTCTCTGCAGCTCCCTGGAATCGAGCGGCATACAGGAGATCTGGGACACCGTCCTGGAGCACAGGGAAAAACTGACGGCGACCGGAGAACTCGAGATGAAACGGGAAAAACAGGCCCTTGACTGGATGTGGTTCCTGGTAAAAGAGGGGCTTGCCGAGTGGTTTTACAAGAATCCCTATGTCAAGACGATGATACCGAAGGTTGAGAGAGAGGTAGAAGAGGGGACGACCGCGGCGACCACCGCTGCGGACAAGCTGCTCTTCTTCCTGAACGATAAATGAGCAGTTTCAGAACCACCCGATTTTTTCATACAGAAAGGAATGACAGGAGGAACAGTATAAAATGATACCATATCTGAAGATGGACGACTTTGGAAAGCCTCTGAGAGAATCGCAGATAAAGAGGATGGAGAAAAATGTAGCCCTGGCCCAAGAGGTGATGCAGGGGATTGACGCGGAGGCCCTGCGGATTAAGGAGGTCGGAATTCCGGCCGAAAAGATCCATCAGCGCGGCAGTATGACCGTGTGGGAGCGGATCGAGTATCTGGTCGACCCAGGGACGTTCTGCCCGCTCCACACCATCTTTGACCCCGATCATGAAGAATCCGGAAGCACGGGGGTCGTGGACGGTCTTGCCCGGATCAACGGCCGGTGGTGCATGGTGATCGGTTTCAACAACAAGTGGATCGCCGGCGCCTGGATAGCCGGGCAGCCCGAGAACAATCTCCGGGTCACCGATATCGCAAAGATCATGAACCTGCCCCTCGTCTGGCTGGTGAACTGTTCCGGCGTCAAACTGCCGGAGCAGGAGAAGATGTATGCCAACCGTCGCGGCCAGGGGACCTGCTTCTACCGGCACGCTGAACTGGAGAAGCTTGGCATCCCCGTCCTGGCGGGTATCTACGGGACCAACCCCGCCGGTGGCGGGTACCAGGGGATCAGTCCCACCATACTGCTGGCGCATAAGAACTGTAACATAGCGGTGGGCGGCGGAGGTATCGTGGGTGGGATGAGTCCCAAGGGATATTTTGATGAAGAGAACGCGGAGGAGCTGATCGACGCCACCCGTCATTTCAAGTCGGTCCCGCCGGGGAGTGTGAAGATTCATTACGACGAAACAGGGTTTTTCAGGGCGGTCTTCGATGAGGAGACGCAGGTCCTGGATGCCCTGAAGGAATATATGACGGGTCTCCCCGCGTATGACCCGCGCTTTTTCCGCCTCGCCGTCCCGGCAGAGCCCAAATATGCCCCATCGGAGCTGCCGTACCTGGTGAGCATGAATCCGAAGGCGGGGTATGATTTCGACAACGTCCTTGCCCGTCTGGTCGATAACAGCCAGCACCTCGAATTCAGACCCGGATACGGTCCGGAGATCTACACGGGGCTTGTCATGATAGACGGGTTCCTGATGGCTGTCATCGGCAACCGCCAGGGACTGCTGCCGAACTACCCCGAGTATACGAATGAGTATATCGGCGTGGGGGGCAAGCTCTACCGCCAGGGTCTGATCAAGATGAATGAATTTGTGACGCAGTGCGGCCGTGACAGGGTTCCTATTATCTGGTTCCAGGATACCTCCGGGATCGATGTGGGTGACACCGCGGAAAAGGCGGAACTCCTCGGCCTGGGGCAGTCGCTGATCTACTCGGTAGAGCAGACTGGTGTGCCGATGATGTTGGTCGTCCTGCGAAAGGGGACGGCGGCAGCCCATTACGTCATGGGAGGTCCCACCGCCAATAACAACACTGCCTTTACCATTGGCACCCCGAGCACCGAGATCAACGTGATGCACGGCGAGACAGCTGCCGCCGCGAGTTACTCGAGGAGGCTTGTCAAGGAGAAGGATGCGGGCCATTCGCTCGATCCGGTGATTGAAAAGATGAATGAGATGGTTCAGCATTACCAGGATACGTCCCGGCCGATTTATTGCGCAAAGACCGGGATGGTGGATGAGGTCGTGCGTTTCGAGGACATGCGCCGGTACATGGTGGCGTTTACCAACGGTGTCTATCAGAATCCGAGGTCGATATGCCCCCGCCACCACCTGATGCTCCCGAGGCTTATACAGTCCCAAGTTGTCAAGGGTCTTGACAGGCCGGGGAAAGAGGAATAGAAGCGTGGTGCGACCGGCTGCTGCAGGTAATTTTTGCCGTCGGTTTCCCACATAAATATTACGGGTATATTGTCAGG
>CAYXUH010000125.1:0-4129 GCA_964468685.1 uncultured Syntrophaceae bacterium | reverse complement strand
TCGCTGTTTTCGGCAATATCCCGCATTGAGTTGCCGTAGTGTTTGTAACGTATCATGCCGTTCTTATCGATGATCAGCTGTGCTGGCATGCGTCCCAGCTTGAATATCTTGACCTGCTGCCCGTACAATTTCGATACGCTGTGCTCCGGGTCGGCCAGTCCTGTAAATGGAATCTTATGTTCGTGCCACCAGTCGGCAAATGCTTTCTGGTTCTCCGGGCCGATGACTATAATCTCGGCGCCCCTTTTAACAAATTCCTCGTACTCCTGGCGCAACTGCGCCATATGTTTTCGGCAGTATGGTCAGCCAAACCCGCGGTTGAAGACGAGAACTACATGCTTGCTGCCTTTGTAGCTGGAAAGGTTCACCAAGCGGCCTTCGCTGTCGGCACGTTCGAAGTCGGGGGCCGGTGTGGACTCGACTATTTCGATGTCGCTCATGTCGTAACCTCCTTTTTTTTCAAGCAATCAATACATTTATCATACGCTATGTCAAAAGAAAAGGCCACCCCCAAGCCCTCAGCACAATGCCCTTTGTCTCCCTTCCTCCGGTCCGGGACGCTATTTTCTTGACCCCGCCGGGGGTTCGCCTATATAACGAACCCGTTTACATTATCAAGGAGGTAGTATTATGAAGATTGTATTATTAGGAGCGCCCGGGGCCGGCAAGGGCACCGTGGCGAAGCTCCTGTCGGAACTCGACGGGTCCGTGCAGATCTCGACGGGTGATATCCTGCGCGGTGCCGTGAAGAGCGGGTCGGACCTCGGCAAAAAGGCGAAGTCGTATATGGACAGCGGCGGTCTGGTCCCGGATTCCCTGATCATGGAGATCATGGAGGCCCGCCTCCAGGAGGACGATTGTGCGAAGGGATTTCTTCTCGACGGCTTCCCGCGGACGATCCCGCAGGCCGAGGCGCTCGAGGAACTGCTGGCAAGACTGGGGATCGCCCTGGATTTCGTGGCTAGCCTCGAGGTCCCGAGGGATGTAATCCTGGACCGCCTGACCACACGCAGGACCTGCTCCAATTCCGAATGCCAGGAGATATACAATATCAAGAGCAATCCGCCCGCCGCGGACGGGACATGTAAGAAGTGCGGAAGCCCTGTCATACAGCGCGACGACGAGACCGAGGAGGCGATACTGAACCGCCTCGAGACCTACAACGAAAAGACCGCGCCCCTGATCGGTTTCTACGAGGGGAAGGGTCTGCTCCGGAATTTCGTTTCCCTCAGCAGCAAGGATACGGTCGCGGAGATCGAGAAGAGTCTCAAGGGCTGAGGCGGGTGGCATCGTAAAAACGTGATCGACTACGAAAAGGAACTCAACCCCGAACAGCGCGACGTGGTGACGGCCGCGGACGGCCCCATCCTCGTGATCGCCGGAGCCGGAAGCGGCAAGACGCGGGCGCTGACGTACCGGGTTGCCCACTTGATAGAGCAGGGGACGGACCCGGGACGTATCCTCCTCGCCACCTTCACCAACAAGGCCGCGCGTTCGATGCTGTCGCGCGTGGGGACGCTGGTGGATGTGGACCTGGGGAGGCTGTGGGGCGGGACTTTTCACCACGTGGGAAACCGTATCCTCCGAAGGCACGCCGGACTGCTCGGATACGAAGGGTCCTATACGATCGTGGACGCGGAGGATTCCCGGCAGCTGATCAACACCTGCATACGGGAGATGGGGATCCATACCGCGGACGGGACCTTCCCCAAGCCTGGCACCATGGGGGAGATCATCAGCCTCTGCGCGAACACCGGTGTGGAGATCGAAAAGATCATTGAGGGCAGGTACCGGAATCTCTCGCGGTGCATCACCGATATCCTCAAGGTCGCCCTGCGCTACCGGCTCCGAAAGAAGGAGCTGAGCGTGATGGATTTCGACGATATCCTGCTCAACTGGCGCATCCTCCTGAACGATTTTCCCGAGATACGGGACGAGTACGCCGAGCGGTTCCAACATATCCTGGTGGACGAGTATCAGGACACCAACATTATCCAGGCCGACATCCTCGATCTCCTCGCCGCCGGGCACCGGAACCTGATGGTGGTGGGGGACGATTCCCAGAGCATCTATTCCTTCCGAGGGGCGAACTACTCCAATATCCTCAAATTCCCGGAGCGGTACCCGGACGCGCAGGTCTTCAAGCTGGAGACCAACTACCGGAGTACGCCGGAGATCCTCGCCCTGGCCAATCTGAGCATCGTGAACAACCCCTACCAGTTTGAAAAGGTCCTGCGGGCGGTCAGGAAGAAGGGGGTCAGGCCCGTCTTCGTCCCCATCAAGAATGTCCTCCGGCAGGCAGACTTCGTCGCCCAGCGGATCATCGAGCTGGCCGACGAGGGGGTCCCCTTGGGGGAGATCGCCATTCTCTACCGGGCCCACTACCACTCCATGGAACTGCAGATGGAACTGGTCAGACGGGGGATTCCCTTCGAGATCAGATCGGGGATCAGGTTCTTCGAGCAGGCCCACATAAAGGACGTGACCGCCTTCATGCGGATCGTCGTAAACCCTCTCGACGAGATCGCCTGGAGGCGGGTGATGAAACTCTACCCGAAGATCGGGGATGTGACGGCGCGCAAGATATGGGAGTTCGTCGCCTCGCGGGGAGAACCCCTCGCGACTGTCTTTTCCGACGAGTTCATGAAGCAGGTCCCGAAGGGGGCCGCGGCCGGGATCGGCGGATTCAGGGAGACGCTGAAGGGGGTCCTGGATCTGTCCGCCTCCAACACCTTGACGGAGATCGTCGATGCGATACTGAAGGGGGGCTACCGGGAGCGCATGGAGGAGAAGTACGGGGACGGCGCCTCGCGCGAGGAGGACCTGTGGCAGCTGTCGGCCTTTTCATCGGAATTTGCCTCGCTGGAGGAGTTCCTGAGCGATCTCGCCCTGATGACGAGCATCACGGAAGAAGAGGCCTCCTACCGACCGGAGGAGAACAACCACAAGGTTGTCCTCAGCTCGATCCACCAAGCCAAGGGGCTCGAGTGGGCGGTCGTCTTCATGATCTGGTGTTCGGAGGGAATGTTTCCCCTGGGCCGCGCGCTGAAGGAACCAGGGGGCGAGGACGAGGAGCGGCGGCTCTTCTACGTCGCCACGACACGGGCGAAGGACCAGCTCTACTTCTGCCATCCCCTGGTAGGCCGCACCCGGGGCGTGTGGAGCGCGGATGCCGTTCCGTCCCGCTTCATTGCCGAACTGGCCCCCTCCGGTCTTGAACCGGAAGAGCTTCCCTTCGATCAGTGGATGATCCGCTGAGTGTGAGTGCAAGTCACGGGGAGCTTCACTCTTTGGGTACAGGATTTTCCTAATAAAAAAATCGGAGAGGAGATTTTCAAACATGGCACATTTTCAACAATTACAGGAAAAAGTCGCGGAGGCGGTTGATCGGGATTGGGATGTGCCGGCTATTGAGGCACGGTTCGGACATCTTATTGAAAAGGGTATTCCGAAAAAAGATTTACAGCGGCAGGAAATAATAAGCCAAAAGGAAGAAATCTTGAATCGAGTCCAACGCAGGGGTGAGGAGTATTGCTATCTTACCCGCAGTTGCGCCAAGGGGTCATGCCTGGCCCTCTTAGAGGAGTTTGGTCTGGGGAACATGGAAAATATCAGGGCGCTGGCACCATTCCCCGGTATTGCTATGACAGGGGGAATCTGCGGACCTGTTTCAGGTGGATTGACGGCCCTTGGCCTCTACTTTTCAGATAAAGATCTGGCTGATTATGAAAATCCCTCTCATTATATTGCCGCACGGAAATTCATAAAACGATTTGAAAGTGTTATGGGCAGCCTGTTATGTCCGGAAATTCAAGAATGCTTATTGGGAAAGTCCTATGATCCCTTTACCGGTCCTGAAGAGATGGATGCGTTTAATAAGTCTGGTGCCCGTGAAAAGTGCACTGTAGCTCCCGGGATGGGTGCAAGAATTGCTGCAGAGATTATTATAGAGAGCATGGAAAAGGCTCATCCCAGACCATAGCAAAAGGCATGGGTAATTTGAGAGGAGGGACGCCGTCCCGTCGCGCTGTCATCGCCGAACTGGCCCCCGCAGACAGTGAACCGGAAAAGCTACCCTTCGATCAGTGGGTGGTTCGCTGATAGGGAATATTGAGGGTTGCCGTCGGAA
>CAYXUH010000124.1:0-4164 GCA_964468685.1 uncultured Syntrophaceae bacterium | reverse complement strand
GCCGCAGGTCCCAAGGCCGCCGCAAAGGCGCGGAGGATGGACTATCATGCCGATATCGTTATCCTGCAAAAGGACGCCGACCTGTCGATGGCCTCCTGCGGATATCCGTACTATGTCGGCGGCTATTTTGATGACCGCAATATGCTCCTGTGTACGTCAACGGGGGTGACACGGGATCCTCTTTTCTACCTCAACGCAAAGGGGATAGAGGCGAGGACGAATACCGAGGTGACGGCAATCGATAGGGAAAAGAAGACTGTTTCCTGCAAGAAGCTGCTAACGGGGAAGACAGAGTCGCTTGCGTATGACAAGCTGATCATTGCCACGGGCTCCGTTCCCAGGATGCCCCCCGTTCCGGGGACCGACCTCGATGGTGTGACCACGCTCCAGTCGATGAAGGATGCCGATTTTCTGCGCAGGGTGCGTGACGAAGGAACAATTAAAAAGGCCGTCGTCATCGGAGGTGGACTGATAGGGATCGAGACCTGCGAGGCCCTTCAACTGGCGGGGATCGATATTACGGTGGTTGAGCTGCTACCTCAGCTTCTGACCTTCCTCGATTGGGAGCTCGCCAAGCTGGTCGAAAACCATGTAAGGAGCAAATCGGCAAATATTATCACTGATAACGGTATCGTTGAGTTTTTGGGCAAGGACGGGAAACTGACCGGCGTCAAGCTTCGCAACGGGGCCGAGCTGGCCTGCGATCTGGCTGTGGTCGCCATCGGTGTGACCCCCAATGTGCGTCTTGCGAAGGACGCGGGGCTAAAGATAGGCGAAAGGGGGGGGATCGATGTCGATGAATACATGCAGACCTCGGATAAGGATATCTATGCTGTGGGGGATTGTGTCGAATCGTTCAACCGGTTAACAAAGAAAAAGGTTCTGGCCCCCTATGGAGACCTCGCTAATCTGCAGGGACGTGTCGCGGGTGAGAATGCGGCGGTGGGGAACAGCGTTATCTTTCCGGGGACTATCCAGACGGGGATATGCAAGGTTTTTGATTTCACCGCGGGCTCCACAGGTCTCTCCGGGACAGTGGCTGAAAGGTTGGGCTACAAGGATATCATGACCGTACTCAACGCCAGCCCCGATAAGCCCGGGTTCATGGATGGGCAGCTTCTGGTCACCAAGATGGTTGCCGACCGGAAGACTGGAAAGATTCTCGGGGCGCAGTGCGTTAGTCCGGGAAATGTGAGCAAGCAGATCGCCCAGTGGGCGATGGCCATCCAGGGGAATCTGTCCGTCGAAGATATCATTAATGCTGACCTCCCCTACGCCCCTCCCTTTTCACTCGCTATCGATCATTTTATCGCGACGGCCCACATCATGCAAAATAAGATGAAGGGGAGAATGAAAGGGATATCAGTAGTGGAGGTCAAAAAGAAACTCGAAAATCATGAAACCCCTTTCATGCTGGATACACGGGGGCCGGATGAGTATGAAGAGATGCGCCTCGGCATCGGAGAGTCTATTATTCCCCTCGGCGCACTGCGGAAGCGATTGAAGGAACTGCCCGAAGACAAGGATCGGGAAATCATCTGTTTCTGCAAGATATCCCTCAGGGGGTATGAGTCGGCCATCGTTCTTGAGGCCAACGGCTGGACGGATGTAAAGGTAATGGAGGGCGGCATCATGGCGTGGCCGTACGCGCGTGATAAATAAAAAACGATCCGGCGGTGCAGCCGGCGCAGGCGGACAAGGAACGGGAGAGCTGAAGGAATGAAACAGCAGGTGAGAGAACTTCTTTGTTTTCTGTGCTTTCTTGTTTTGATTGTGTCGTGCAGCACGGTCCCCATAACGGGCCGGACTCAGCTTAGCCTCGTCCCGTCGTCGAACATGCTCTCCATGAGCCTTCAACAGTACGATGAGTTTCTAAAAGCTCACACGGTCAGCGCCGACAAGGCCTCGACGGCTATGGTAAAGAGGGCAGGGAGCCGCATTCAGAAGGCCGTGGAGCGGTATTTTGTCGAGCATGGTATGCGGGATGAATTGAGGGACTACGCCTGGGAGTTCAATCTCATCGAGAGTAAGGAGGTAAATGCGTGGTGCATGCCGGGGGGGAAGGTGGCTGTCTATACGGGGATTCTTCCCGTCACAAAGGATGAGAACGGGTTGGCCGTTGTCATGGGGCACGAAATAGCCCATGCCGTTGCAGGTCACGGCGGGGAGCGCATGAGCCATCTCCTTGCGATGCAGCTGGGTGGCCTGGCCCTGGCCGTTGCGATCGCCGAGAAGCCGGAGGCATCCCGGAGCCTATGGTTCACCGCCTTCGGCCTGGGGATGCAAGTGGGGCTCATCCTTCCCTACAGCCGTGTCCAGGAGTATGAGGCGGACCGTCTGGGGCTCATCTTTATGGCCATGGCCGGATACGAGCCCCGTCACGCCGTTACCCTGTGGGAACGTATGGCGGCGCAGAAGGAGGGTAAAAAGGCTCCGCCGGCCTTCCTGAGCACCCACCCGACTGACGCGGCGCGCATCGAATCCATCAAGCGGGCTCTCCCGGAGGCGATGCGGTACTACCGGAGGCCGTCGTAGAAAAAACCGTAAGCGGGTAAGGGGATTCTCCGAATCCTGCTTCCCGCTTCGGTATTTTGAAGGTCCTTGACAATTGCCGCGGCAGGTGTTGTATTATCAAACCACTGCGTTCATTCAGGTATCTATCGTGACCGAGCCCGCTTTTTGGTATCAAAAAGGGGAGACTATGGATGGATTATAACAGAACCCCGTCTTCCACACAGGAGCGGGGTTCTGTTTTTCGGGGGCGTATTTCCCCTCAACGAAGAATTTTTCTTATAAAGGACAAATGACTGCAAACAGAAAGATCATTGCCGGTTTTGGCGTTATCATATTTCTCCTGGCGTTCATGGGGGGTGTTGCCGTTTTCACCGTATTCAGGACGGCGGCTACCTCTCAGGAGATTTACGACCATCCCTTCACGGTCAGCAATGCCGCAAAAGATGTCCGCATCCATATTTTGACGATCCAGCGGGATATGAAAAATATCCTTTTGTTGAGAGATCGTGGACAGATTAGTGCTGTCATTGATCAGATGAATAGACACGAGAAAGAGATCGAAAGGAGCTTTCAGATTCTCTTTGGTCGGTTTCTGGGAGATATCCGGGATGTTCATCGCCTGCATGACATCTTTGTCGAGTGGGGGGTAGTGCGTAATAAGATAATCGCCTCTGCCGAAGCCGGCAGGATGGAGGAGGCCATACAGATCACCACGACGCAGAGCGCGGAATATGCGGATTCCCTGAGTGAGTCCGCAAAAGAGCTGGCAGCTTTTGCTACAGAGAAGGCGAATCAGTTTCAACGTAAGGCACGTCGAGAAGAGAGGGTATCGGTATTAGTGGTTGTGTCTCTGTTGGCAATCATCCTGATCATTTCTCTGTCAATAGCAATTTATGCCGTGAGAAATCTTCGTGAAGGTCAGAGGGAACTTGCCCGTCACCTGTATCTGGTCGATCAGAATGTACTGGTTTCTTCTCTGGACAAGGGGGGATATGTCCAGGACATCAGCAGCGCGCTGTGCAGACTCCTCGGATTTACCAAGGAGGAGATACGCAATAAGCAGAGCGACTTTTTTGCGGGTGAAAACAATCAAGAATTGATCGGGGATATACGGCAAACACTCGAGACAGGAAAAGAATGGGACGGGGTCTTTGAAAGACTGGATGATGAGGGCAATGTGCTGTGGCTTCATTCGGGGATCTATCCCGTTTTCGACCAATCGTATGTTGTCTCCGGATATAACAATATCATTGAAAATGTAACCGACAAGAAGGCGATCGAAGAGCTCTCTCTGACCGACAGCCTGACGGGATTGCATAACCGCAGATATTACGAAGACACCATTGAACAGGTAGTAAAAACAGCCCGCAGGGAGAAAAAACACCTGACCCTTGCCATCCTGGATATCGACTTCTTCAAGAACTATAACGACAACTACGGCCACCCTGCCGGGGATCAGGTGCTTTTTCAGGTCGCCAGCGTCTTCAAAAAACTGCTGAATCGCCCTACGGATAACTGCATGAGGGTTGGTGGGGAAGAATTCTGTGTCGTCTTCACCGGCTCAGACAGAAATAAGTCTATCGAATTTCTGGAGGAGATCAGGGGCGGGATAGAGGCGCTGAAGATCAAACACGAATACAGCGACGTACA
>CAYXUH010000123.1:0-4168 GCA_964468685.1 uncultured Syntrophaceae bacterium | reverse complement strand
TTAAGGGTATGTTCAAGCTGTCTCTCTCGGAAATAAAAAGGGCGGATGCCTTTGAGCACCCGCCCTACGTTTAATCTGGAGAAATGCTTATCTTATTTTTTTATCCCTTCCCCTGACCCGCGATCTTCCCCCACGTGTCCCGAAGCGCCACGACGCGGTTGAACACCAGCTTGCCGGGAGCGGAATCCCTGGAATCAACACAAAAATATCCAAGCCGCTCGAACTGATACCGCCCCCCCGGCGCCGCGCCCGTCAGGTTCGGTTCCACGTAGCAGGTGGTCAGGACATCCAGCGATTCCGGGTTGAGGTAATGGGTAAATTCTTCATCCTCGCCGGCCGGATTGGGGACATTGAACAGCCGGTCGTACAGACGCACCTCGGCGGGGAGGCAGTGCCTGGCCGACAACCAGTGAATGACCCCCTTTATCTTGCGCCCGTCGGCCGGCGGCGCACCTCGCGTCTCGGGATCATAAGTGCAGTGGACTTCCATCACCTCTCCGGTCGTCTCATCCTTCACCATGCTCTCATACTTGATGACGTACGAATTTCTCAGGCGGACCTCACGCCCCGGGGCGAGCCGTTTGTATTTACCGGGGGGGTCTTCCTGAAAATCGTCACGCTCGATGTAGATCTCCCGGGAAAAGGGAACCATGCGCGTCCCCATGGCCGGATCCTGGGGATGATTGGCACATTCGAACTCTTCGGACTCCCCCGCGGGATAGTTGTCGATGACGACCTTGAGCGGCCGCAGTACCGCCATGGCGCGCGGGGCCTTTTGATTCAGTTCCTCGCGGACGCAGTATTCGAGGAGGGCGACGTCGATCAGGTTATCGTTCTTGGCGACGCCGATCTGGGCGCAGAACTCCCTGATCGCCTCGGGCGGGTAGCCGCGCCGTCGCATCCCCGCTACGGTCGGCATCCGGGGATCGTCCCAGCCGTTCACGTGCCCCTTTTCGACAAGCTCGATGAGGACCCGCTTGCTGAGGACGGTATAGCTGACGTTGAGGCGGGCAAACTCGATCTGCCGGGGACGGTCGCCCTCAAGCAGCTGATCCAGGATCCAGTCATACAACGGACGGTTATTCTCAAATTCGAGGGTGCAGATCGAATGAGTGATCCCCTCGAGGGCGTCGGAGAGGCAGTGGGCGAAGTCGTACATGGGATAGATGACCCACTCACTCCCCGTCCGGTAGTGGTCTCCCCTCTTGATGCGGTAGATCACGGGATCGCGCATCACGATGTTGGGGGAGGCCATATCGATCTTCGCGCGCAGGACATGGGCGCCGTCGGGAAATTCTCCGGCCCTCATCCGTGCAAAGAGATCCAGGTTCTCGTCGACGGTCCGGTCGCGGTAGGGGCTTGCCTTTCCCGGTTCGGTAAAGGTCCCGCGGTACTCGCGTGTCTCATCGGCGCTGAGGTCGCAGACGTAGGCCTTGCCGGCCTCGATGAGCTGGACGGCAAACTGATGCAGCCGCTCAAAATAGTCGGAGGCGAAGAACTGACGGTCTTTCCAGTCAAACCCCAGCCAGTGGATATTGTCGATGATCGACTTCACATACTCAAGGGATTCGCCGCTCGGGTCCGTGTCGTCGAACCGCAAGTTGCAGGTGCCGCCGTACTGAGCGGCAATGCCAAAATTGAGGCAGATCGACTTGGCGTGGCCGATATGGATATAGCCGTTCGGCTCGGGCGGGAAGCGCGTGGCCACCCGTCCGGCGTTTTTGCCGGCCTTCAGATCTTCGTCTATGAATTCACGGATAAAATCGGTTGGTGAAACGGTCTCTGTGTGCATCATGGTACAACCCCTTCTGTATATCGTTCATACTATCATCAAAAACGAGGAATATTTCGCACACCTTCCCGACAAAAGCAAGCCCGCAGATTTGAACATTTCCCTTACTTCGCCCCCGAAGGAACCGGATTGCCTCCGTTATCGCCGTTGCACGATACCTCACACAGGAGGGAGCCGTTCCCGCACGCCTCGGTCTCAAACTGGAGGACCGGGTGGTCGATCCCGAAGTCGTCCAGAAGCGTGCGGTGTATCGTCCCGGACAGCTCTTCCGTGCGGCTCAGCGGCTGGTCCGGCACCACAACATGACAGGAAAAGGCGACGCTCGAGGAACTGACATTCCACAGGTGGAAATAGTGGACGCTGGTGACACCGGGGATGCCCTCAAGGCAGTCCTTGATCTCATGAAGATCGAAACCCTTGGGCGTCGCGTTCATGAGAATCGCCGTCGATTCCCTGAGAATGGACCAGCAGTTTTTCAGTATGAAGAGGACGATCAATACCGACAGGAGTGGATCCAGCCAGTACCACGGCTTGAAGAGGAAGACCAGCCCGCTGATCAGGACCGCCACCGAAAAGAGGAAGTCCCCCAGCATGTGGAGGAAGGCGCTCCTGACGTTCAGATCGTAGTGTGAGTCACGATGGAGAAGCCACGCGGACACACCGTTCCCCAGGATTCCGACCCCCGCGGCCAGGATGACGATCAGGCCGGAGATCGCCTCCGGGTTCATGAGGCGCTGAGCGGCCCCGTACACGATGAAGACCGAGGCAGCCGTCAGTACGGTCACGTTAAGAAGCGCCGCCATGATCTCCGCCCGCTGGTACCCGAAGGTGCTGGTGACGGATGCTCCCCTCCTCCCGATCCGGAAGGCTATGTAGGAGATAAGAATGGCGGTAAAGTCGCTGAGATTGTGGATGGCGTCGGATATGAGCGCCATGCTGTTCGCGACAAGGCCGCCCGCTATCTGGACCACCGGGATGATAAAGTTCAAGGCAAGGGTGATCAGGAGCCGCCTGCCTGTGGTATCTTCTCTGCCCGTGTCGTTCATCGGATATCTCCTCACGGTGCAATCATACCACTTTTCAGCTTCTCCATCACCTACCTCCTACGATGCGAGTGTGCCGATTATACCCGTAAGCGGACTGATGATAAAGTAGAGGCCCAACAGGCCGATCAAGACCCCCGCCCCCTTGCGAAACCAGGTACCCGCCCCCTGCCAGGTGCTGTTCTCCATTAGTTTCCTGACGGCGGCGGCCGAGCTTCCGGCGATAGCGATCGGCAGACAGTGCCCGGCGGCGAACAGGAGGATCAGGAGGACGCCGGCGGCGGCCTTCTGCTGGACGGTAATAATCGCCAGGATCGGCGCGATGAAACCGAAGGTACATGACCCGGAGAGGACGCCATAGGCCAGCCCCAGGATAAATGCCCCTGTCGTCCCCCTGACGTTCAGGCGGTACAGCAGGCCGCCCGACACGGAGCACTTCTCCACACCGAACATCCCGAGGGCCACCCAGATCAGTACGGCGCCGATCGGAATCTGCCAGTAGTTTCCCACGTCTCCCAGCATCCGGCCCAGGAGGGCGCAGATGATGCCGATCAGGGCAATGGTAATGAACAGGCCGGCGGTAAAGAGGATCGAATAGACGGCGGCCTGTCTCGGATGGACGGCCCGTTCCTGACCGCCGACGTACGCGACAATCAGGGGGATCGACGCGATATGGCAGGGACTGAGCAGGGCACTGGTCATCCCCCACAGGAAACACCCCACCGCGGCGACGGCCACGTCACCGATGATCCACTGGTTAATTGTCAGTAAAAATGTGTCAAGCACCTATTTTCTCCCCGCCGTCATTTTGAACGTCATCCTTGTCATTTCGAATCCCGATTTATCGGGATGAGAAATCTTTCCATTAAACAGGGTAAAATCTTAGATTTCCCCCCTGCGGGGACCACACGTCAGTCGCTATTGCTCCTTCGAAATGACATTTTTTGATTGACATGGCACTACTCAACGCCCATTTTCCTGAGCTGGGCAACAATATCAGCCTCCGCCATAAACCCGACGTGGCGGTGAATTTCCTCCCCTTCCGCGTCAAAAAAGATCTGCGTGGGAATGGCTCGGATACCGAACCGGTAGGCCTGATCGCGGTTTTTATGCACGTCAATGAAGATAATATCGGCCTTACCCCAGTACGCCTTCCTCAGCTTTACAAGGGTCCCCGCCATCATCTTGCAAGGGATGCACGCGTGCGACCCCAGGTCGATCATGGTGACGACCCCTTTGGCGGGCACGCTGTCAAAATCCTGCGTCTGTCCGGCAACCGGCAGGGCGAGGGCGTTCAGCGCCAGAAACAGAGCGCCTCCAATCAGCGCTACAA
>CAYXUH010000122.1:0-4215 GCA_964468685.1 uncultured Syntrophaceae bacterium | reverse complement strand
GTCAGGGTTCCCCTCCCCTGGCGGGAGGGGATTAAGGGGAGGGGGTGTAAGCCTTCGAAACAACATCCTATTCACCCTCACCCCACCCCTCTCCCATCAAGGGAGAGGGAGAATGCTTGACTTTTTACGATAGTGTCAAACATGCCTTTGCCCGTACCCACCGCACGGCGGCACGACCGGAAAAATTGGATTGGGGAATCAGGGGGTGGACATCGGCTGAAGATCGATAATTTACGAACCTGCGGCCTCCAGGAGGTGGAGGCCGCAGGCCCTTTTTACAAGGGTTTAAGCCAGAAAAACAGGAGGGCTTTTCCAGCTTTGTTGTCTGTTAGCAGTGCATTTTTTGTGCCTAACCTTCTAACTGGCCGATATTCAACGATATGATGAGAAAAACGCCCCCGGACAGTGATTCGGGCTGCGGAAAAAAATGTCGAAACTGCAGTGGTTGTTTTTGGAAAACCAAATAAAAACAACGCCTTTCTCTCTGGAACATTCCTGGCAAAATTCGACATAATTGTCGAAGCGAGACGATCTGAAGAATTTTCGGTGCCGGTTTTTCTAGCTATTCTAACGGCATAAGTTGTGGTATAGGGTTTGCTTACATGATCCGGATCATCCGGCGGGTCTCCGCCGGCACACCCCGCGGGGGGGGGTGTACTCAAGGTAAATCACATCGCGGTGCATGGCTGAAATGGCGCGCACCCGGAGATACCAACAATGAAATTTCCGAAAGACATAACGTGGCACAGTCCATCCCCGAGATATCAGGGGACCCTTCTGCGGCCCCTGATCGTGGCTCTTGTCATGTTCCTTTTCCTTTCCCTCATACTGGTTATGGGAATCATGGATCTGGGACGACTCGATAAAACCCTGGTGCGCTTTATGGAAAACAGGGGGCTTGATATCATTACGACCGTTGAAAACGTTGCCCAGGAGAATCTTGCCTATCTGTACCAGACCCTCAAAGAGGACAAGAAGGAAACCGGTAACGCCTTTGTCCCCTTGAACGATGAGGAGTTCTCCCCTCAAAAGGCCCTCGTCAGGGGGCTCGTGGCCCTCGCGCGTGACATCGATGCCCAGTGGAAGGCCGAACACCTCGGCGAGGACAACCTGAGGGAGCTTGCCGATCGCGAAAACCTGTGGCTTATCGCTGTTCTCGATGAGCACGGCAAGATAGTATTCAAGAGCAGAGACTTTATGACGGAGATCCTCCCCGACGCGAACCAGGAGATGGCCGGGGGCGAAGACCTGATCATAGACCTCTTTAACAAGTTTGGGAAACTCAACGAAATAGGGTATATCGCTCTTCGCCGCAAGGACGGTAGCGGCACCATACTGATGGCCCTCGACAATGCGGGACTCAGATACTGGAGCACCAAGATCGCCATACGGAAGGCCATCGAAGATGTCGGCATCGGTCAGGGACTGACCTATCTCGGGGTAATAAACGGACAGGGCAAGGTGCTGGGACAGGCGGGCAAGACCCCTGAAGCCTTCGAAAAGGTCGGCGCAATCGCCCTCGATGTCCTGAACGGGAAACTGGAGAAGGCAAGCCGCAAAGTGACGTCCGGCGGGTCCGAGCTTCTCGAGATTATCGTTCCGGTACGCCTCGACGACAAGGTCGCGGGATTCGCCCGTCTCGGTCTGAACCGCGCGAGCAGCGACAAGATCCTGCGGGAAAACAGGAACAGGATGATCATCTCCATGATCTTTATCATGGGGATAGGGGTCCTGTCGATGTTCGCCATTTACCTCAACCAGAAAAAATATTCGCTCAGGATGGAGGAAATGGGAAAACGTCTCCAGCAGGCTGAAAAGCTTTCCGCCCTGGGGCAGCTCGCGGCCGGAGTGGCCCATGAAATCCGCAATCCCCTGAACGCGATCAGTATGGCCAGTCAGAGAATCCGGCGCGAATATTCCCCCGACGAGGAGGAAAAGAAAAAGGGGTTTCATCACATCACCGGGATTATCCGCGACGAGATCAAACGGCTGAACAGAATCGTGGAGGAGTTTGTCATCTTTTCCCGAAGCCGCCGGCTGGAGTTCAGCAATCAGTCCATCACCACGGTACTGGAACGGATGGCCAGTCTCATACGGGAAGAGGCCGATCTCAAGGGGATTGCGATAAAGACCGTCTGGGGAAAAGATCCCCTGATCATACCGGTGGATGTGGACAAATTGCGGCAGGCCTTCTACAACCTTCTGAAGAACGCGATGGAGGCGATTTCAGGAAAGGGAACCATCATCATCTCCGCCACGCCCGATGGAAAGGGCATGGTAAGCATCAAGATATCGGATACCGGGTGTGGCTTGACCTCCGACGAGATGGATCACATATTCGATCCGGAATATACGACGAAGGAAAAGGGACTGGGGCTCGGGCTGGCCATGGCGCATGAGATCATACGGGGACACGGTGGAGAGATTCTCGTTGAAAGCGAGGTGGGTTTGGGAACGACCTTTAATGTTCTGCTCCCCGTGGCAGGCAGGGAAAAGGATACTGCATAATGGACAAATTGAACATACTGGTTGTCGAGGACGGCCAGTCACAAAGGGAAATGCTAACAGATTTTCTCGCCGGGGAGGGACACCGGGTCGCGGGAGCCGGAGACGGGAATGCCGCGATACAGCAGGTGCGGGACGGCCATTTCGATTTGCTCCTCCTGGACTTCAAGATGCCGGGGATGAACGGCATCGAGGTCCTGAAGAAGATAAAGAACATCAACCCTCAGATCAATGTCGTGATGATGACGGCGTACGGCACGATAGAGACGGCGGTTGACGCCATGAAGCTTGGCGCCGTGGACTATATCCCCAAGCCCATCGACCTGGGCGAACTGATCACCCTTGTCGACAGGATCGCGGAGAGGCAGATCCTTATCAGAGAAAACGAGATCCTCCGCAAAAAACTGTTGAAGAAGGAGGTATCCACGGGACAGATTGTCTACAAGGACCCCGGCATGGAGTCGATCGTCAATATGGCCGGGAGGGTCGCGTCAAGTCGCACGACGGTCCTGATACAGGGAGAGAGCGGTACCGGCAAGGAGCTCTTTGCAAAGCTGGTCCACTCGACAAGCCCGCGCTCGGCGAAACCGATGATTGTTGTCAATTGCGGGGCCATCCCCGAAACCCTCCTTGAGAGCGAGCTTTTCGGCCACGAAAAGGGGGCATTCACCGGGGCGACGGCCCGGAGGATCGGGCGGTTTGAGGAGGCGGACGGGGGAACCCTGTTTCTCGACGAGATTGGAGAGCTTTCTCCCTCCGTCCAGGTGAAACTCCTCCGATTTCTCCAGGAGCGTGAATTCCAGCGGTTGGGCGGGAACCAGACCATACAGGCGGATGTCAGGATTATCAGCGCGACAAATCGGAACCTCGAAGAGAGGGTAAAGGAGGGGGTCTTCAGGGATGATCTTTACTACCGGCTGAATGTGGTCTCCATGACCGTCCCTCCTCTCAGGGACCGAAGGGGGGACATCCCCCTGTTGATAGAATATTTCACAAAACAGTTTTCCTCGGAGAACGATAAAAAGATAGAGGGCCTGAGCAGCGAGGCCATGGACACCCTCCTGAAATACGATTATCCGGGGAACGTGAGGGAACTGGAAAATATTATCGAGAGGGCGGTGGTCATAGCACGGGACCATATTATATCCATAAAAGATCTCCCGTTCCAAGATATCTCCCCCGACCACTTTGCCGGGCATAAAGAAGGGGGAGTCCTCAAGGACGAGATCGAATCTCTTGAGCGCACACGAATAGAACAGGCCCTGGACGAGACCGGAAACAACCAGACACGGGCCGCGGAGTTGTTGGGGATCACCGAGCGAACGCTCCGGTACAAACTGAAGAAGTACGGCCTCAAGCATTGATGGCTTCGCAAAAAGTCGATTTTGCTCTCTTTTCGTCATTCCGTGCTTGACACGGAATCCAGCGTTGCCCCTCAGCGGGCAACATATCGGTGGGGCACAGAGGCCCCACGCTACTGTAAATGCGTTGTAGCGTTGTCCCTGGCAACATATCCAAGAAATTCCCGTAGCGTTGCCCCTCTGTGGGCAACATATTGGTGGGGCACGGAGGCCCCATGCTACACAACAAGTCACTTTTCTTTACAATGCCGACGCAAAGGCATAGCGGAGCTTTTTACGAGTGAATCAACAGTAATCACGTGGCCGCGGTGCACAATATTCTGAAAAGCAAAGGGGAGAGAAACGATGG
>CAYXUH010000121.1:0-4226 GCA_964468685.1 uncultured Syntrophaceae bacterium | reverse complement strand
AGAGCGTCAGGTTATCCCCCTCTTTGAGGCGCAGGACATCCCGCAGGTAGGCGCAATATTCCTCCTCCAGCTCGGTAGCGGCTCCCTTAACTAGTGTCTGGGGATGATAGATTCTCGGTATGGCCATTGTTTCTCTCCGGGGCCTGAAAGGTGTGGTTCAGGGGTGTGAGCCACGTTACCGGGCTGCCTTCTTAAAGGTGTAGCAGACCCACTCCTTTTCGATCTCTGTGTGATGCAGTGTAATGTCCCCGTTGCAGAATGTCTTTTCCACGTCTTTCGCGTCATGCTCGGTGATTCCCGACGCTATGATGTATCCGCCGGGTTCTGTCAGTGATACCAGATGTGCGTGAAGCTGTATGAGCACTCCCGATATCAGGTTGGCCACGACCAGGTCGAAACTGCCTCTGCACAGGGTGATGTCGCGGTTGATGATCTCGACGCGGTCTTCCACTCCGTTGATGACGATGTTTTTATCCGCTATCTCAACCGCTTTCGGATCTATATCGATGCCCGTTACGGAGCGTGCTCCGAGTTTCGAGGCGCATATGGCAAGGATTCCCGTGCCCGTGCCGACGTCCAGGACAGTCCGCTCGTCGCGGGAGGCGTCCTTGAGCAGCAGGTCCTCGATAGCCATGATGCACATGCGAGTGGAGGAATGCTGCCCCGTCCCGAAGGCCATCCCGGGATCTATATCAACGACGATATCGCTGCCGGCGGGGGAGTACCGCTCCCATGTCGGCTTGATGACGATATTGTCGCTTACCCTCAGGGGCTTGAAGTACTTCTTCCACTGCTCACCCCAGTCGGGATCAATGATGGTCCTGGTGGAGAGCCGGGGTTTCTCCAGCTTGGGGAACAGGGAGGACAGACTGTCGATATACGCCGTGATGCGATCCGTCTGTTTCTTGACGGTGCGGCGCCACGGCAGGTAGGATTTGATCGTTTCCTGCGCGGACACCGTGGGACCGTTGAAGGAATCTTCTACAGCCAGATCCTGAAACACGCCGCCTGTTCCCATCTCTTCCAGGAAGTTTGACAGCGCCTCGGTCATTTCCGGTGGCGTCAGGATGGCTATCTCGATCCATTTCTCTTTTGTCTCAGGCATACCGTGCCTCCTGTCGTCTGTGAAGAAGCGTAAACAGATTCCGAAATGGGTGTCTCCCACGGTCTCAGAAATGGTAACGACCGGATTGTCCCCCCGTACCTGCGCAGGCTACCACCCCTTTGTCGATATTTCAAGCGCCTTGAACTTTCACGGCCTTCGTGATAATAATTTCTCTCTGATTTCCTGGGAGGATGGAGTGGATGGAGTTTTATCCCGTATGTCTTGACATCTGCGGTGAGCGGTGTGTCGTCGTGGGTGGAGGGGAGGTTGCCGAGAGAAAGGCAGCCGGTCTCCTCGAGTGCGGCGCCAAGGTGGTCCTTGTCGCCAGGGACCTGACAACGGAGCTGCGCGCCATGAAGGACGCGGGCAAGATAAAGCATGTTGCCAACGACTATACAAAAAAGTGTCTGGAAGGGACCTTCCTGGTGATAGGAGCGACCGACCGGGAGGATGTCAATGAAAAGGTCTCGCAGGATGCACGTGACAGGGGAATCCTGGTGAATATTGTGGATGTCCCGGCCCGATGCAATTTCATCGTGCCTTCAGTCTTCCGCCGGGGGGATCTCCTGGTGGCCGTATCGACCGGAGGGAAAAGCCCGGCGCTGGCAAGGCGGGTGAGGGAGGAGATCGAGGAGAGGTATGGTCCGGAATACGGCACACTCCTCACGATCATGGGTGATCTCAGGGGGAGAATCATTGCCCGGGGGGCTTCGTCGGCGGAAAACAGGGTTCTGTTCGAATCCGTTCTGGATTCCGATATCCTCCGGTATATCAGGGAAGAAAAGGGAACCCGGGTACGGGAGATCATCAGGGACCTGACCGGCGAGGATATCGAGGTCGGGTTTTGACCTTCGGTCTGGGGAATCCTTGCCCCGTTCTTTTTCTGGGACACGATCCCGATTTGATAAAGATAAATCGGGTCATGTCCCCGGATACTTTGCTCTCATGCGATAACGTTTTACGAAGGCATCAATGATGGAGCTGATTTTTTTCAGGATCGCGCTTGTCGCGTACCTCGTGAGCACGGTGGGATATATCGCCTCGCTCTTTGCCGGTAGGGTGCGTGTGGCGAAGGCATCGATGTGGGTGCTCGCCCTGGCATTTGCCCTTCACACGGTCCATATCGTCATGCAGTGGATAGGAACCGCCTCCATCCCGTCGGCGAGCATCTATGGTTCACTTTCGTTCATCGCCTGGGCCGTTGCCGGCTCGTACCTTGCCTTTCAGACAAAGACAAAGACGCAGATACTGGGGGCCTTTGTGTCTCCCGCGGTGGTGGTGATGATGATAGCGGCGTCCGCGGGATTGATGGATGAGCCACCCATCCCGGCTGCCCTGAGTGGGCCCCTGGTTTCCTTTCATATCGTGCTTCTGCTGATCGGAGGGGCCTTTTTCGCGCTGGCCTGCCTGGCAGGGATCATGTACCTGGTGCAGGATAATCTGATACGGGGCAAGAGGGTGCGCGGGCTCAGTCGTCTGCTTCCGTCTCTGCAGGACCTCGACCGGATAAACCACTTGTGCACCATCTGGGGTTTTCCTCTTCTGACATTCGGGATCATTGCGGGCTCGATATGGGCCCGAACGGTCTGGGGAAACAACTGGCAGTGGGATCCGAAGCAGGTATTTACGGCGGTCTCCTGGGCCCTGTATGCCGCAGTAGTTCACCAGAGGATAGCCATCGGGTGGAAGGGCAGAAAGGCGGCCTTGCTCTCGATCATCGCTTTTGCGGGGTTCCTCTTCGCCTTTATCGGCGTGAATGCCTTTTTTGTAACGATGCACCGGTTCTGATTGGTGCGGGATGCGAAGAATATGAGCATAGCCCTCCTGGGAATAAATCACCGAAGCGCTCCCCTGAGCATCAGGGAACGCCTGTCCATATCATGCGGGGAAGAGGAAAAACCCTTCGAGGAATTGAAAAAAATTCCGCAGATCGGAGAGGCGCTGTACCTTTCCACCTGCAACCGGGTTGAGGTGCTGGTGAACATGAACGATGCCGAGGCGGGGGTGAAGGGTCTGAAGGCATTCATCACCGCGCACGGGAATCTCTCCCCCGGGGAGATGGGAAAATGTCTCTATGTGTACCGCGATGAAGAAGCGGTTCGCCATCTCTTCAGGGTTACGTCGAGCCTCGACTCGATGGTCATGGGGGAACCCCAGATCCTCGGGCAGGTCAAAGATGCCTACCGCCTCTGTGTTAAGCAGAAGGCCTCCGGCGTCATATTGAACAAACTGCTCCACCATGCCTTTCGGGTGGCCAAACGGGTGAGGACCGAGACCGCCATAGCGAACAACGCGGTTTCAGTCGGTTTTGCCGCGGTCGCGCTCGCCAAAAAAATCTTCGGAGCACTTGACGGGAAGAGGGTGCTCATTGTCGGTGCGGGAGAGATGGCGGAGCTTGCGGCACGGCACCTCATGGACGGTGGCGTTGGCCGGATGATCTTTACCAACCGCACGTACGAGAACGCGGTCAGACTGGCCAATGACTTTCATGGTATTCCGGTCGAGTTCGAGCTCCTGGACGAGCAGTTGGGGGATGTCGATATCGTGATCAGTTCCACGGGGTCGCCGGACTGTATCATATCGGAGGATATGATTGCGGGGGCCCTGCGCAGACGGAAGAACCGGCTGTTGTTTCTCATCGACGTGGCGGTGCCGAGAGATATCGATCCCGCCGCGGGGGAGATCGACAACGTGTATCTATATAATGTCGATGATCTCCAGGGAATCGTTGATCAGAATACGCAGGGTCGTCTCGAGGAGGCGCACAAGGCGCAGGTCATCATTGATGCGGAGGTCGAAAAATTTGCCGGATGGTACGCCACGCTCGATGTTGTTCCCACAATAGTGGACCTCAAGGGAAAGGCCGAAGAGATCGTCAAGGGGGAGATGGAAAAGTCCCATTCGTGGATGAAGAATATGGGTGAGGAGGAACGGGGGAACATAGAGGTGCTCGTCAACTCTGTCGTCAACAAGATTCTCCACGACCCCGTCGTCGGACTGAAAAAAGAGAGCCGTAATGGTGGTGCCGACCCGTACGTCGCGGCCATCAAGAAATTGTTCAGGTTGAAGTAGGGGGAGGTCGAGAGCCGGGTTTCGCCTGTTTGTTGTGCAATATTTTCCC
>CAYXUH010000120.1:0-4240 GCA_964468685.1 uncultured Syntrophaceae bacterium | reverse complement strand
CCGGTCGCACCACGTGGAATCCCCCGCGGGGTCCGGCAAGACGCTCCTTCTTACCAAGCGTTTTCTCAAGCTCCTGGGAGAGGTTCGTAACCCGGCAGAGATACTGGCCATCACCTTCACCGAGAAGGCGGCAGGAGAGATGCGCCAGCGTATAACCGGCTTTCTGAGCGGCAGGCCCTCCGCGAATGATCCCGACGGAGAGATGACAGCGCTCGCCGAAAAGGCACTCCGTGTACACAAGAACAGGGCGCACCTTCTCACCTCGTCCGACACACTCAACATCATGACATTCCACGGCTTCTGCAGTTATATCGCCAGGCGGGCGCCCCTTGAGGCGGGAGTCGCCCCCGATTTTGAGATCATCGACAATGACGCGCAGACCATATTGATAGAGGAGACCGTCAAGGCCGCCCTCAAGGGTTTCTTCGAGTACCCCGCGACGGATGACAGGAGGATGGCGTTTGAAAACCGCCTCCTCTACCACAACAACAACTGGAACGGCATCTCTCAGGAATTCACTGACATCATACAAACCAGAGGACGCTTCAGGGACCTGATAGAGATCATCCGGGGAGCGGGCGGACGGGGGCTCTCGGAGCTTCCTGCGATCCTGGAAGAACGGCTGCGTGTCTATATCGAAAGCCGCCTGTGTACCCTTACAAATTGCTTTAGGAAAACAGAGTTAGGGCAACAATGGAAAGACCTGACCGCCCACCTTATTGATCGAGGAGCACCGATGGGGTCGCTCCTCCCCTCGTCTCTTCCGGGAGAATCCTGGGAAGATCTCCCCTCCTGGCAGACGGTCGCGAACGCCCTCATTACAAAGGCAGGGACGGTCCGAAAAAGCTTCGGTCCCAAAAACGGCTTCTACAGCAATTTTACCAAGACACCGTGGGGAGAGATGATAACATCCATGGGCGATCTCTGCGCCGTCGCCCTCGCCGAGATCAAAATCCTCCCCTCCCCTGATGATATAGGGTCGGATATGGAACTCCTCTCGGACTTTATCGTCATGGCAGCGGACCTCATAGGCCGCTACGATACCGCCTGCAGTCAGCGCCGCGTCGTTGACTTCGCCGGTCTGGAACAGGCCGCGCTCCGGGCACTCGATGGCAGCGACCCCTCGGAGGTTCAGCTCTATCTCGACCACCGGATACAGCACCTCTTGGTGGATGAATTTCAGGATACCAACCGGGCCCAGTGGGAACTTGTCAGCCGCCTGTGCAACGGCTGGACGCCCGAAGACGGACGAACCGTCTTTATCGTGGGAGACCCCAAACAGTCCATCTATTCCTTCAGAAACGCGGAGGTAAGCCTCTTTATGGAGGCAAAGACGGGAATCCCCGTCCCGGGAGGAGGAACGATCTCCCTTGATACGCACCTCCTGACAACGAATTTCCGCTCAGGCAGGAAACTGATCGAGTGGATCAACGGCCTCTTCGGCGAGGTGGTCATGAAAGACCCGGATACCGCTGCCGACGAGGTCCCCTTCAGCTCCTCCGAGACATACGGAGACAAGGACGGCGGCACGATATCGCTCAGCCTGTTTACCGACAGCGACAGTCAGAAAGCTAAGGACAGCGAGGCTTTGTGGCTTGCAGGAAAAATCAAGGAGGTCATGCGAACGGCCAGCGCGGATACATCCATCGCGGTCCTCCTCTTCACCAGGAACCGGATCAGCCGCTATCTGAGCGCCTTCAAGGATCAGGGCATCCCCGTTCAGGTACGTGAAGGCATCGGCCTTATGCAGCGGCCGGAGGTAATGCACCTCATGAAGATAGCCGAACTGATGGTACACCCGCACGACGATCTCGCCTGGGCGTCTCTTCTTCGCTCGCCCTGGTCGTGGTTCGACATGAATCTCCTCTATGAGACCGCCCTGCAGGAGCCGAAGAGCTGGAGGGAGAAGATATACCTGGCCTCTCGCTCCCATCCCGACATGGAACTGCTCACACAGGCGATAAAAAACGCCTCACGGCGTGTGGGGCGCGATTCCCTGGGTGTAACCGTCAGAACCTTCTGGGAAGACCTTGACGGCCCCCTTAAGACGGCATCGCGCTACGGCATGGCCGGGGTCGCGAACTGCATGCGGTTTCTCGAGATACTGGAAGAGGCGCACAAGGGAACTCCCCTCGAAACTCTGAAACAGGTGAAGGCAACGATAGACTCCCTGTACGAGCCCACCGATCCCGCCGCTTCGCGCTCCCCCGTCGAGATAATGACCATCCACAGGGCCAAGGGGCTAGAATTCGATGTCGTTTTTCTCCCCTTCATGGACTGGGCGCCGCTTTCGGGCATACCTACGACATCGCCCCCCTACCTGATGGAACGGGTTCCGGGAACGGAGGGAGAATACCTTGTCGCCATGGGAAAGGACCGGAGAAGCAAGGAGACCCCGCCGGTATTTAATCTGCTAAAGACGTTTCACAGAAACCGGCGCTGGGGCGAGGCAAAACGCCTCTTTTACGTCGCGGCGACGAGGGCGAAAGAGATTCTCTATATGAGTGGTATCGCGAAGGTGAAGGACGAAGACACACTCACGCCCGGCAAGAAGAATGTCCTCGAATGGGTCATGGAACATGAAGGTATCAACGGCGCGGCCATTGACGACGTGTCCGCCGGAAGGGATATCGCCATAGAGATCAACCCCGCGTCCCCTTCCCTGCCACCGGATGAGACGACTACTGAACCTGCCCTTCCCGAACCGTACGATCTTCAACCGGAACGACCGGAATATACGATGGCCAAGTCCCCATCTTCATTCGCGGAAGACGTCCTGCGAGCGGAAGGAAAGCTCACCGGCGATGAGGCCGCGTTCAATCGGATACGAGGAACGGTTACGCACGCGATCCTGAGCGCCGCCATACGGGGAAAGGCGCTCCCCACGGTAAAGGGGGTAGCGCTCGCCCTGCAGGCCGAAGGTGTCGGGCAGGACCGTGCCGACAAGACGGCTGCCGAGATCCTCGAAGAGGCCCAAAAGACCCTCGCTGATCCCTTTATCGCACGCCTGACAGCCATCCCTGCCGTACAAAACGAATGGGAGATAGAAGACGCACCCGGAGAAAATCGCGTACGCTCCGGCGTCATCGACCTCGCGGGGCTCGACGGTGATACCTGGTGGATCTGCGACTTCAAGACCTCACGGCCGGAAGATGGCCAGCCGCTAGAGGAATTCGTTGCCCATGAGAGGGACCTGTACCGTCCCCAGCTTGAGGCCTACCGCGAGATGCTGGCACACCTCAAAGATGTCCCTGAATCCCGGATTCGCGCGGGTATCTATCTGACCGCCCTCCTGCGGTGGGAAGAGCTGTAATCAATAACGGCATGAGACAGTCAACTAAGCGACCATGAAAGGACTATAACCATGATTCAACATGCCCGCTTATTTTTTCTTTTACTCTCAGTAGCTATACTGGGACTTTTCATCAGTAACCTGACGTACGCGGAGGGCAAGTGTTGTGCGGGCCCGAAAGCCCCGATCATCGACAGTGAGATGACCGAGGAAGAGGCCTTTGATGGTCTGAACCCGCAGTGTCCGGAGGATATCCGCAAAAGGCAGGCGATAGTCACCGTCACGTATTACTCATCCGACAATCGTATCCATCAAGGTCAGCTGGTTGTTGATGGTGATCTGGAAAAGGATATCAAGACCATATTCGATCTGGCATTAAAGGAACGCTTCCCGATCCATTCCGTCATTCCAATTTCGGATAAACGGTTTCGCAAAGGTGGTAGCTGGGATGATGACCTCTCCATGGAAGCCAATAATACATCCGCGTTCAATTACAGGCTGAGCACGGGAAGCAGCGGCCGGCTGTCGCAACACGCGTACGGGAGAGCAATCGATATAAATCCTTTTCAGAATCCCTACATCAAGGGCGATACTATTCTACCAAAAGGCTCAGAATATGACCCAAACGTTGACGGCACGCTTACGACAGATCATCCGATTGTACGCGCCTTTCTGCGGCTTGGCTGGGAATGGGGCGGCACCTGGAATTCTTGCAAGGATTACCAGCACTTTGAAAAACCACTGAATAAATAGACAACCACCATGATGTACGAAGATAGAACCGGCCGGAATCCCGAATCAGCACGGGGATCTACCTAACCGCCCTTCTGAGATGGGAAGAGCTGTAACCAATAACTGTAGACACAAATCTTCAAGTATTTAAAATATATTGACAACAAATTTTCAGAGTATATGGTTTTTATTGTTTTACGTGGGAGAACAGTTCCT
>CAYXUH010000119.1:0-4310 GCA_964468685.1 uncultured Syntrophaceae bacterium | reverse complement strand
ATGGCCCTCATCTGCTCATTCAGATAGTAATCCTTCTGGGTCTTCTCCATCTGGGACTTGACCCGCTTTCTGATGCGTCCCTCAACCTCCAGTATCTCTATCTCGGCCATCATCAGGGCATATATCTTGTCGAGTCTCTCAACAACATCCGTCGTTTCGAGCACCTTCTGTCTCTCGTCCAGCTTTACGTACAGATGTGCCGCAACCGTATCGGCAAGCTTTGACGGATCATCCGTGGCCGACATGGACCCCATCAGCTCAGAGGGGACCTTCCGGCTGATCTTCGCGTACCGCGTAAATGCCTCCACGACATTTCGTAGCAGCGCCTCCAGCTTCGTATCCGATTGGGAGACATACGTTTCAGCCAGTTCACCGACATCGACCATGAAGAAGTCTTCGTTGGATAGATAGTCTTTGACAACGCCCCTTCTTCTCCCCTCGACCAGGGCCTTCACCGTCCCGTCCGGAAGCCGGAGCAGCTGGATGATATTTCCTATGGTGCCGACCGTATAGACGTCATCTTCCGTCGGCTCGTCAGTCTCGGCGCTCTTCTGCGCAGCCAGGAATATCTCCTTGTCATGCTGCATGGCATATTCCAGGGCGCTGATTGATTTGTCCCGGCCCACGAAAAGGGGCACAATCATATGGGGAAACACAACCACATCCCTCAGGGGAAGCAGAGGGATCAGCAGTTTGTCGTGCTTTATTTCTTTTTCTTTTTCTTTTTCATTAAAATCAAACATATCTCTCTATTATCCCGTTTTTTCCTGTTCGTTATCACCCGCCGTCTCGGAGACCGATTCAAAGACCATGATCGGTTTCTCTTTTTTAAGGACCACATCCTCATTGATAAGGCATTCCCTTATATCGTTTCGGGAGGGGATGTCATACATGATGTCCAGCATGGTGTCCTCCATGATGGCCTGAAGCCCCCTTGCGCCGGACTTTCGGCCCACGGACAGTTTTGCTATAGCCTTCAGGGCGTCATCGGTGAAGGTCAGCTTCACATCTTCTATCTCAAACATCTTTTTGTACTGTTTTACCATTGAATTCCTGGGCTCGGACAGTATCTTCACCAGGTCCTCGTCAACGAGGTCATACAGGGTACCGATGACCGGAAGCCTCCCCACAAACTCCGGTATCAAGCCATACTTCAGGAGGTCTTCGGGGCGCACGTCCGAGAGTATCTCACCGATATTCTGTTCCTTCCTGCTCTTGATGTCGGCCCCGAATCCCATGGAGCTTACGTTAATCCTCTTTTCAATAATATCTTCCAGGCCGTTGAAGGCCCCCCCGCATATAAAGAGAATATCGGTGGTGTCCACCTGAATGAATTCCTGTTGCGGGTGCTTTCTGCCCCCCTTGGGAGGCACATTTGCCAGGGTCCCTTCCACTATCTTCAGGAGGGCCTGCTGAACCCCCTCGCCGGATACGTCCCTGGTAATGGAGGGGTTGCCCGATTTTTTAGATATCTTATCGATCTCGTCTATATAGACGATCCCGTGCGATGCCCGTTTGACATCATAATTCGCGTTCTGAAGGAGGCTCAGTATAATATTCTCCACGTCCTCCCCGACGTATCCCGCCTCGGTCAGGGTGGTGGCGTCGGCAATGGCAAAGGGGACATCCAACATCCGTGCCAGGGTCCGTGCCAGGAGGGTCTTTCCCGAACCGGTAGGGCCGATCAGGAGAATATTACTCTTCTGGAGTTCAACATCATTCAGTTCAACCCCGGAAAATAATCTCTTGTAGTGATTGTAAACGGCGACGGAAAGGATCTTTTTCGACCGCTCCTGCCCCACGACATACTGGTCCAGGAACTTCTTGATGTCCCTGGGCTCGGGGATATCTTCCCTGGCGTCTTTGGCATCCCGGGTTCCGTCTTCTTCAACAATGCATCTGCACAGTTCTATGCATTCGTCACAGATATAGGCGGTGGGGCCGGCGACGAGTTTTTTGACTTCGTCCTGTGTCTTTCCGCAAAAGGAGCAGAAGAGCAGTTCCTGTTCGCCGTTATCAGAATTTTTACTCATGAGAAGTCCCCTCTTACTCTGTCCTCTTTACAATAATTTCGTCGATTATACCATATTCTTTAGCCTGACTGCTCGTCATATAATAATCCCTGTCCGTATCGTTTTCAACCTTTTCAATAGCCTGGCCGGTGTGTCGTGCCAGTATCGTATTGAGATCCTGCTTTAATCTCAATATCTCTTTCGCCTGAATCCCGATATCGCTCGCCTGCCCCTGCGATCCGCCGAGGGGCTGATGTATGACGATTCGTGAGTTCGGCAAGGCGCTCCGCTTGCCCTTTTCACCCGCCGCGAGGAGAAGCGCGCCCATACTCGCCGCCTGTCCCATGCAGATGGTGTGAACGGAAGGGCGTATGTACTGCATCGTATCGTATATGGCCAGACCGGCGCTGACAACGCCCCCGGGGGTGTTCAGATAGAAGGATATCTCTCTGTCAGGATCTTCCGATTCCAGATACAGCATCTGGGCTATGACGAGATTTGCGACATCGTCATCGATAGCCGATCCAAGAAAGATAATCCGGTCCCTCAGGAGTCTGGAATAGATATCGAAAGACCGTTCCCCCCGGCCGTCCTGTTCAATGACCATAGGAATGAGAGGCATCACTCTTCTCCTTTTTCCTTTTTCTTGCCTTTCTTGGCAGCGGTTATCATTGCCTTTTCTTCGATAAGATCGAGGGCCTTTTTCTCGAGCAATTCGTCCCTGAGGCGACCCTCCATCTCACTGCCTTCATAGGCCTTCTTGACAGACTCGTAATCCTGAGCGTATCTCTGAGCAACCTCCCTCAGTTTCTCTTCAATCTCTTCCTCGCTAACCTCGATTGACTCCTTCTTAGCAATTTCACTCAATATAAAGGAAGCCTTGACCATTGTGGTCGCCTGGTCGTTAAACCTGTCGTGCAGATTGTAGCTTATCTCGGCGGCCTTGTCGTCCGGCATTCCGTTCTGCACCATCCTCTGGCGGGCATCCAGCATCATGGTATACACCTGCCGTTCCACCCAGGAGGAGGGGACCTCAAATTCGTTCTTTTCGAGAAGCCTGTCAACGATCGTGTTTCTCAGCTCCGCCTTGATACGGGCCTCTCCCTCTTCTCCCAGCGATTTTTTTACATCATCCGTCAGGTCTTTGAGGGTCTCATACTTTTCGAAATTCTTTATAAACTCCTCATCCAGCGCGGGGAGAACCTTTTCGCGGATGCCTTTGATGGTTACCGAAAAGGAAACTTCCTTTCCGGCAATATCCTTCGCACCGTAATCTTCGGGGAATGTCACCGTGATATCCTTTGCTTCCCCCTTCTTCATTCCGATCAACTGATCTTCAAATCCGGGGACAAAGCTCTTGGAGCCTATCTCGAGTGTGTGGTCTTCGGCCGCCAGTTCCTTCCGTGCCTCCCCATCGAGCTTCCCCTCAAAGTCAATCAGGGCGAAATCGCCGTCGGCAAGCGCCCGGTCATCTGTAACATCTTCAAGGGTGGCGTACGTCTGCCGTATCTGTGTGAGCCTCTCGTCAACATCGGCCTTCTTGATACTCAGCTTTTCCTTTTCCAGTTCGATGCCGGTATAATCATGAGGGTCAAGGACCGGCGAAACCTCAACGGTGACGGAGAAAAGTAGATTTTCTCCCTCTGTTATCCCCTTCTGGTCTACAGCCGGTTGCGCCACAGCGTCTATCGTATTCTTTTCAACGGCCTCGGCATAGTTTTTTGTCACCAGGTTGGATATCGCCTCTTCTTTGACACTCTCTGCGTAGTGCGCTTCGAGGACTGCCCTGGGTGCCTTTCCCGGTCTGAATCCCTTAATCTTCGCGCTCCTGCCCACCTTCTTGTATATCGAGTCTAGTTCCCGTTTCACGTCATCCCAGATGACCTCAAAGGACAACTTTTTCTCCACGGAGCTGACATCTTCTATCTTCACTTCACTGGCCATATTACCCACTCACTCACTCCTTTGCGCATTTTGAGATACTCACGACGGAGATATGCGTCACACATCCCCTTTTTAGTATGGTGCGAGAGAGGGGAGTTGAACCCCTATCCGCTTTCGCGGGCTGGATCCTAAGTCCAGTGCGTCTTCCAGTTCCGCCACTCTCGCAATTCACAAGAGCACTGCTATATTAGTAATCGCAAGACCGATTGTCAACTATGAATAATACGGCATTCCGGATGTACTACCCATACGGACCCTAAACAAAAACCGCCAGTAACGGCGGTTTCCAAATACAATAAAAATGGTCGGGGCGAGAGGATTTGAACCTCCGACCCTCTGAACCCCATTCAGATA
>CAYXUH010000118.1:0-4342 GCA_964468685.1 uncultured Syntrophaceae bacterium | reverse complement strand
GCGGGAGGGACCATGACGGGCACAATCGCCTTTGACAACGAGAAATACCTCAAACAGCAGACGGCGGCCATCCTGGAGAGGGTTGAGCGGTTTGATGACAGACTGTATCTGGAGTTCGGAGGGAAACTCTTTCACGACTACCACGCGGCGCGGGTCCTCCCCGGGTACGATCCGAATGTGAAGGTGAGGCTCCTGCGTGAACTGGGGGACAAGGCGGCCATCCTCCTGTGCATCTATGCCGGCGATATCGAGCGGAAGAAGATGCGGGCGGACTTCGGGATCACCTACGATTCGGACGCCATGAAACTGATAGACAATCTTAAAGACTGGGGGCTCGACGTCCTGGGTATTATCATAACCCGTTTCGAAAACCAGCCGTCGGCCATACTCTTCAAGAACAAACTGGAGAGAAGAGGGGTGAAGGTATACACGCACAGCTACACGAAGGGCTACCCCACGGAGGTGGACACCATCGTGAGCGATGAGGGGTACGGCGCGAATTCATACGTCGAAACGGAAAAGCCCCTTGTCATCGTGACCGGCCCCGGGCCGGGAAGCGGCAAACTGGCGACCTGCCTTTCCCAGCTGTATCATGACCACCGGAGGGGTATCAAGGCGGGGTACGCGAAATTCGAGACCTTCCCGATCTGGAATATACCCCTGAAACACCCGGTTAATATCGCATATGAAGCGGCGACGGCGGATCTCGGCGATTTTAACCTCATCGATCCCTTCCACCTCGAGGCCTATGACCTCAAGTCGGTAAACTATAACCGCGACGTGGAAGCCTTCCCCCTCCTCCGAAGGATCCTCGAAAAGATAACTGGAGGAGAGGCGTTCTACAAGTCTCCCACCGACATGGGGGTCAACTGCTGCGGGTTTGCCATTGTGGACGACGAGGCCACGAAGGAGGCGGCGAAACAGGAGGTCATCAGGCGCTACTTCAGGTACCGGTGCGAATACGTCATAGGTCTCGCCGACAGAGAGACCGTTCAGCGGGTGGAACTTTTTATCAAGGACTTCAGGCTCGAACCGGAGAACAGAAGGGTCGTGCCTCCCGCCCGGGAGGCGGCCGACCGGGCACAGGAACGAGACAAGGGGAATAAGGGGATCTACTGCGGGGCCGCCATGGAGCTGAAGGACGGCACCATGATTACCGGTAACAACTCACCCCTGATGCACGCGGCGTCCAGCCTCGTCATACACGCGATCAAGCATCTGGCCGGGATCCCGGATAAGATAAAGCTGCTCCCCCCGAACATAACTGATTCGATACGGGACATGAAGACAGACATTCTTGGTGAAACGTCGGTGAGTCTTGACCTGAATGAATCTCTAATCGCTCTGGGGATCAGCGCGACGACGAACCCCGCGGCCCAGCTCGCCATAAAGACGCTGAAGGACCTCAAGGGTTGCGAGGTCCACATGACGCATATCCCCACGCCGGGGGACGAGGTGGGCCTGAGGCGTCTGGGGGTCAATCTGACGAGTGACCCGAATTTTTCCACAAAGAACCTCTTTATTGCCTGATCAGGGAGAATCGGGCATCCGGGCGGCCCTGTTGAACCCTTTCCACGCGATTCTATAGGGAAGGGAGGGTTTCCCCCCGCTCCGAACCCCGCTGATTCTCTCCAGCCACTTCTCCTCCGCTCCGTCCGCTTCGGTGAAGCACCGGGCGGAGAGGTCACGGCGTTCGGAAGCCGTCCGTTCGGCGCATTCCAGGGCCTCGGAGACGAATCGCCCTTCGAGGGCGTCCCGCTCCTCCCGGTAGGTTTCGAGACGCGGAGAAAAATCTTGCAGGACACCCCTGTGGAGCCGTTCGTGCCTCCAGTAGAGGGTCTTATTGTCATACGTCCCGGATGGCACAGGACCCATGTCGGGGAGGTCGGCATCGAGCCATACCGGTTTGAAGATGCCCGTGCAGGGGGCAGCCGTTCCCGTGACGAAGTGTGCGGACCGATCAGGGCGCAGGCGCGACACCATAGAGCCCGTCGTCTGGCTCCCCCTGACGGGGCCGAACCCCGCGTGCATGCATATAGTGGAGCCGGTAATCCCCTTTTCGGGAAGTCGCGGCTGGGCGTTCCGATAGCCGTGGTTTCTCAGGATGGACATGAAATCGGAGACCGTCAGATCGCCCGTCCGGGCGCCAAGCAGTTCCGTGGTCCCCGCGACGCGCTCCCGGCAGCAACTGAAACGGGTATAGAGAAAGTCCGAATAGCAGCGGGCAAAATGAAAATCAGCGGGTCCCTTACACCATCCCTTCGCGATCGCGTGGTTGACAAGTTCCGGTGAGGCGATATCCCAGTCGTTCCCGATGGTCAGACCGTTCGAGATCGCGTATACCCCGCTCACCTTCTTTGCGGCCCAGTGGCGCCCCGCCGTCTCCAGGACCCACGCCTCATGAGGGTCCGCCATCAGAAAGCTGTTGTGGTAGAAGAGCTTGTGCGCGAAACCGCAGTTTCCCCCCTGCCCGTACTCGGTCAATAGTCCGGTGATGACATTGACCGCCCCCGACGCGGTGGAGGCGCGTTCCAGGGCGAGACGGAGGAGGTCCATTCCGGTAAGCGCATTTCCCCTTTCATAGGGTTCTTTTATAAAGACCGCCTCGTTTCCTATCGCGAGGCCGTGCTCGTTGACACCCATCTCCGCCCCCCAGATCCAGAACGGTTTGGCGAGGAGAACGGCGTTGGTATGCTTTGCCTGCGGGATTTTAATATAGGTGCAGTGGACACGGCTCCCCGGGGGATGGTCCTCGGAGGGGAGGGAGATGATCTGGTGTGCCTCGTTTGGTTCACGGTCGGAATTCTTTCCGAACAGGACCGCGCCGTCTGCGGTAACCCCGGATGTCGCAACCATCGTATCGCACATACTGCCTCCGGTATAGTGCCGGTTTTCCATGTATGGAAAACTAGGGGTAACTATCCCCCGTTCAAATATTTGTGGTGACGACCTCGCCGACCGAGCCGAGCGCTTTTTCGGCGGCGACGGTCAGAGCCTCGTCGTGTCGGTGGTCGAGGGAAAACACCCGGAAGTGCATGACCCGCGCCGGTATGAACCGGTAGATATCATTGATTGGCTCAAGCGATATGGACTCCGTGGATGGATTATAGATATTGATCTTCTTGTCCCCCTCCGCCATGGGGTTGATCGGCCTCGGATCCTGCGTCGCGAGGTCCACGCGAAACGCCATATCCTTCAGGTTATCCGGGAGACTGCTCCGTATCTGCCGTTCATACTCCTCCACACCGGCGAATCGGATCCCTCTCTGCACCTTCTCTATGAAGAACTCCGCCGAATAAGACATCTTCCACTTGACCTGTCTGCTGTGGAGTTTGTCCCACTGCCTTCCCAGTTTCTCTTTCCGTGCGTCGTTCGACCCCAGCCACCCCTTCACCTCATTGAACAGCGTCCAGTCGTCGCACCCCAGGTACGCGTCCAGATTATCGGCGGGGTTGCAGGGGAGGATGATATCCATGGTATCCTGGAATATCTCCTGCAGGTGCAGGTCGAGGGCCCGCGTTGTCCGATGGAAGTACACGTTGGAATAGAGATTCAGCCGGGCGTTCAGAAAACGACTCAGGGCCGAGATCCCCACCCGATGCAGGGTCAGACCCTTCTTTGTGAAGAAGGTGTAGAATCTGAGCCGCTCCATATCGACGATATCCATGGAAAAACCGGTCATGTAGGCGTCTCTCTGGACATAGTCGAGGTTGTCGACGGTATAGACGCCGGAGAAGAGCTGCCGGAGAAAGTAGAGCCATCCGGGCTGCTCTTCCCGTTCGCTTCCGGGCTTTTTTATGAGGAAGGCGATCTGCTCGGGGTCGAGGCATTCCTCCTCCCCGAAGAAACCCGAGGGGCTCCGCCGTATCTGTCGTATCATCTCCCCCAGCCTCTCCGTTATGATCCTCTGCCCCATAATCTCGTGGGTCAGGTCATACCCGCTCAGGAAATGGTCGTCGAAGAAGTGGCCGTACGGTCCGTGTCCCACGTCATGGAGAAGCCCCCCCACCCGCAGAAGTTCCTCGATGAAATGAATGGAGGGTACGTCGGGAAAGGTCTCCCTGAGTCCCGGATAGAGATGCCTGCCGAACTCGCCGGCCATGTGCATGGTCCCCAGGGAGTGCTGGAACCGGGTGTGTTCCGCAGAGGGATACACCCAGCGGGCGCTCTGGAGCTGGTAAATCCTCCTGAGCCGCTGAAGCCAGGGGGAGTCGATCAGATCCTTCTCCGTCTTTTCCGGGGAAAGGTCGGGGGAGGGTACGGTAAACAGTATATACTGGTATATCGGATCGGCGATCAGCGCCTTACCCCGATACATCCTCGCGGTCTCCGTCGTTTCGAG
>CAYXUH010000117.1:2153-4497 GCA_964468685.1 uncultured Syntrophaceae bacterium | reverse complement strand
CACAAAATGGGCTATACCCGGCTTGGGCTTGCGTATTGTATTGGTCTGGCCAGGGAAGCTGTCCTTGTGGTTCAGATATTGGAAGCCCAGGGCTTTGATGTTGTATCAGTTATGTGCAAGGTAGGATCCATCCCGAAAGAGGAGATTGGCATTCAGGAAACTGAGAAGATCCGCATCGGCCAGTATGAATCGATGTGCAATCCCGTACTCCAGGCAAAGATCCTGAACGACGCAATGACACACTTCAATATTGCCCTTGGGCTCTGTGTGGGTCATGATTCCCTTTTCTTCCAATATACCGATGCGCCGACAACCGTTCTGGCAGTCAAGGACCGGGTTTCGGGGCATAACCCCTTGGCCCCGATCTATACATCGGCAAGTTATTATTCACGACTCATGAAAAAAGGCTTTTGAGTGTTACCGATGAGGCAACTCCCTGGTGCATGCACACGTAAGAAAATCGGGGGCATCTCATTACGTGTCGGCACCCTGCCTTTTTCCTGCACGATCTGACACCAATTGTACCGCATCGGCTATTTTTCTGTGTACCAGGGGATTCATGAAATCGGGGACGACCTCGTGTTTGCCTGCCAGGGAGGCGAGGGTCTCCGCGGCGCTGAATTTCATGGGATAGGTGATCCGCGAGGCGCCGGCATCAAGCGCGCCCCGAATGATCCCCGGAAAAATCAGGGCGTTGTTGACTGTTCTACCGTCGAGCGCTACCGCCGCTCCCGCCTCCAGGGCATCGGCGGGGAGTATCTCAGGGAAGGGATTAGCCAGGGCAAAGACAATGGGACCCTCCTTCATGCTGCGCACCATATCCTGCGAGACCAGGTTTGATGCCGAGACGCCGATGAAGATATCCGCCTCCTTTATAATGTCGCGCAGGGAACCTTTTTCTCCGGTCTTGTTGGTGATTTCCGCAATCGAGTCCTTGTACGCATCCATGTGCTCCGGTCTCCCCCGGTAGATGGCTCCCCTCCTGTCGCAGATAGTTATATGCCGAAATCCGTATTCCAGGAGCATCCTGCCGGTGGCCATTCCCGCCGCCCCCGCGCCGCTGATAACGACCTTGACCCGGCCCTTGTGTCTGCCGGTAACACTAAGCGCATTCAGGAGCGCGGCAAGGATCACCGTCGCCGTTCCGTGTTGATCATCGTGGAAGACCGGGACATCTATTCGTTCCTGCAGCCTCTCCTCCACCTCGAAGCAGAGGGGCGCTTTGATGTCCTCTATCATGATCACACTGAACGTCTTTGATACCGCCTCAAGTGTGTCGACGATCCTGCCGGCATCCTCGCTGTCTATCAGGAGGGGGGCGCAGCTGATCCCAGCCATCTTGTTCAGGATGACGGATTTCCCCTCCATAACGGGCATCCCCGCACAAACGCCGATGTTGCCGAGACCCAGTATAGCGGAGCCGTTGGTGGCGATACACACCGAGTTGCCGATGGAGGTATATTCCCGCGCCGCTTCGGGATGCTCTACGATGTAGTTGCATACCTGGGCCACGCCCGGCGTGTAGATCATCCGCAGATCGCTCAGCGTCTCCACCCTGACCGTCGGGGTGACGGCTATCTTGCCCCCCCGGTGGATACGCAGGGCCTCATCTTCGATGGAGAGGATTTTGTACCCCTTGAGATCCTCCAGATCGGACATCGTGTCTGAAAACTGTTTATCGTCATCGAAAAAGAGGATCACGTCCCGTGTGATATAATGTGAGGTAAGATGCACCTTTGTAATATCGCCTAAAACGGCACCGTGCCTTCCCAGTTCGGTCGCGACCGTGCCCAGTGCGCCGGGCACGTCCGGGATCCTGATGCGTATCTTTTTCGCGATCTTGTAGGCGTATTTTTCTATCTCTGCCATGGGGTGCTCCCTCCAGAATCCTGTTTGTTCTCCGAATGTTCCATTCCTTTCCCTATACGGTAGGCGTCCACTATGGAGAAGAGCCAGCAGCAGACAATAAACACCAAAATGAGGTTGTACCAAGGCGACGCGTCCGCGGAGGATGTTCGTGCCAGGTTCGATATGGTCTCCATATCAACCCGATTCAATTGACCCTGCAACCGATCGAGGATGGCGAGCGCCTTTACTGTTGCCATCCAGGCGATGACACCGATCCCCGCAAGGACACACATCATTATGGTGATGCCCCGGCGGAGACGTTTCAGATGGATCTGCCCCGTCCCGGGGAATGCAAGTCCTGACAGAAGAGCGGCCTTTGTTGAAGGCTTCATGACGTTCTCCCTTCGGGGTAGTTGGGATTAAAATTGGCGATGATCGTGTTCCTGGTGACAGCTATCAGCTCGCCGATGGTGTCGTGGGTGTATCCCTGTGTATC
>CAYXUH010000117.1:0-2053 GCA_964468685.1 uncultured Syntrophaceae bacterium | reverse complement strand
CCCAGAAAATCTTGAATATGCGCAGCACGGTGCCCATGGATTCTCTCTTCATATTCGACGCTGTTCTTTCGAACAAATGTGAGAAGGCTTTTGTTCGCAACATGTTGGAAGCGGAAAACTTCTCCCAATGATTGCTAGCGCGTTATAGCTGTCCGGAAGCTTCGGCTCTATCGAAAAGCATGGGATACTGCTTTTTAAATCCGGCAATGATCCTTTCGAGAGGCAGATCGGCGAAGCTGCCATGATCAGCAATGTATTCTATATGTTTATTGCCTTTCTTGTCGAATGTATGAAAGACGGCATCTTCGTCGCCTTTGAATTCGACCGGCACGGCATTAAGTTTTATGCACAGAGAAAGATCAAATGCGGGTGTCGCCTTTATCCACCTGTCATTGAGAAACATCTCTGTATACCCATGAAAAATAAACACATCGGTCCCCATTGCTTTTTTGAGGGGTTCAGGAACAAGGTGATTGCGAATATCAGCAAAACCCAAGCGACTGGGGATGTCGAGCGCACGTGCAACTGCCGCGAGTAGAAGCGCCTTTTCCACACACCAGCCGGTTCGTTGTGCCAAGACCCTACTGGCCTTGAATGTGTCAGGTGATAATTCGATGTGGTAAGGATCGTACCTGATCTGATCCCGCACGGCGTAGAAAATCTTGATCGATTTATCAATCCGAGATTCCGCTGTACCTGCACATTTCTCTGCAAATCTCAGTATGTCGGGAGAATCACTGTCGATGAAATTCGTAGGAGACAGATAGGTTTCAAGATTACCCTGTGGCGATGTTGTCACGCCCAACCTCCGTTACTCGGTGGACAAGAAAGATAGCTTTGTAGATTCCGACACGTCGGGATGGTGTTACGTCCCCCTTCCCGTTCCGCGGGGTATATTCTGCAATATATCGGCAAGTACGCCTCTTTTACCAAGATTTTGGCGCGTTGGCTCCAGAGCTCTTTGTTTTGCCATCGAGTATTGACTTTTTGCGAACGTGTCAAAAAAGCATTTTTCTCTTCTGCCACGATCGTGACGGTTAGTCAAATGATATTTAAAGACAAAAGGGGAGAGGCATCCCCTTCTCGTCTTGCGGGGCCCCGGGCAGGGGGCAGGAGTGATGAAGCGGAGCGTGGGTGACGAAACTCACTTGAGCTTAACTCGGTTATGATTTATTATTACGAACAACTTTCTCCGTTTTTACCCGACTGATAGCCGGAGAACAACAACGAAAGGAAGAAATAATGATAAAAGATCTGATAGCGAAAAACAGGAGTTGCCGTCGTTTTCACCAAGACTCCCTCATCACCCTTGATGCCTTGAGGGAGCTGGTCGATCTTGCCAGGTGGAGTGCGTCGGCGGGTAACCAGCAACCCCTGAAATACCTGTTGTCCTGTGATCCCGGCAAAAACGCCGATATCTTTTCAACCCTTGCCTGGGCCGCCGCCCTGAAGGATTGGCCGGGGCCTTCCGAGGGAGAGCGGCCGTCAGCATATATCATCATGCTGGAGGATACGGGGCTGAGCAATCCCTGGTTGAAGTGTGATATTGGGATAGCGGCCCAGAGCATCCTCCTCGGAGCAACGGAAAAGGGGTTGGGAGGATGTATGATAGCCTCAATACAACATGAGGAGCTTCGGGGGATGCTGACAATTCCCGAACACCTGGAGATATCGCTCGTCGTGGCCCTCGGCAAGCCGAAGGAAGAAGTGGTTGTGGAAGCGATTGCTCCTTCCGGAGATGTAAACTACTGGAGAGATGACAAGGGCGTCCATCACGTGCCAAAGCGTCTGCTTGACGATATTATTATAGAATAGCGAAGTATCCAGCCCTCTTTGTGGTCAAAATTGACTATATTTCAACATGGTCATCAAATCTATGACTTAGAGGCAGTCCTGAATTGTCCAAAGGGATTTGGCAATAAAATCATTTGGTGGCGCGACTTTTCTACTTTCTGTGACCCCGAGGGCGGGTGTATGGCAACGCGAGCAGGAATCACACGTTTCTTCCTGTAACAAACAAAACTTGAATGGGTCTGTTTGTCGTAGACTACGA
>CAYXUH010000116.1:0-4540 GCA_964468685.1 uncultured Syntrophaceae bacterium | reverse complement strand
TATACCGATATGCTTCGCTATCGGCATTAATTCGACTTGCACCTTTTATTGCGCCGTAGGCTTATAAAAGGTGAGTCTCATTGAATCAAGGGGGAGAAGCAATGCAGGAGATACTGACCGTGATAACCTACCTGGTTGTCTGGTTGATCTGCAAAGAGGTTGTAGGGATTCAGAGCGAGCTTGTCACCCTTATAATTTCTCTTGGAGCGGCTGTGTGCATTTACATACTGTCGTCCGCCTGGTGGCGTGAAAAAAACCATTCTGACAGGTAGTCATGGATATACAAGACATCGATAAACGCCACGAACCTTTCCAGACTAAAGCAAAGATTCCCATATGGCTGACCACAACAACCGTCATTGTGCTTATTCTCCTCCTGGCACTTACCGTTAATCAAACCCGTGAAAAGGATATCGTAGAACAGTTCAGTCGTCAGCAGCTGGCCATCGCCAGAGGAACAGCAACCGGAATAGAAGATTTCATCTCCAGCGTTGAGAAGAGTATGATTCTTATTTCCAGGCTGCCGTACGTGAGGGGGAACATCCCGGAAGTGACCGGCCAAGGCATCAAGATAATCTATAAAGACCTCGGGAAGATGGAATTTATAGCGATGCCCTACGTAGCGGGAAACATGCCCGAGGCCACCAGCCAAAGCATAAAGGTGATCTATGACGACCTCGACGGGAAGGTGGAGTTTATAGCGCTGGAAGACAGAGACGGCGTGGTAACAACCGGGTACCCTCCCTCCGCCCTCGATGGAATGATCGGGAAAACCCTTGAATCCCGCCCCTATTCCCCGGCGATACAGAAAACGGGCAAACCGTACATAAGTACTCTGCCACTGCCGCCGGTGGGAGAGAATGATGCTGAGGTACACGATGCATCGCAATCGGTAATCATAGCTGTCCCCACATACGATTCAGAAAACAGGTTCTCCGGGACAGTATTGGCCGCCCTTTCGATCTCCACCATTGTCGACCGCTACATCACGTCCAAATGTGAGACCTGCTGCGCCTGGGTAATGGACAGTGGGGGCACTATGATTGTCCACCCTGACTCTGCCTGTATCGGTCACAGCTTGGTAGCCCTGGAACACCCGGCAAGCAGGGGAGCCTCTCTGAAAGACGCCCTGAGGGAGGGCAGGGCGGGGTTTGGTGAATACCAGCTTCCCGGAGAGGGAGGAAAGATTGAAAAGAAGATCATAGCCTATGCCCCGATTGATTTGACCTCGGGGCACTGGCTTGTCGCAGTCGCCGCGCCCTATAACGAAATAATTCTCTTGGCGCGAAAGGGGTTCACAAACATCATGTTCGGGGCATTAGGGCTTATCATTGTCCTTATTGTCGCCAGCATATCGATAACCGCTTCGAGCACAAAACGGCTACGTCTCAAGGAAGAGCTGAAACGGCTCAGGGAACGCGAGGAATGGCAGGGGAAACTCCTCACAGAACACAAGAAAACCGAAGGGGTGATCGAGGGATCACCGATTCCCACCTTTGTTCTGGACAAGGAACACCGCGTCACCCTCTGGAACAGGGCCTGTGAGGAACTGACGGGTGTTAACGCTGCTGATATGATCGGTACGGATCGGCATTCCCTCCCTTTTTATGGCAGCAAAAGACCAACCATCGCCGACATAATCGTCGACTCCGATATGGGCACCCTCAAAAAATACTACCATACCAAGGATCTACAGGAATCGGCAACGGTGAAGGGGGCTTACGAGGCCACGGATTTTTTCACCAGCCTTGGCGGAAAGAAACGCCACCTGTATTTCCTGGCCGCCCCGATATACGATGAGCGGAGCGAGATCATCGCGGCCATTGAAACCATGCAGGACGTGACGCAGCAGAGAGAGATGGACATCAGACTGGGGGAATATGCCGAAACACTCCAGAACGAACTGACCGCAAACATCAACCTCCGCAGGGAAGTCGAGAGATTGTACAACTATCTTCAGTCCATCATCGACAGTCTGCCGGACAAGATATTCGATCTCAGCACGGACGGGATCATCAATTATGTCAGCAGGGACGTGAAGAAAGATGGAGGAATCATCTCCGAGAAATTCGGGGGGAAGCACTTCTCGGATTTTGTTGACGAGGAAAACAGGCAATTTGTCCTGGACATATGGGAGTATGCCAAGAGGGGGATCTTCACCCCCTACGAAATGACGGTAACCGCAAAGGACGGATCGAGGAGAAACCTGCTCATAACGCCCCGGCCGGTGAAGGGGACCGATCGATACATCCTCGTCCAGAGGGACATCACCCAGTTCAAGGCCTTGGAGAAAAAATTCTACGAGAGCCAGAAGCTTGCCGCCATCGGCCAGCTTTCGGCAGGCATCGCCCACGAGGTCAGAAATCCCCTCTCTTCGATAAAAATGAGCCTTCAGATCCTCGAAAAACGGATGCGGCCGGAGGGGAACGACTCGAAACGATTCAAGATCGCCCGGAGGGAGGTCGAACACCTTGAAACGCTCGTCAATGATATACTCATTTACGCGAAGCCCTCCGATCCCGTAAAGCAACCCTCGAGCGTAAAAAAGGTTATCGACCACGCCCTCGCGATGGCCGAAAAATCCGTGGCAGACAAACATATCCGTGTAGAGAGGGCCTTCGAGAAAGACCTGCCCCTCCTGGAGGCCGATCCGGGGATGCTGGAACAGGCCTTTCTCAACATCTACCATAACGCCATCGACGCTATGGAAGATGGGGGAACACTCTCAATATCCGCCAGGCAGGAGGATGGTCGGGTCTGTGTCGAAATCAAGGATGACGGGTGCGGAATCTCCAGAGAAGACATGCCCTATATCTTTAACCCTTTTTTCACCAAAAAGAGTTCCGGCACCGGACTTGGGCTCGCGCAGATCAAAAAGATCATAGACCTGCACCAAGGCACAATAGAGATCTCGAGCAAAGAGGGAAAGGGGACCAGCGTCATCGTAACCTTTCCGGAACAGACAGAGAAAAAAGGACCTAAACCAGCGATGTAATTTCAGGACTCCCCGATGGAATCTTTGATGGTATCCATCGGGAATTTGATCTGACCTTCCAACAGAGGGGGATAGACACACTATGTCGAAGATTCTTGTCATTGATGACGACAAATCCATCTGCGAAAGCCTGGAACTCTACCTCACGGAAGAGGGGTATGACGTGAACACCGCATCCACCGGAACGGAAGGTCTGAACACATTTGTGAGAATCATACCGGATGTGGTGATCCTCGACATCCGCCTCCCCGACATAGATGGATTTACGGTCCTCGAGGACCTGCGGGAGGAGGACGAGAAGGTAAAGGTCATCATGATTACCGCTCACCATGACATGGAGACAACCATCAACGCAATGAAGGGGGGTGCCTTTGACTACATCCATAAGCCCATCAATGTCGACGAACTGGACATAGCCATCAGGAAGGCGCTGGGCTCCATAGAAATGGAAAAGAAGATCAACGGCCTTCTCATGGAACACCCCCGCGATTTCAAGGTGGGGGACATCATCGGCACGGGAAACAAGATGAAGGAGGTATTCAAGACCATCGGCGTTGTCTCTCAGAACAGGACAACCGTACTGATACAGGGCGAGAGCGGCACGGGGAAGGAACTGATCGCCAAGTGCATTCACTACAACACGTCACGGGACGAGCCCTATATAGCGATCAACTGTTCCGCAATTGTGGAGACCCTCCTGGAGTCGGAACTGTTCGGCCACGAGAAGGGTTCATTCACCGGCGCGATAGCCAGAAAACAGGGAAAATTTGAGCTTGCCCGCTATGGCACGGTATTCCTGGACGAGATAAGCGAGATGTCCATAAACCTCCAGGCCAAGCTCCTCCGGGTGCTCCAGGAGATGGAGTTTGAACGGGTCGGGGGGAAAGACCGAGTCAAGGTAAACGCGCGCATCATAGCTGCGACCAATAAGGATCTGAAAAAAATGGTGAAGAAGGGGACGTTCAGGGACGACCTCTTCTATCGCCTGAACATCGTGGCCATAAACATCCCCCCGCTGCGGGAGAGACGGGAGGACCTGGCGCCGCTCGTTGAGTACCTGCTCGACAAGACAAACAGGGAGCTTCACAAACAGATTGCCGGTGTCTCTGACAAGATGATGGAGATCTTTCTCAGGTACGGCTGGCCGGGGAATATCAGAGAATTGGAGAACCTGCTGGTTCGGGCCGCCGTTGTCTCGAAGGGGCAGGTCCTCGGGAGGGAAGACTTTCCTGATTTGCTTGAAGACACTACTGACAAGAGAACAGACACGGAGACCGCCGGGGATGAACCGGGAGGGATCCAGACCCTCGACGAGATAGAAGCGTGGCACATACGGAAGGTCATCAGAGAAACCGAAAAAAACAAGGGGGAAATCTGCGAAATTCTGGGAATATCACGCCCCACCTTCGAAAGAAAACTGGATAAATACGGCATCACCTTCGAAAAAGAGTGAGGGGGAATCCCCTTTTACCCCTCATCAGGTATGCGAAGGAGATTTGCAAGATTATTGTTATATGCCATTTCCCGCGATTAGCTGGTTAGCTG
>CAYXUH010000115.1:0-4553 GCA_964468685.1 uncultured Syntrophaceae bacterium | reverse complement strand
ACAACAAGACCAAACCTGAAACTAAAACGGTTGTATCCAAAAAAGAGGAAAAAGAAAACACGCATAAGATAGCCATACCGATCGTGGAGGGGCATCTGTCCGCTCACTTCGGCCACTGTGAAGAATTCGCGATCTTTGACATTGACCTCGAAGCCAAAAAGATCATCGGGCGGGAGACGGCCCCCTCCCCTCCCCATGAACCCGGCCTTCTTCCCCGGTGGCTTGGCGAAAAGGGTGTGAATGTCATCATAGCGGGAGGGATGGGAGCACAGGCCCGGCAACTCTTTGTCGAGCAAGGGATCGCTGTCTCGATCGGCGCGCCCGCCGATGATCCCGAGAAGATCGTTATATCGTACATGAACAGTGCCCTTGAACTGGGAGACAATACCTGCGACCACTGAGACGACATATGCAGACCGACAAAGTAATTGAAGAAATAATGATAGGGATGGTCCGTGAGAAGGCCGTGGAACTCTATTCGGAAACAATGGTAGAGTACGGAGTCAATCCTCACAACTACGGTTCCATAAAGAATCCTGACGGATACGCCAGGATAACCGGAGATTGCGGGGATACCGTTGAGATATACCTCCGCGTGCGAAACGGGACGGTTGAAAAAGCAACATTCAACACGGACGGGTGCATGTTCAGTATCGCCGCCTGCTCCGTTGCGGCCGAGATGGCGGAGGGAAAGACACTCCCCGGGTGCATCGGCATCAATCAGAGCGCTATCCTGAGACGTCTGGAAAAGATGCCGACAGATCACGAACACTGCGCCCTGCTGGCGACCATGACTATGCAGAAGGCCCTGAGGCAGTGTATTGAAGGTGCGGGGAAAAAGAATCAATAAACCGGAGACGCAATCCCGACAGAGCAGAGGGCCCAGAAAGGAGCGGCACCATGGTGACATATACGGGAGTCAGAGAGGTTGACAAGGTCGAGATTATAACCCTCCAGGACAACTACATCGACATGACCGCGCAGGACAACAGTGCGGTGATCTCACGAGCCAGCGGTGCCCGGAACGGCGAGATACGGAATTCCATCCAGGCCGAACACGGCTTTTCGGCCATCGTCAGAACCACGGTGGGCAGTTCAACGCGGACCATACTCTTTGACTTCGGCTTTTCCGCGATCGGGGCGGCCTATAACGCGAAGGCCCTCGACATCTCCATGGAAGAGGTGGAAGTGATGGCCCTTTCGCACGGTCACAGCGACCACACCGGAGGCATCGCCGCGTTGACCCGCATGATCGGCAGGCCCGGGATCGGGCTCGTCCTCCATCCCTCCGCATTTATCTACCCCCGCTACCTCAAGTTCTCTGAAGACCTCAAGATATTCTTTCCGAAACTTACCAGGGAATCGCTGGAAGCCGAAGGGATTGAAGTCATCGAAACGGCGGCCCCCTACCCTCTCCTAGGCGGTCAGGTCCTCTTCCTGGGTGAGATCGAACGCACAACAGACTTTGAAAAAGGGTTTCCCATTGCCTATCGGGAGGAAAACGGGAAAGAGAAATTTGACCCCATAGAAGATGACACTGCCATTGTCATGAATGTGAAAGGGAAAGGGCTCGTTGTCCTCTCGGGATGCTCCCATTCCGGGATCGTCAACACCGTGCACCATGCCAGGAAGGTCACGGGAATAGAAAAAGTACACGTCGTTATGGGAGGATTCCACCTCGGCGGGCCACTCTTTGAACCAATCATCGACCGAACGACAGAGGAACTCAAAAAGATTGACCCCGACTACATGATCCCCTGTCACTGCACGGGGAGAAAGGCCATCATGCACATGGAACAGGCGATGCCGGACCGGTTCATCTTCAACATGAGCGGGACAAGGCTGACCTTCTCCGCCTGATATACATTGATAAAGAAACTACAAAATCGACACATACTTTCAGGCTACCTGTTTGCCATCGGCGCAACGGCCTTCTGGTCGGGCAATTTCATCGTTGCGCGCGGTCTCAGTGAAAGCATCCCGCCGATCAGTCTCGCCTTTTGGCGGTGGGTTGTCGCGGTCGTTGTGTTCTTGCCCTTCGCATTGAAACCCCTTATTGCCGAATGGGATGCCCTCAAGGCAAACCTCCCGTACCTGTCTATTGTTTCCGTACTGGGAATTACAATATTCAACACCCTCATCTATCTTGCCGGTCATACGACTACCGCCATTAATCTTTCATTAATTTCTATTACGTTCCCCGTCTTCATTGTTATTCTATCCCGAATCTTTTTTGGTGAATTGATAACGGTAAGCAAGGGAGTCGGCATCATTATTGTTGCTATAGGCGTTATTGTACTCATTACCAAAGGAGCCCCTTCCAGACTCTTACATTTATCCTTTGCTATCGGGGATGTCTGGATGCTTGCGGCAGCCATAATTTTCGCGATTTACAGCATATTAGTAAAACACAAACCCGAGCAGTTAAGCATCTGGGCGTTCCAACTGAGTACATTCATTTTGGGACTCATTTTTCTGTTCCCATTCTTTATCTGGGAATATGCAACAGCCCCTCCCGTCGCGTTTGATACCAAAACAGTTGGTTCAATTCTCTACGTAGGGGTCTTTGCCTCGCTTTCCGCTTTCGTCTTATGGAATAAGGCGATTGTGGCCGTCGGCCCCTCAAAAGCAGGAATGATCTATTACACACTGCCTCTTTTTAGCGGGCTTCTGGCATACCTCTTCTTACAAGAAGATATCAGCATGATCCATTTTTACAGCGCGCTGCTGATTGTCTCAGGTATCCTCACCGCTAATTATGAAAAACCGGCTCAAGGCTCCGCTTGAAAGTCTCACCATAATATCCCTTGACAAGATATCATAATGGAGTTAGTGAGTTGGCGTATCGTATTGATCTGGAACATAAATTTGCTTGAGAACAGTTGTAACCTGGAGGGGATTATGGTCTGATCATTTAAAGCACTGTTTCTCAAAATGAGAGATGGGGCTTTTGTTTTTTAAGTTTCATAGTAATTGAAATAGCAAAAAGCAAGACCTGACCCCAGTATCCTGCCAGACGATACAAAAGCAAGCTTGCTCAAACGCGCGGACATCAACATGTATCAGGCTAAGAACGAGGGCAAGAACAGGGCGATACTCGAATAGCGGATTGGTAGTTCCGCTTCATTAATGAGGGAGTAAAGGAGTAGAAATGAGTACAACAACAAAGATAGGGATTATCATCTGCGACCGCTACCGCCGCTGCGCGGGGGGGAAGTGCCTGCGGGCAATGAAGAACAAGGAAGGGGCCTTCAGCATCTACACGGACACCGAGGTTGAACTGGTTGGTTTCACGACGTGCAATGGCTGTCCCGGCGGCAACATAGAATACGCGGGGGAAGAGATGGTGAAGAATGGGGTAGAGGTTATTCATCTGGCCACCGGCCTGGTCGTCGGCTATCCCCCCTGCCCTTACATAGACACCTTCACAGCCTTCCTTGAAAAACGCTATGGCGTGAAGGTCGTGGTAGGAACACACCCTATACCGAAGAAGTATCTCGACATGCACACCCATCTCGGAACATGGGAAGACGCTGTCTGGAAGCCGCTTATCGAACCCACCATGGCGGATGAAGCAACCCGCGCGCGGTATGATTAGGCCTGTTGCGGGTAGGGATTCAGGGATCTTCCTGTCAGCATCCTCCCCTGTCCAGGTACCCGGCCCACTGAAAGTTGTTCACCGCGGTGATCTGGTCGTTCAGCGTCCAGAAATCGTACAGATACCCCAGGCCGAAGATCCCCCCTGTCAGCAGGTACAGAATACCCGTGGGCCACTTTTCCATATAGATTCGGTGCGCCCCGAAAAGCCCCAGAAACGTCAGGAGAATCCACGCGATCGAGTAATTAACCCACCCCTCAGAAAACTGCAGATTCGCCTGCCTCTGCAGTGATGGGATCAGAAACAGGTCGACCAGCCACCCGATACCGAGAAGGCCGAAGGTAAAAAAATAGACGGTTCCCGAGACCCGTCTGCCGTAATAGAACCGGTGGGAACCGGTAAACCCGAAGAGCCACAGGACATAGCCTATCGATTTAAGGTGTGTGTCATTTTCATTCACGTACTATCCCTCCTGTCTGTAAGTCTCTCCCCCACCGGGAGGCTGTTACATCCCATTCAACGGGAAGGACGCACCATTGTCAAGGATTATAACGAGACAATATTCGTCAGAGGGTTCATGCGTGATGGATGGGGTCGAGTGAAATTTCCCTACTCACTAACTTCTTCAACAAATTTCTCCGCGTCACTCATAGTCGCTATTATGCGGGCCTTCTCTCCTTCAAAGCGATTCAGCTCGGCACACCCGGCGTCGCAGCTTGTCACCAACAGTATATAGTCCGCATCCATAGCCTGGTAATTAACAAACTCAACCTTATCCCCCAAGGCGTCCATAATAAATCGTACCTTGGCGGTCCTGTCATATTTAGGATTACAGCCACTGCAATACTTGAGACCGATCTTCAACATCATCAACTTCCCTTCGAATTATTACTTCGGCAACAATATATGCCAAAGCCGTCATTCCGGCAAAAGCCGGAATCCAGGATTGGCCTGG
>CAYXUH010000114.1:0-4564 GCA_964468685.1 uncultured Syntrophaceae bacterium | reverse complement strand
TTTCATTATCAATATTCAATTAGTCCCTTCGTTGTAAAGTTCCTTCAAAAAAGACAAAAGAATTAAACATCAAAAATTCGATATTATCTTGCCTTCTTGTTTTCGTGATAAAGCTTTTATAATTTTTCTTTCGTGTTTTCGTACCTTCGTGCTTCCGTGATAATCTTTTCAATTCAACATTCAAAATTTAACATTGCCTTATCAATCCTTCACCATCTTCTGCCACTCGCTTATCCGGCCAAGCGCCTCCAAGGGAGTCATATTTAAGGCATCAAGCTCCTTCAGTTCATTGATCAGACGATTCTCCTTCCCCGTAAAGAGGTCCAGTTGGCCAACGATGTTCTCCTTTTGCGACACCTTGCTCCTGCCGATCTTCGGCATCCCGATCTCATCCAACTCCCCTTTTTCCAGGTTTTCCAGCACCTCCCTGGCCCGTGACACAACCTCCTCGGGAACACCCGCAAGGCGTGCCACTTCAATGCCATAGCTCCTGTTCGTTCCCCCCTCAACAATGGTACGCAGGAAGATAACCCTGTCACCCCACTCCTTGACTGCAATACTCAGGTTCTTCACCCCATCCATGGTCCTCGCCAGATCCGTCAGCTCGTGATAGTGGGTAGCGAAGAGACTACGCGCCCCGAGTCTGTCCGCATCATGTATATATTCCGCCACCGCCCAGGCTATGCTGAGGCCATCAAAGGTGCTCGTCCCCCTTCCTACCTCATCCAGGAGTATCAGGCTTCGTGCCGTGGCATTTTTCAGGATGCTCGCCACCTCCGTCATCTCGACCATAAAGGTGCTCTGCCCTGATGACAGGCTGTCTCCCGCCCCTACCCGGGTAAAAATCCTGTCAACTACACCTATCGTCGCCTCTGTGGCAGGGACAAAACTCCCCATCTGCGCCATCAGAACAATCACCGCCGTCTGGCGTATGTAAGTTGACTTTCCCGCCATGTTGGGTCCGGTTATAATAAGAAATCGGTTTTCGGCGCGGTCCATGACCGTATCGTTAGGTACAAAGCCACCATTCGTGTCCATCCTCTCCACGACGGGGTGTCTCCCGCCTTTTATCTCTATTCGGTCATCGTTATTGATGCTGGGACAGCAGTAATTATACCGTTCCGCAACCTCTGCCAGAGAGGCGATGGCATCAAGCTCGGCAAGATACGAGGCCGTTCTCTGTATCCTCAGTATCTCACGGGTTATCCTCTCCCGTATGGCCACGAACAGTTCATATTCCTTTTTCTTCCTCCGTTCCTCCGCCCCCAGAACGAGCACTTCATATTCCTTCAGTTCCTGATTAATATACCGCTCCGCGTTGACCAGCGTCTGTTTCCTGACGTATTCATCGGGGACCATATGGCTGTTAGCCCTGGTTACCTCTATGTAATACCCGAATACGTTATTGAAGCCTATCTTGAGGCTCCCTATACCGGTTTTTTTCCTCTCTTTGTCCTCCATGGCGGCAATCCATTTTTTTCCATCCGTGCACAGCGATATGAGTTTATCCAGTTCACCGTCATACCCCCGTTTGATCATATAGCCGTCGCGAATGGTCGTCGGGGGGTCCTCTACTATTGCTCCATCTATCAGGTCCGCCATGTCCGACAGGTCATCAAGCTCACTGCGAATCGTTGATATCAAGGGAGATTCCAGCCCGGAAAGAGTACCCTTTATCGCCGGTATCAAACGCAACGACCGTCCCAGGGCGATCAGATCCCGCCCATTTGCAATCCCCATGGAAACTCGGCTGCCGAGACGTTCGAGATCATAGATCCCGGCAAGGGATGTGCGAAGCTCTCCCCTGAGCAGGTGTTCGTCTTTTATCTCCGATACGGCAGCAAGTCGTGTCCTGATCCTGTCGGGATCGATGAGGGGATACATAAGCCACCGACGGAGTTTCCTTCCCCCCATGGCGGTTATTGTTTCGTCAAGGACATGAAAGAGTGATCCTCTCTTTTTGCCTTCCTGGATGGTAGCAAACAGCTCCAGATTTCTCTTTGCGGTATCGTCCAGGACCAGATAATTCTTTATATCGTACCACTGGATGTCATTGATGTGATCAAGTCTGTCTCTTTGCGTCTCTTTCACATAACGCAAGACCGCCCCCACGGCTCCGGTCATCGCCGGGTGTCCCTCAAAATCAGCATCTCCCCTGTTCTCCCTGAAAAATTCACCTATAAGCTCCGACGCACCATCCACGGAGAGATAGTCGGAGGGCAGCCAATTTATGGTGCAATCGGTGGACCGCCCGGCAAATGCCGTTGCAAGGTCGCCCCCTCGCAGGTCTTCGCACATGACGATCTCTCTGAAACCATGTCCGGCCACCTCGTCAAGGAAGGCTTCCTCATTATCAGATTCCGTTACACGAAATTCACCTGTTGAAATGTCCACGCAGGCAAGACCAAAGGCCCCATCAAGAACCGAAACCCCCGCCAGAAAATTATTCTCTTTGGCATTCAGATTATCAGAATCGACAACCAACCCGGGTGTGACAATGCGCACAACCTCTCGTTTTACTATTCCTTTTACTTCCCTGGGATCCTCCATCTGCTCGCATACAGCAACCTTGTACCCACGCTCAACGAGTTTTGAGATATAGGAAGAGGCCGCGTGGTAGGGTACACCACACAGTGGGATTGCATCCTCTTTGCCCTTGTTCCTGGATGTCAGCGTAATCTCCAGGACCTTGGAGGCCACCTGTGCATCCTCAAAAAACATCTCATAAAAATCACCCATCCTGAAGAAGATGATACAATCCTTGTGGGCCTCTTTTATCGCGACATACTGTCCCATCGCCGGCGTAAGATTCTTTGTTATCACCCGTTATCCCTTCCTTCCGATTAACGCATCTTCGCTGTTTGTCCTACCATAAAAGATCTTCTTTTCACAACTGGGCGTTGAATAACCCTTGCGAGCCTTCCCTGCTAATGATAGTATCTTTCAGTAGTTTCCTTCTGCAAGAACGAAAGCACAGGCGGATTCGGAGCTAAAAAACTACTTTCTATGTGGAGCGGGAGGATGTCGCTGAAAGAACATATCAGTAAGAATGACAGCAGAAAAACATTCGCTCAATCCGCAGACAGTCTGACCGGTTTATTGAACTCCGATGTTTTTCAAATTATCCTCGAATGGGAATCAGCAAGATCGCGCAGATATGGCACATCTTTTACCCTTGCCCTTCTCAATATAGATTCGTTTTCCCTTTACAACAAGCAAAACGGGAAGTCGAAGGGGGATGCCATCTTAAAAAAGATCGCACAGATCACGAAAAATACCATCCGCAGGTGCGACAGCGCAATGCCCCGTAAAAAGGCCTTTAAGATCCTGAAGGAAAAGGCCAACAAGGGGAAACTCGATAAAAAAATTGTTGGGCATTTTATAGAGATGATAGGCGAGACCTGACAGGAATACGAAAGCACGTCCACTGCAAGGGTCACCTTAGAAATTCGGGGCGGCAGAAAATTCTGCGGAGGCAAGAGACCGCCCCTACACAGTCCACAGGAACTACCGTAAAAAAACTGAATGAAGAATTATCACGAAAAACCCAACCTGAATGATATGTCTCTTGACGAGATTGAAGACTTTATCTCACGGCTTGGAAAGGAAAAATACCGGGCACGCCAGATCATGAAGTGGATACACCGGTCGGGCGCTACGGCCTTTGGCGAGATGACCAATCTCTCGAAGGTCTTCAGGGAAGAGATAGAAAAGCTGGCCCGCATCTCACTCCCCCTGATCGAAGAGATACAGGAATCAAGGGACGGCACGAAAAAGGTCCTTTTCAGGCTGGAAGACGGCTGTTTCATAGAAAGCGTCTTGATCCGCGAAAAAAATCATTGGACCCAGTGCGTCTCCACACAGGTCGGATGCGCCATGGGGTGCAAATTCTGTCTCACCGGCAGATACGGTCTGCAGAGAAATCTCCTCCCCTCCGAGATCGTCGGGCAGATAACGGCCCTCCGCTTCAACACACCTGAGGGTGATAATATAAAGAATATTGTAATGATGGGAATGGGTGAACCCCTTGCCAACTATGAAAACACCCTCAAGGCAATCGATATTATCACCTCCGACGCGGGAGCGGGATTCTCAAAGAGAAAGATAACTGTTTCCACATGTGGGATAACGCCGATGATACGCAGACTCGGCGAGGATGTCTCCGTCAATCTCGCCGTGTCACTCAACGCCCCCGACGACAGGAGGAGGTCTTACCTGATGCCCGTCAACAAAAAGTTCCCCCTCAAAAAACTCATAGACGCCTGCCGGGAATATCCGATGCCGAGGAGAAGAATGATCACCTTCGAATACATCCTGATCGACGGCTTCAACGATTCTGAAGAAGACGCAAGGATGCTCGCATCGCTCCTCAGGGGGGTACATTGCAAATTTAATCTTATCCCCTTTAACGAATTCCCGGGATCGGAATTCAAAAGACCGTCGGATAAAAAGGTACGGGCATTCCATGATATTCTTGTGCAAGAGCACTACACGACGATGACCCGTCCAAGCAAGGGGGACGATATATCGGCCGCGTGCGGGCAGCTGAGCGGCCGCAGAAGGG
>CAYXUH010000113.1:0-4739 GCA_964468685.1 uncultured Syntrophaceae bacterium | reverse complement strand
GGATTCCGGAGGGCCGTCGGTGGCGTGTGGGGAGAGGAGGAGATACGGGAATCCACACCCAGGGAATACATCAAATACACACAGAACTTTTTTTCACGCGCCTCGGTCGATTTTGACAGGGGGGAGATCACTGTCGAGACGCTCGACCGAGGGAATCCCCTGAAGAGCCTGAAAAACGCCATTGTCACCACCCTGCTTACCCCCGATGATCCCCGGGCCGTGGATATCTACTCCGCCCGTACCGTCAGGCTGGGTAAGATGCCGTTCCTCTATGGTGAGGTTATTGACCACCAGGGCACAGAGATCCGGTGGTCCTGGCGGGCGGGGGTCTTTGCCGACTACCTTATTCAAAACAGACTTCGCACCCGGCAGATCAAGACCGGCGATGTAGAGAAGGAGATACGGTATGTCGTTATCCCGATGGTGAAGGATCACCACGAGGTACGCGCCCTGAAATACCGGCCTCTCGTCGAACGCTTCTCGAAAGATTTTTCCGTCAGCAGGAACCTCATCTACGCCATTATCAAGACCGAGAGCGATTTTAACCCGTACGCGGTGAGCCATGCCCCGGCCTTCGGACTGATGCAGGTCGTTCCCACTACAGCCGGACAGGACGTCTACCAATTCTTGAACAATGCCGAAGGCCTCCCCTCCCGTGGATTCCTCATGACCCCCGAAAACAATATCAGGTATGGGATCGCCTACCTGCACCTCCTGCAGGACAAATATCTGAGCGATATTCAAGACCCTGTATCAAGGGAGTACTGCGTTATCGCGGCCTATAACGCCGGGGCTGGGGATGTTCTGCGCACCTTCGACCCCGACAAGGGCCGGGCACAGGACCGGATCAATGCCCTTGTCCCCCTTCAGGTGTTCACAATCCTCCGGACGCAGCTTTCCAAGGAGGAGGCGCGGAGGTATCTGGCGAAGGTAATGGACGCCAAGAGACAGTTCGTGAATTTCTAGTTTTCGAGATTTCTCGATGTTGAGATAGCCGGGGGCATGGACCCCGGATGGTCCCAATCCGGTACAGATAATAACGGCGGGCCCGCACGCGGGACCGCCGTTCAGGCATAGCTTCAGAATGGGAGGTCTATGATGACATGTTCAGTGTTCTTGCTATTTACGCGCTGACTTCTTTTTTCTGCTCAGCCCAGCAAGACCGGCCAGACCGAATCCCAGGAGGAGCATCGTCCCCGGTTCGGGTACGGGACCGGGAGCTGGTGCACCCGTGGTGCCCATAATATACGGAACGCCGCCCCCATCACCTATGAATGGTCTTAACTCTGTGGCTGCAGGTGGGCCAACATAACTTGTCATAAAGAATACATCTGATACACTACCTTCGGGAACGTGAGTAAACCACACGGCCTTCAATACCGGACCAAGACCAAAGCCCGATGTGTCAGTAACAAGACCTACCAAAGCTGGCTCGTAGTTCAATGCATCAATGAATCCAGAACCTATTGCTGTGTCACCGTGAGAGATCGAGACTTCCTGAATTTGTGCATTCGAGGCGTCGTCTGTGTTAAAGACTCTATAATCATAGCGATACAGACCGAGGTCTCCACCGGCAGTACCGTCATCCTGCCACAGTTCAAAATCTAGGGAAAAGGTAAATCCAGTACCTGGATCTGAAGCTGTATAAGAGCCGAGGTCCCACCAGCCGAATTGTTGTGTAAAGGTCGCGTTCGCAGTGCTGCTGGCAAGTAAAACAGCAAAGCAGACTGACAAACATACTAAGGATACATTTTTAAATGTCTTCATAATACACCTCGCATTCTGATTATTCTTGTTAGACTTTACCCCTCATTATGGCTCGAAGTGTATCGGGGGGTATGTCCAAAGTCAATACGAAGAAGAACTTAATTTTTACTCATCTTCGAGGCCGATCTCTCTACGCATAAAGTAGTAGAAAGGGGTGGTCACTACTACTTTTTCAGTAGACGCCGCTGTCTCTCTCCGGATGCGGCATCTTCGTTTATTTTGGTCCTTTCCCTATCCCGGCATCGGTGAAATCCGGTATTTCTTGTCAAAGCTTATCGCCATTCCTCCTACGCCTGTTCGAACGACCGCCCCCTTTACCTTGATGCTCGCCTTCTTCCCCTTGATTTTCTTCAACTCATCAAGGGGGAGTATCAGGTCCACATACATCTCCGTACCCACGGGCAACGGTGTGTCGGTATGAAAAAAGGCCCCACCCGCAGAGATATCGCTGGTGACAGCGTCAAGGAAATCCGCCTCTTGCCTCTCACCACCCACAAAGATGCGTGCGGGCAATTCCAAGGGCAACCGTTCCAGTTTTCTTTTTCCGAATTCAGGCATTACACATCCTCTGGTTGAAAATCAGGCACCCCAACCGGTACCCGTCCTTTGGGGGGCATCTTTCTTGTGCTTCAGGGCGACTGTAACAATTCCCGGGAGGGAATTCAATACGAAAAGGGTATGATTTCTACCTCATCTTTTCAGCGCCCGGCATACGAACTATATGCTATACAGATGCCGCCCCCCGTATTCCTTTTTGTTTCCCTTACCCCATGCCTCATAAGGGCTGTCTCCATATATTAGAGATATTTTGCAACCCACAGCATGGCCTGAAGGCGGTTCGACGTATTAATCTTTTTATAGATATTGTAGATGTGTGTCCTGACCGTATGGGGGCTTATTGAAAGATCTTCTGCTATGTCCTCGTTGCTGGCACCGGAGGCTATTCCAATAAGTATCTCTTTCTCCCTGGAAGTCAGGATGTTGGCCGCTGAGAGGGATGCCTTGCTGCCTTTGCCGGGATCCATAATGCGTTTGGAAAGGGCCTTTCTGGAATACCACATCTCGCCATCCAGTATGGCCTTGACACCCCGGGGAAACATCTCCAGTGGGTCGCCCATGTAAAAGACCCCGTGAACTCCCCGGTCCATGATCTCCTTTTCCATCCCCGTCTGTCCATCGAGGTTGAAGAGGGCGGTGCAGGACGTGGCGGGATGCATGGTCGGGTTCCGTTCGGCCATCGCCCAGAGAAGCCTCAGGTCAGTCCCTCGGCAATCAAAGAGGAAAAGTGATTGAGAGGAAGAGTCGGCAGTGGTGGCCTCCCCGGCGGGTTCTGTCATGAAGGCACACGGAAGCCCCGTTTCCTGTTCGAGAAAACGTGCCAGAAGCTCGTTCTGCAGTGTATTGGGACCAACGATAAAGACCCGAGATTTTGATGGAGAATCAGGTATGTTCTTTTGTGCCTTCACACTCATGGTTTGATAAATACCTCGTCCGATTCGGTCGATTAAGGCCGGTCCTTTCCTTCCTGGTTGGAAGTGATGTGTCCACACCCACGCAACCGCGCATCTACATAACAGGCAAACATCATTAAAAAATAAAGAAATATCACCATGTCAACCGTATGTCAAATACGGATTTTTCACTGATATGCCGATTGGTGTTGAATATTTGCTGCGATGGACACAAAGATGCCGGCCGAGGGACGAGGAAACGGAGAAACGGGCTGTTGCCTTCTAGCTTCCCGAAATTCCTTGACAAGTGTCGCGGCGTGTGTACTATCGAGGTAGCGTATGTATAAACTGGGGTGTTTTTTTAAAAGGAACGCGGGTGATCTGTCCCGGTTGGCACATGGTACTGGCGGAAACGGGCTTGAGCGGTATTTTTTGGTAGAGATATATGAAACATCCTGACATTACTGAAAAGATCAAGGGTGAACCATACGCCGGTTCTCTGGGTATCCGTATTGATACGGTCGAAGACGGATGTGTCGTGTGTTCAGTGACCATTACGAGGGATATGCTCAACTTTCTCGGCGTGGTTCATGGGGGCCTTATTTTCAGCCTGGCCGATGTCGCCTTCAGTGCCGCTTCCAATAGTGATCATTTCCCCTCGTACGCGCTTGATGTGAGCGGGTCCTTTCTCAAGGCGCCGCGGATTGGTGACGTCGTCGTGGCTGAAGCCAGGCGGCTGCATGCCACGAAACGGACCGGTATGTACCGGATTGAGGTATTGAGCGGGGGGGAGCTTGTCGCGACATTCAACGGGACGGTATTCAGGAAGACAGAGTGATAGGAATGCTGTGGTCATGCTTGAGACAGAGCAACCGGCGGTTCGTCTCGTCCGCTTTGAACAGCTCACGTATTCAAGCCTGCGGCCCTGCTGTTGGCAACGACCGATGGAGGGAAGGGTAGTGAGGAAAAGAGGAAACACTGTAAAGGGGTATCGAAGGTTTAATCTTGTTGCCGTGGTTGTCGCCGGGTTTATGCTGTGGGCCGTGAACGGCTCTCTGGGAACGGCGAGGGCGAGGGCCATTGCCCTTGATTCGATGAGTCTGGAGAGGCCCACCGCTCAGGGGATTGTCATCGGTACAGCCGACAAGGTTACCAACACACTTTCATGGAAGGGTATTCCCTACGCGAAGGCCCCCGTCGGGCAGCTCCGCTGGAAGGAACCACAGGATCCTGAAAATCGGCCGGAGCCCTTCAATGCCTCGGATTTTTGCGAGATTTGCCCCCAGTATAACAATCATGACGAGAATCGCGCGACCCCTCAGACTATCCTGGGCAGTGAGGACTGCCTCTACCTGAACATCTGGCGTCCCAGATCCAGGGATGACAAGCTTCCCGTTTATTTCTGGATCCATGGCGGCGGAAACAGTATCCAGTGGCCCCTCCTCTCATGGCTGGAGGGGAGCATACTGGCCAACCGGTCAAACATGGTCGTCGTATCGGTCAATTACCGGCTCGGTCCCA
>CAYXUH010000112.1:3514-4751 GCA_964468685.1 uncultured Syntrophaceae bacterium | reverse complement strand
CCGTGGCCTGTTATATTTTTTGAACGCTATACCACCTTCCGAGGTGAAAGGCTACTCTGCGAGCGTGTAACGGAATTTTGCCACGATGTTGAGCCGTGCCAGCCCGAACTCTTTGGAAAAGGGGGAAAAGGGGGCGGCCGACCGCACGGCGCGCAGCGATTCCGCGTCGAGTGATTCATAGCCGGACGAAACGATGGCGCGGCAGCCCGCAAGGGCGCCCCCCGATGCTATGGAAAATTCAACAATGGTGGTTCCCACCTCTTTCCGGGCAAAGGCGCCATGGGGATATGACCACTGTCTGTCTATGCTTTCCTTCACCTGGAACAGATACGGGAAGTACCGTGTGTCCGTGCTGTCAAGGTCCACCGTCTCCACGGAGCCCTCCCTCGCGCGTTCGCGAATATCCCCCGGCCGGCCGGCCGCCGACGTGTTCTCAATGCCATGCATCTCGGCGGTTGTGCCCGGGCGCCTTTCGAAACTGACAGTAAAGACATCTTCCTTGTCCGCGGGGCCATCGCTTTGCAGGAAACCCGTCAGGGCCAGAGCGGCGATGTGGGCCGCCAATGAGAGCCCGATGGCTATTAGAAAAATCTTTCTTGTGGTCATATCATTCACGGTTCCCACTGTTATATACGGTACTTTCACGCCAGTTTCCATCCGGAAATGGCCTTTTCCCCTCTACTGTGGTAGTCTCTTCGGGTGAAAAGCGACGAGTATTTTATGAAGATGGCCCTCGACGAGGCCGAATCCGCCTTTACATTGGGAGAGGTCCCCGTGGGCGCGGTTATCGCCATGGACGGCAAGGTCCTCGCGAAGGCCCATAATTCCCCCATCCTGATGCATGATCCAACCGCCCACGCTGAAATACTCGCCATTCGAAAGGCGGCGCAGATACGGGAAAACTACCGGCTTGGCGGCGCGACGCTGTATGTGACGATCGAACCCTGTGTTATGTGCGCGGGGGCGATCATCCACGCGAGGATCGAGAGGATTGTCTTCGGCGCCACTGACCCCAAGGGGGGAGCCCTCTCGCTGTATGGCATACCCGGCGACCAAAAGCTCAACCATTCCGTCGCCGTAACAGGCGGGGTGCTGAAAGAGGAATGCGGCGAAATTTTGAGTAGATTTTTCAGCGAAAAAAGGATATGAGGGCGAGTTCAGTAAAAACGCTGTCTGGTTTGTCTTTACGCGGAGAGGTACCGAAGTGGTCGTAACGGGATCGACTCGAAATCGATTT
>CAYXUH010000112.1:0-3503 GCA_964468685.1 uncultured Syntrophaceae bacterium | reverse complement strand
ATGCCCTCAAAGGTGTACCGGGGGTTCGAATCCCCCTCTCTCCGCCATATATTTCTGATATCACGGTATGGCAGCCGGGCCCCGTGGAACGACGGGTTGTGAACTCCGTCAGGTCCGGAAGGAAGCAGCGGCAGCAATCCCGGCGTTTGCTGCGGGTCTACCCGGCTGTCAGTTTTAAAACAGGCGTTATAACCGCTTTACCACAGGGGCACCTATGGAATATCTCGTCCTGGCACGAAAATGGAGACCCCAGGTATTCGAAGACGTTGTCGGGCAGGATCACGTCGTCAAGACGCTCCAAAATGCCGTCAGACTTGATCGCATAGCCCATGCCTACATCTTCAGCGGTCCGCGCGGAACGGGCAAGACATCCGTGGCGCGAATCCTGGCAAAGGCCATCAACTGTAAAGAGGGCCCGACCCAGACGCCGTGCAATCGGTGCGGAAACTGCTCGGAGATCACGGATGGCTCGTCCCTCGATGTGCGCGAGATAGACGGCGCATCGAACAGGGGGATCGACGAGATACGGGAGCTTCGGGAAAATATCAGGTTTTCCCCGACATCTTCACGCTACAAGATGTATATCATCGACGAAGTCCACATGCTGACCCAGCCGGCCTTCAACGCTCTCCTCAAGACCCTGGAAGAGCCTCCCCCCCACGTTGTCTTTATCTTTGCCACGACAGAGATCTACAAGGTGCCAGCCACGATCCTTTCGAGGTGCCAGCACTTTGATTTCAAGAGGATATCCGTTAAACAGATAGCGGGCAACCTGGGGCACATAGCACACGAAGAGGGGATCAGCATCAGCGAAACAGCCCTTTCCTGGATAGCGCGCGAGGGGCAGGGGAGTCTGCGGGATGCCCAGAGTCTTTTCGATCAGGTTATCTCGTATGCCGGAACAGAGATCAAAGATACCGATGTGGAAGAGCTCCTCGATCTTGCGGACAGCCGTCTGGTATTTGAGCTCTCCGGCGCCGTTCTTGCCAGGGATGCGGGCACGTGTCTGAAGATCATCGATGAGGCCTACTATTCCGGCACGGACATGCAACATTTCTATCAGATGCTTCTGGGGCATTTCATGAACCTGCTGACCGTGAAGGTGACGGATGGGAACGATATACTCAGAGACCTTCCCGACCACGAGGTGGCGGATCTGAAAACGCTGGCTCAGAGGGCGTCGCAGGACACCCTCCAGCGCCTCCTGGATATACTGATGGCGGAAGAGAATGATATACGCAGGACCATGGAGCCGCGTATAAATCTCGAATACGCCGTGGTAAAGATGGCATATCTCGAGCCGCTGCTCCCCATTGACGAGATTATTGGACGAATGGAGGGGCTTGAGAAGAGACTTGGTGGCGGAGGAGGTGCCAGGCGGCCCGCCGCACCGGCGCAGCAGGCAGCGGACGAACGGGCGGAGTGTCCTGATCCGACCATTGAGCAGACCCCCTCGACCTCTGAACGGACATATGAGAAAACGGACGACAGCGATCCGTGGCAGGCCCTCAAGGGCTTCGTAAAAGAGAAAAACCCGCGCCTCAGCTCGAAGATAGACAATGGAACATTTATGAGTTATGAAGGTGGTCGGCTCACGGTAGGGTTTCCGAAGGACTACATTTTTCTGGAGGATGTCCGAAGCGAGACGCATATGGATCTCCTGACACAAATGGTGGAGGAGCTTTTCGGAAAGGGTACAACGATAGAAATCAAGGTCTTGGAAGAGGGATCTCCCAATTCGGGTCCTGCGGCACCAAACAACGCGGGTAGCGTAAACGATATCAAAAACGAGGCGCTCAGGCACCCCCTGGTACAAAAGGTTATGGATGTGTTTCAGGGCGCTGCGATAGTGGATGTCAGGGTAAATGGCTCAAGGAGGCAATAACAGTGGCACATGATATGGGAAAAATGATGAAGCAGGCCCAGCAGATGCAGGCGAAGATGATGCGCGTGCAGGAAGAGCTGGAGACAAAGACAGTTGAGGCGGCGTCCGGTGGAGGAATGGTGACCGCCGTAGTCAACGGGAAACATGAACTGGTATCGCTGAAGATTGAGAAAGACGTGGTTGATCCGGCGGACATCGAGATGCTGCAGGACCTCGTCGTGGCGGCGGTGAATGAAGGGGTGCGCAAGGCGCATGAGATGGCGCAGGAAGAGATGTCAAAGCTCACCGGCGGCCTCAATATCCCCGGCATGATGTAGTAAGGCGGTTTACAGTTGTCGGTTCACGGTTTACGGTTTTTCCAATAACCAATACAACGATTGAAGTGTTGATTTTATTTTTTCAACTGTAAACCGACAACTGTAAACCGACAACCGTAAGCAGTGAAGGGTTTTTAAAAGATGACAGGTTACGCGGCCCCGATCCGGCGTCTCATAAAAGAGTTGTCCCGGTTTCCCGGAATAGGCGAAAAGACGGCCACACGGCTGGCGACATTCATACTGTATACCTCCGAAAGAGACGCGGCGAGGCTTGCCGAGAGCATTATGGAGGTCAAAAAAAAGATCCATTTCTGCTCCGTCTGCTTCAACCTTGCGGAAGATGACCTGTGCGAGGTCTGCAGCGATCCGACGCGAGACGGGGACACGATCTGCGTCGTTGAAGATCCCGATTCCCTCGTCGCCATAGAGGAGAGCGGTAGTTTCAAGGGCACATACCATGTCCTTCACGGTGTGCTCTCCCCCGCCGACGGGATCGGCCCCGAGGCTCTGAGGCTTCGGGAGCTGGTAGAGAGGATCGATGCGAACAACGTCAGGGAGGTTATCCTGGCGACCAATCCCAGCGTCCAGGGAGAATCGACTGCCCTCCTCGTCACCAAGCTCCTGGAAGGAAAAGATGTCACCATCACCAGGATAGCCTTCGGTATCCCGATCGGGGGCGACCTGAAATACGTGGACAGTATGACCATGACGAAGGCCATCGAGTTCCGCAGAGAGATGTAAAACCACACCATGAATACCATCAAAGAGATACCCTGTGAGAGGATCACCGATACGGTCCGGGACCTCTTCATCACGGCGAGTACCGATCTCGGGGACGATGTCCTCTCCGCCATACGGGATGCCGCACAATCCGAAGACACAGAGCTCGGGAAATATGCCCTGGAAAAGATCCTTGAGAACGCGAAGGTCGCGAAGGATGATTCACTACCCCTCTGCCAGGATACCGGCCTCGCCGTCGTCTTCGTGGAGCTTGGGCAGGATGTCCACGTGACCGGAGGGGACTTCAACGAGGCCGTCCAGGAGGGCGTCCGCAGGGCGTACCGGGACGGGTTCCTGCGGAAGTCCGTCTGTGACCCGATCACGAGGGCAAACACCGGGGACAATACCCCCGCGGTCATCCATACGGAGATTGTCCCGGGGGATGCGATACGCGTTATCGCCATGCCGAAGGGGGGCGGGAGTGAGAACATGAGCAGCTCCGTCATGCTGCTCCCGTCGGCGGGTCTGGAAGGGATCAGGGAACACATTGTTGAGATGGTGAAAAGGGCGGGACCCAATCC
>CAYXUH010000111.1:0-4829 GCA_964468685.1 uncultured Syntrophaceae bacterium | reverse complement strand
CCCCGGCTGCCGGCGTGAAAAGCCGGTGTCCTAGGCCACTAGACGATGGGGACGCGTTATGATGTCATCATGGTATCATCGGAAAACGAATTGTCGCTTATAATCTTTATTGGCCCCTCTGTCAACAATAAATTGGTCCAATCGTGAATCCTCTTCCACCTCTGACGGTGTCTTAAAAAATCCTGCCATGCCCCGAAAACGAGGGGCCATAACGCACCATTCTCACTTCGAAAGAATATACGTTGAAGGGGTGGAATTTTTGCTTGACAATGTGTGCTTTATCGCTTATGAAAGGCGTGACCCACGGTCATATTTTGACCTTTGTTTAGATGCAAGCCCTGTTTGCCACTGCATGCCGGCATTGGGAACATTTAAAACAGACGCGTAAACGGGGGGAATGCGATTGGCTCTGGAGAGACGCAGAGAGAAAGAGAAGCAACAGAGGAGAAAGACCATCCTCAGGGCTGCCCGGCAACTGTTTTTCAAACAGGGGAACAGGCCTGTCACCATTGCGGATATCGCGAAGAAGGCCGAACTGAGCAAGGGGGCGATCTATCTCTATTTCAGCAGTAAGGAAGAGATATGCGCCCAGATACTGCTGGATGATATCGGGAGAGTTCATAACGAAGTCTTACCCATATTTGACGGCAAGAGCAGCGCGTCAGAGATCCTGATGGGATTTGCCCACCTCTATGTGGATTTTTTCCTGAAGGACAGAGAACTGTTCAGGCTTCTGATGAATTTCATGATGCATGCCGATAATTTGAACCTTTCACAAGATACAGATCAAAGGATTATCCAGGAAACAAACAAGGCAGTCTCCGTTACTGAAAGCATATTTCAATACGGGATCGATAAAGGGGAATTTCTTCTCGGAAGAGGGGATGTGAGGATCATGAGGAATGCCTTCTGGGGAATGCTCAACGGGGTGATCTCACTTCACCTCTTTATCGGCAAAGAGGAAACCAGAAAGGAGAGGATACATTCCACTATTGACGGATGTTTGGGGACTTTCATAGCGGGTCTCAAGAAATCCGCTGTGGCCTAGAACAAACTAAAGGTAAAGCAAAGCACTTGCTTTACACTTAACGAAGGAGGAGTGATATGCCGTATAAAATCAGGAAAGCCGCCGTTATAGGGGCGGGAGTCATGGGTGCTACGATAGCAGCTCACTTGGCGAATGCAGGGATTGAGAGTGTGATGCTTGATATCGTGCCTCCCTTTGATCCGAGTGAAAAGGATCTGAAGAAGGGTTTGACAAAGGAGAGCAGGGCGTGGCGAAACAGTTTCGCGGCGAACGGGCTGGCCGGCGTGACGAAATCCAAACCGGCAAGCTTCTTTTCAAAAAAGCTTGCGTCGATGATCACCACCGGTAACCTTGAAGACAACATTGACCTCCTGAAGGATGTTGATTTTGTGCTCGAGGTAGTAGTCGAAAACCTCAAGATCAAACAGGAACTCTTCGCGAAGCTGGAAAAGGCCGTGAAGGCGGATTGTATTGTTGCCTCCAACACATCCGGTATCCCGATCAAGGATATCTCGTCGAAGATGGGCGCGAAGATGAAGGAACGTTTCCTGGGCGTGCACTTCTTTAATCCTCCCCGCTATATGAGGCTGGTGGAGCTGATACCCGACGTGACAACGAAGAAAGATCTCGTTGCCTACATGAAAGATTTCCTGGAGAACGTGGTCGGCAAGGGCGTTGTCCTCTGCAAAGACGTTCCCAACTTCATCGCGAACCGTATTGGTACCTTTGATATATCGAACGCGATCGACACCATGGTCAGCAAGGGAATGACGGTGCCCGAGATGGACGCCATCATCTCCAAGCCCCTCGGCAGACCCGGCTCCGCGATCTTCGGAACCCTTGACCTCGTCGGTCTGGACACCGGCGATCATGTCAACAAGAATCTCGTCGCGGCGGTACCGGACGATGAGATGGTCGATATCTTCAAGGGCCCCGATTTCATGGCCAAGATGCTGGAGAACAAATGGCTCGGCAACAAGTCGGGGCAGGGTTTCTACAAGAGGGCGAAGAATGAGAAGGGGAAGAAAGTCAAACTGGTCCTCGACTATAAGACCATGGAGTATGCCCCCTTCGAGAAACCTGTCTTCGAATCCATTACAGAGGCGGCGAAGACAGCCGGAGGGTTCGGCGCGAAGTTGAAGGCCCTCTTCTATTCCGAGAAGGATGCCGCCGCCGATGTCGCACGGCAGTACCTCTGCAGGAACTTCATATATTCGGCAAACCGCATTCCCGAAATCGCCGACACGGTGTACCAGATCGACAACACCATGAAGTGGGGATACAACCACCAGATGGGCCCCTTCGAAACGTGGGATGCTGTTGGTGTGAAGGAATCGGTAGAGGTGATGAAGAAGCTCGGGCTGGATGTCCCCGAAAAGATCACCGAGATGCTGAAGAAAAAATGTGAGACCTTCTACACGGAGAAGAAGGACGGAAAATACTACTACGACTTCGCCAAGAAGGCGTACGCGAAGATGGAGGATAATCCCCGGATTATCCTCCTCCCCGAGCTCAAGGCGAAGAAGAAGGTCATCAAGGAGAATGCAGGCGCCTCTCTCGTGGATATCGGTGACGGCGTGGCATGCCTCGAATTCCACACCAAGATGAACGCCATCGATGGTGACCTGACACAGATGATATACGACAGCTGTGATATCGTGGAGAAGGATTTCGAGGGTATGGTCGTTGCGAACCATGCCACGAACTATTCGGTAGGCGCCAATGTCTTTAACCTCCTCGTGGCAGTCCAGGAGGGAAAGTGGGATGATATCGGTAAAGAGATCCACAACCTGCAGTACGCCAACATGAGACTGAAATATCTGGACAAACCGGTTGTCACCGCTCCGGCGGGTATGGCACTGGGCGGAGGCTGCGAGATAGCCATGCACGGCCACCGTTGCCAGCCCTGCGGCGAGTCATACATGGGCCTGGTGGAAGTAGGCGTCGGTCTGCTCCCCGCGGGCGGTGGATGCAAGGAACTGATGGTGCGCTGCACCGAGGGCCTGCCGTCTGGTGTTGTCGAGATCGCAAACCTGGATCCCATCTATCAGAAGATCCTGGGGAACATCGCACAGGCATCGGTTTCCACCAGCGCGGTGGAGGCGATGGAAATGGGGTATGTTCGGAAGGCCGAAGATCTGAGTCTCAATCGTGCGCACCAGATGTGGGATGCCAAGAACCTCGTCCTGGCGATGGCCAGAACCTTCAAGAGGAAAAAACGCGACATGATCCCCGTTATGGGTGAGAACTTTATGGGTATCGTGCATGCCTACCTGTTCAACATGAAACATGGGAACTACATGTCCGACTACGACCTGCATGTCACCATGAAGGTTGCGTGGGTCCTCTCCGGCGGTCAGTGTCCCGAGAACACCTTCGTGACCGAAGACGCGATCCTTGATCGCGAACGGGAAGCATTCCTCAGTCTTGCCGGTGAGGCGAAGACGCAGGAGCGTATTACGCACATGCTCACGACGGGCAAACCGCTTCGTAACTAAATTTAACCGTTGAGCCGCGCAAAACCTGCGCGGCACCAGACGATAAGGAGGATTATTATGCGTGAAGCTGTTATTGTTGAGACAGTAAGGAGTCCGGGCGGACGGTACAAGAGAGGCGGTCTTGCCCAGACCAGAGGAGACGAGATAGGAATTCAGGTGCTCAAAGGGCTGATGAAAAGAGTGCCGCAGGTCAAACACGAAGATGTCGACGATATAGTCTGTGGGTGTTCATTCCCCGAGGCCGAACAGGGGATGAACCTCGGCAGGGTCATAGGGCTTGGTGCCGGGTTCCCGATAACCACCTCGGGAATGACGGTCAACCGTTTCTGCTCTTCCGGTATCCAGTCCATAGCGGATGCCACCGCGAAGGTCAGGGCGGGATGGTCGGATATAATCGTTGCCGGTGGCTGCGAGACCATGAGTCATATACCGATGGGTGGATGGATAACCCGCCCGCATCCCGACTGGGGTGATCTCCCGATGGCCTATGTGTCGATGGGAATCACCGCGGAGAATATTGCGGCCAATTACGGCATTAGCCGTGAAGACCAGGACAAGATGGGACTGGAGAGTAACCACAGGGCCTACGATGCCGTACAGTCGGGCGTGTGGAAAGAGGAAATCATTCCCATCGATGCCTGGAAGTACAAGAAGGACAAGAAGGGGCAGTGGGTCAGGGATACCTTTGTCTTTGACATGGACGATGGTGTGAGATGGCCCTCGACAATGGAGAATATGGCAAGGCTGAAATCACCCTTCAAGCTGGGCGGTTCGGTGACCGCGGCGAATTCGTCACAGATGACGGACGGGGCTGCCTTCTCGATGATCATGTCCGCCGAGAAAGCGGATGAACTGGGGCTGAAACCCCTTGCCAAGTTGACCTATTATGCGGTCGCGGGAAACAAACCGGAGGAGATGGGTGTCGGCCCCCGTTACGCGATCCCGAAGGTACTGAAGCTGGCCGGGATGACGACGGACGACATCGAGCTGTTCGAGATCAACGAGGCCTTTGCCTCCCAGGCCCTGTATTCTTGCAGGGAACTCGGTCTTACCGAAAGGTACTGGAAGGGCGAGATCAACCCGAACGGCGGCGCGATTGCCATCGGCCATCCTTTGGGATGCACCGGCGCGAAGCTGACTACCCAGTTGCTGCACGAAATGAAAAGGCGGAAACTGAAGAGAGGAATCGTCTCCATGTGTATCGGTGGCGGTATGGGCGCGGCCGGTATCTATGAGATGCTGTAACATCTGATAACTATATCCAATCCAAAAAAGCCATGGCCCTCGGGTCATGGCTTTTTTTT
>CAYXUH010000110.1:0-4903 GCA_964468685.1 uncultured Syntrophaceae bacterium | reverse complement strand
CTGTCAATCGAATACAACCGGTTCCCTGAGGATAGCCCTCCGCGCCGAGGCGGCAAGTGCGGATGCCTGCGGGTGCGAGTCTCTGAGGGATGCTATCTGGTGGAGACTGTCCGCCGTTCTCGATATCAGCATGGCAAGATCGCCGTCCGCTATCTTTGACCGCTCGATTATCCGGTCCCACTCGGCCCCCGCAGCCCAGCCGTAGATCGCCGCCGCGACCCAGAGAGGGAGAGGGGCCGTGTCGAATCCCGCCTCCGTCATCCTCTTTGAGAAAGGCGCCACGGCCCGGTCGACCCGGTCGTAGGCCTTCTTCAGGCGTTTCGGCAACGAGCTCCTGGCGATGGCGATAGTGGAGCTCCTGTCATAGGCAAAGGGCGCAATGACGGCGGCAAGGAGGGCCTCGCTGTCGTAGGGGAAGGCTTTGTCTCTGAGGCATTGCGCGATCAGGAGGGGCTGGTCCAGTCTCAGTTGCGAGGCCCAGATGCCATCCTCCGTAAGGCGGTTTTGTGTGTCCACGAAGCCCTCCGCCTTCAGAAAATCAAGATGCCTGTTGAAGTCCTTCCAGAGAGTCGTCTTTCCCCGCTTCTTCCGGTGTTGATAATCCGCCAGCGACCGTTCAAAGACGTCCCTGATCTCTTCAGGGGTGTGGGACAGGAGGAGATTGAGCACCATCGAGAAATCACTCCGCAGGCGACTGGTTATCTGCTCCGGTTTCGCGAAAAAGGTCTTTCTGATATGCTCAAGATCCATAAATCTCCCCGGGAAGGTCAACATGAAACCTATGTTATCCTGCCCTCTTCGCCCGGCCCTCCCGGTCATCTGGTGAAAGGCGGTCGCGTCCAGGGGCATGAACTCGTGGCCGTTAAACTGGTCCGAGTTGAACAACACCACGGTCCTCGCGGGAAAATTCACCCCGGCAGCCACCGTGGATGTGGCGAATACCACATCCAGATATTCCTTTTTCATCATGGTCTCGACAACGGATTTCCATGCCGGGAGCTGTCCCCCGTGGTGCGCTCCGACCCGTGCATGACGGAGGGTCTGCAGCTGTTTATGGTTTTTCAGATGGGGGTGACGGTCGAGCATCGCGTCCAGGTCACCTTCAAAGAGCCGACCATTCCCGCGGTCCGAAGAAAGATTGCAGAACTCTACCGCGGCATCGCATTCCCCCCTCGATTTCAGGAAGAAGATTGCCGGAAGCAGGTTGAAGGTGCGCATGACTTTTATGATTGTATCAAAGGGGGGGAGCTTTCCCCTGAAGGGGCGTCTGTTTCTGTTCTTTGCAAGCCAGGCAGAGGGGGTCTTATAGAGTTTGTCCCCATTCAAAAGGGGTGTTATTGTCCCCGGAGGGTCGAGAAACAGGGGGTAGAGAGGAACAGGCCTCGTGGTATCTTCTACAATAACACATTCCTTGTTTCTCAGGGAACTCAGCCACCCCGCTACCTCCCGGTTGTTTCTGATGGTGGCGGACAGGAGGAGCATGTGCACCCTGAGGGGGAGATAGATCATGATCTCCTCCCATACCACGCCCCGGTCTTCATCCCCCAGGAAGTGGGCCTCGTCCAGCACGACGAGATCACAATTGAGGTCTTCGCCTCTGTGCATGGCCTCATAGAGCTTATTTCTCAAGATCTCGGTTGTGCCCACGATGATGGGGGCATCCGAGTTTTCCTTTGTGTCACCGGTAAGGATACCGACCTTGTCATGTCCGAAGATGTCTCCGAACTCGGTCCGCTTTGCGTTAGTCAGGGCCTTGAGCGGGGAGGCATACCAGCAGCGCCCGCCCTTCTCATGGATCAACTGAATGGCCTTCTCGGCGATCCAGGTCTTTCCCGCCCCGGTCGGCGCCGTTACGAGGCAATCGGTTTTTTGTATGGCCTCGAGGGCATCAAGCTGAAATGGATCGGGTTTGAAGGGTGTGGGGTCCGGATTCCCGATACGTGAAAACACGTCCTCCAATGAGGAATCGGCCTGTGGTTGTATCTCCTTTCGGCCTTCGCGATGGGTGTGGTTGCGCCTTCCCTTTGAATGGTGATATGTTTTTCCCGTTCTTCTGGACGTGGTGTGGCTTTTTCGGGTATATGCTGACATAGCTAGTATTTCTGACTCCATGTGGTCGTATCGGACGGCATGTAGATATCACACTTTGACAGACTTGTAAAAAGCGGGAATTGCTGTATGAAGATTGCCGGCAGGCTGAAAGATATATACTGGGGCTGGTTTGTTGTCGCGGGGGCATTTTGTGTCCTGGGCGCCAGTTACGGCTCCAGATATTGTTTCGGCGTCTTTGTGCATCCGATGTTCGTGGATCGCCAGTGGCCCATGTCGGTCATCTCCCTCGCATTTTCAATAAACCTGATGATGTATGCGCTGGGCGGCCTGGTCAGCGGACGCCTGCTCGACAGGATGGCGCCGAGGTGGATCATGACGATGGGGGCCTGCATTGTCGCGATCGGGTTTGTTGCCACGGGTTTTGTCCAAACGCCTGGCCAGTTGTACATGACCTACGGGGTTTTGTGCGGTATCGGATCCGCCGGTATCGGCGTGGTGGCGAACAGTTCCTCCGTGGGAAAATGGTTTGTAAGGCGCAGGGGCGTGGCCCTCGGGGTGGCATCAATAGGGATCGGTGTCGGCACCATGCTGCTGACGCCGATGGCGGGTTGGATCGCCAAGAACTATCACTGGCGCAGTGGTTTTATATTCCTCGGGGTCGTCGTCCTGGTTGTGGGCGTGCTTGTTTCTCAGGTCCTGATGGGAAGATCCAGACCCGAGGAATACGGCCTGCTCCCGGACGGGGATCGACCTGTAGTACCGCCCCCCGAGGGAAGGGGGATTAGCCATGTGCCCCTTCACACCTCTTCTCCGAATGTCCTCAGGGATCATCGCTTCTGGGTGCTGGCAATCTGTTTCAGCGGCGTGATAATGGCGCAGATGATGGTATTTGTGCATCTAGTCACCTATGCCGTTGACAACGGCATAGGCAGGATCGCCGCCGCCTCATCCCTTGGCGCCCTCGGCGTTGTGAGTATATTCGGAAGGTTCTTTTTCGGGTGGCTGAGCGATCATATCAGTGACCCCAAGTATTCCGCCCTTCTGGGGTATCTTATCATGGGATGCGGGATGGTTATTCTGCTCAACGTGCGGACCGTTGGAATGCTATACGTATATGCTCTTGTCTTTGGTTTTGGGTACGGCTCCCTTGCGCCCATGATGCCGGTCCTGGTCTCCGATCGGTTCGGAAGGGACGTTCTCGGATCTACGTACGGTCTGCTGACGTTCTTCACAGCCGGTATAGGGGGGGTTGTGGGTCCTGTCCTGGGGGGGATCATTTACGACATGTCGGGTTCATACACCTGGGCGTGGCGCTTGAATGTTGTCGTGCTGATCCTGATCTCTCTGGGGATACTCGGCTTGAAGCCGAAGGGGGCCGGCGCTGGCATAAATACATTGAAAACGGTGGAGAAGGAGTGATTATACGGCGCACCGTGGCCCGCATGCCGATCCATTCTCCAGGAAATGTTCATGTCTGCCTTTGTCTGGCCCCTAAGCGCTTAAAATTAGAACGTTAAGGAATAACTATATAATATTGCTGCATATAAACGTATGCTTGTCTTGCGGGCAATCTGGTATAAGTCGGAGATTCTAGGGCACTTGCACGTTTTGTCAACAGGGTTATCAACATGGCTTTCAACAACTTTGTGGATTGCCCGGCCGTCCTTTTTGTACTACCCGAGATCAATGAGGGTTTTTCCGAAATCTGACCGGGAAGGGTGGGTATGGGGCCTGCACCATCAGAAAGAAAGGGGCCAACCCGAATAGGCTGTCCCCTTGATTTTACTGGTGGGCCGTAGGAGATTTGAACTCCTGACCAATTGATTAAAAGTCAGAACTCGCAAGAGATTTATTTTGTAAGATGTTGATATTACAAGTAACAGATTTTAACTGTGTCCGCATTTTGCCGTATTTTACCGGCCGAACAGTAGACAACAGTAGACAGTTTTATGGCTGTCGGTAAATGCTGTTACTCTGAAAAACACTTCACCTTACCAACGCCCTTGACTGTACCGAGGGATTACCCATTATTGAAGTCAATAAATGAGGGGAATGAGTTCATGTAGTAGCTTTCAACCCGTACTGTTCAGTTAAGATAAAGGGAAACGTCAAGAGAGCCTGCTATTGACGCCACCTACGAGTCAATAAAGCCTGCATATAGGGAAAAGCGAGGATTATCATTTGAAAGTCTTACTGTAATATTTCTTGACAAGGTATCGTTATAGAGTTAGTGAGTTACCATGTTTCGTTAAAATTATCTGTATTATGTGCGCTTGTGAACAGCTGTAACCTGGAGGGGATTATGGCCTGATCGTCTAAAGCTCTGTTTCTCAAAATGAGAGATAGGGCTTTTGTTTTTTGTCAGTGGTCTTATCAGGCAAAATTGCCGTGTTTAGGTTTTTATCAGGATCCAGATAAACACTGTTCGGTGGTTCAAGAATGCATCGCCTAGTATAGCAAAAAGAAATTTTGCGCATATATAAATTCTCTGGAGGAAGGAAATGTTCAAGACTATCATTCTTTTATTGTCTATGCTTGATTTGATGTTGGCGTTGAGTGGTTTTAATCAAGCCTACGCTAATGCTATTTCAAGGAGTTTAGGTGAGGCTGCGATGAGACAAGCTGTTGTCAGTACGGTTCAAAATGAAATTGAAGGGCCGAGGGGAACGACTATTAATGTGAATAATAGTAGCCCTCAAGCTTATCAAACACGATCCCAGACATGGTATGATGGTCCAATGACGAATGGAGGTTCATATCGTGCCCAAATTGTGAATCAAAAACCGCACGGTCAGAGAACCATGACATCGCCGGATGGCACAAAATATGTTGGTGCGTGGAAAGGCGGTAA
>CAYXUH010000109.1:0-5058 GCA_964468685.1 uncultured Syntrophaceae bacterium | reverse complement strand
TTAAGTTGTCATACAGTCACAACATTTTAATATTTGACAGGATAACAGGATGAATAATACCAACCGTTTATTCTTCTTTAAAATCCGGTTATTCTCGTCGATTCTTCTCCCGATTAGTTGATGCAAAGGGTTCAAGGATTCAAGGATTCAGGTGGTCGAGGGCTTCGTAACGTTCTAAACAAAGCTGATAAGACCTTCCCAAACTTTTATCTCTATACAATTCTTAAGCATTTCGCTTGACTCCTTGGCCCCTTGGATCCTACCAGCTCTTTTGGAGATGATCCATCTTCTAATTACTTCCTACGCCTCATTCTTTGCTCTTGAACACAAGTGATATATCGGCGGCGGGGGCGGAGTGGGTAAGCGCCCCAACAGATATAAAATCCACGCCTGTCTGCGCAATCTCCCTCACATTCGAAAGGGTTACATTCCCCGATGCCTCGACCAGCGCCTTTCCGCCGATGAGAGAGACCGCCTCTCTCATCTCGGGGATCCCCATGTTGTCCAGCATGATGATATCGGCCTGTACGGCAAGGGCCTCCGCGACCTCCCGGAGGTTCTTCGTCTCCACTTCGATCTTCATCTCGGGGGGGATGGTTCCTGTCACCTTCCGCACCGCGTTCGAGATAGACCCCGCGGCGCTGATGTGATTATCCTTGATCATCACGCCGTCATACAGACCGAATCGGTGATTCGTCCCCCCTCCCGCCTTGACCGCGTATTTTTCAAAGTCCCGGAGGGTTGGTGTGGTCTTCCTTGTATCCAGTATCCGGGTTCCGGTACCCTGTACTTCTTCAACATATCTATTCGTTATTGTTGCGATTCCACACATCCTTTGGAAAAAGTTCAACGCTACGCGCTCCGCCAGGAGGATGCTCTTCAGGCTGCCCGAGATGCAGGCAAGAAGATCCCCCTTCCCCGCTGCCCGGACGTCGGTGAAATACGTCTCAAAGACGAGGGACGGATCCAGGACAAAAAACACCTCTCTGAAGACATCAATGCCCGCAACAATGATATCGCCCTTCGAGACCGCCTGTGCGACACCAGTTTCCGTGCCGTCAAGAACAGCTGTTGTGGTCAGGTCGCCGGACCCTATATCTTCATCAAGCGCTCTCTGTATCAGTTCTCTCAAGTCGGCATCTGAACCCATGACAATCCTCACGCCATATCACGAAGCCTGCCCAGAGCGTCTTCGAGCACCTGGATCTTCTCCTTCAGGGCGTTGAACTTGGTCTGTTCCTTCTCAACGATCTCCGGGGAGGCCTTTTCCATGAAATCACGGTTACCCAGCTTCTTGGACACAAAACCGAGGTCCTTATCGAGCTTCTTGATCTCCCTTTCAAGCCGTTCCTTCTCGGCCGCGACGTCCACGACGCCTTCCAGGAATACGTATACCTTGGTGGAACCGACAACCCCCGTCGCAGACCCCTTTGGCTCGCGGGCATTTGCCTCTATTACCAGGTCTTCCAGATTCGCGATGTCCTGGATATACCCTCTGCCCGCCTCCATAATGGAGAGCGTATCATTATCCCGAACAGAGATGAGTATCTTCAGCTTTTTGGAAGGGCTGATATTCATGACGCCCCGTATATTTCTGACAGTGTTTATAATGCTCTGGATGAACTCCATGCGGTCGCGCGCATCTCTATCCTCGAGGGAGTCATCCGGCTCGGGGAATTTGCTCACCATGATATACCCCTCATCCTGAGTCAGTTTCTGCCATATCTCCTCCGTGACAAAGGGCATGATGGGATGGAGAAGTTGAAGGGCTGTCTTCAACACGGTAAGAAGCGTATACTGCGCGGTGCGTTTTTCTTTCTCTGACTTTTTGTCATACAGGGCCGGCTTTATCAGTTCAAGGTACCAGTCGCAGAACTCATGCCAGACAAACTGATATATCTTGCCCGCGGCGTCATTAAAGCGGTACTCGTCAAGGTGCTTCCTGACATCAACCACCGTCCTGTTCAGGCTGTCTCTGATCCATCGGTCGCACAGGGAAAACTCTTCCTTTTCCGGTGCGATCCCGCCGGGATAGTCTTCAAGGTTCATGAGGGAAAACCGGGCCGTGTTCCATATCTTGTTGACAAAGTGTCCGTATCCCTTGATCCGCTCCTCGGACATCTTCACGTCCCGCCCCTGCGCGGTGAAAGCCGCGAGGGTAAACCGCATGGCATCAGCGCCGTATTTGTCAATCATTTCGAGGGGGTCTACGCTGTTTCCCTTCGATTTACTCATCTTTTCGCCCTTTTCATCGCGAACAAGGGCGTGCAGATAGACAGCCGCGAAGGGGACCTTCCCCATAACGTAGAGTCCCATCATCATCATCCGAGCCACCCAGAAGAATATGATATCAAAACCGGTAATAAGGAGTGAAGTAGGGTAGAAGGTCTCAAGGGCCTGTGTCTTGTCGGGCCACCCCATCGTCGAGAAGGGCCAGAGAGCGGAGCTGAACCAGGTATCCAGGACATCTTCATCCTGTCTGAGAGAGCCCCCCCCGCATTCGGGGCAACGGTCGGGGTCCTGGGCGGCTACAATTGTTTTGCCGCAGTCATCACAATACCACACCGGTATCCGGTGCCCCCACCATATCTGCCGGGAGATACACCAGTCACGTATATTGTCCATCCAGTCGAAATAGGTCGCCTCCCACATGGGGGGAACAATCTTCGTCTCATCCTTGACAACCGCGGCGATAGCGGTACGCGCCAGGGGCTTTACCTTGACGAACCACTGCTTGGATACCGCGGGCTCTACAATGGTCTTGCACCGGTAGCACCGCCCCACGTTATGTGAATAGGGCTCTGTTTTTATGAGATATCCGCCCGCCTTGAGATCCTCCACAATATTTTTCCTGCAGGTGTAGCAGTTCTGCCCCTGATAGACTCCCCCGTTTTCATTGATAATGGCATCTCCATCCATGATGGTGACTATCTCGAGATCGTGCCGCTGCGCCATGGCAAAGTCGTTGGGGTCCGCCGACGGTGTTATCTTCACCGCGCCCGTTCCGAACTCCTTGGAGACGTAATCATCCGCTATGATCGGTATTCGTTTATTCACGATGGGGAGGATCACATCCTTCCCGATAACGCCCGCGTACCGTTCGTCATCAGGATTGACCGCGACGGCGGTATCGCCGAGCATGGTCTCCGGACGGGTGGTCGCCACAACAATTTCTCCGTTACCGTCCGCATAGGGATAGCGTATATGCCAGAGACTTGTCGCCTCTTCTTCGTATTCAACCTCGAGGTCGGATATGGCCGTATGACAGCGCGGACACCAGTTTACGATGTAATCATCCTGATAGATAAGGCCGTCACCGTAGAGGCGGACAAAGACCTCTCTCACCGCCCGGGACAGGCCCTCATCCATGGTAAACCGCTCCCGCGACCAGTCACAGGAACATCCCAGCTTGTGGAGCTGGTTTATGATGACACCGCCATACTTTTTTCTCCACTCCCATACCCGCTCTATAAATTTTTCTCTCCCGATATCGTGCCGCGTCACCCCTTCACGGGCCAGTTCCTGCTCCACCACATTCTGGGTGGCTATCCCCGCATGATCGGTCCCGGGCATCCAGAGTGCGTTGTAGCCCTGCATTCTCTTGTAACGCACGATAATGTCCTGGAGGGTATTGTTCAGCGCGTGCCCTATGTGAAGTATTCCGGTAACATTCGGCGGAGGTATCACTATCGAAAAGGGTTCTTTGTCGCTGGTGTCCTCGGCATGAAACAGTCCCTCGTCTTGCCAGCATTGATACCACTTTTCTTCAACATCTCGAGATTCATATACTTTGCTTAGATCTTCTCTTCCCATAACACGTCCTTATTACGTTTTGAGTTTCGAGATTTGGGGTTCTAATATCCCAAAACCCGTGATTTGACTGCCCTGCTTATCATATTTTCATCCTGAGGGGCAAACCATTTGATGTCCAGATCTCTCCTGAACCACGTCAGCTGCCTTCTCGCGTAGTGCCTCGTGTCACGTTTGATCAGCCTTACCATATCCTGCAGGCTCTGGTTCCCCCGGATATAGGAGATCACATTCCGATAGGTCATGGCCTGCAGGGGGAGGGCCTCATCATCATACCCCATTTTCAGGAGTCGCTCCCCTTCTCCTACAAGTCCGTCCGCAATCATCCGTTCGACCCGATCGTTGATCCTGTCATACAGGAGGTCTCGGTCGATTGTGAGACCTATCTTCATACAATCATAAGCCTTACTCCCGAACCGATGTTCACCCTGGATTGAAACAATCGACTGCCTGGTCTGTTCCATGACCTCGAGAGCCCTGATCGTTCGAACCTGATCATTCGGGTGTATCTCTGCCGCGGCTGCCGGATCGATCTCTTTCAGCCGCCCATACAGATATCCCTTTCCGTATCGTGCGGCTTCTTTTCTATAGAAATCACGGAGCTTCTCGTCGGCGCCGGGGGCCTCCAGGAGACCGCCGAGCAGGGCGTCCAGATACAACCCCGTCCCCCCCACGATGAACGCCCTCTTTCCCCTCTCGTGGAGGGAATGAATCGCCACATCGGCCTGCTCGACAAACATCGCGGCATTGAATTCTTCGTCGGGATCGACGACATCGATCAGGTGATGGGGGACGCACGCCAGCTCTTCGGCAGAGGGTTTCGCGGTGCCGATATCCAGATACCGATAGACCTGCATCGAGTCGGCGCTGATGATCTCTCCGTCGAACTTTTCAGCAAGTCTGATCGCCAGATCGGTCTTCCCCACCCCGGTGGGACCGGTGATAACAATAAGCGAGGGTCTTGGGTTTTGCATTTTAGCTTTCAAGTGATCATACAGGCGTAAAAGCTGAATGTTTGACAGGATAACAGGATAAACATGATTAACAATACCAACCATTTATTTTTTGTCAAAATCCAGCCAATCCTGTTAATCTAATCCGATTAGCTTCTACCCCTTACCCCTTACCCCTTACCCCTTACCCCTTACCCCTTACTCCTCACTCCTTACTCCCCTATTCATCCGTCATCGTCGCTTGAACATCCTCTCCAGGTCCCTGAGCCCGATCACGGTATAGAGCGGCCTTCCA
>CAYXUH010000108.1:0-5086 GCA_964468685.1 uncultured Syntrophaceae bacterium | reverse complement strand
CTATTCTATTCATCCAATCATGGAGTAAATGGCCATGATATTGTTTTACGAGCCCATAGGTCTGCACGGCAAGTACGGAGAAGACGACTGCCTGCAGGGACTGTTCGAGTTGCTGAGTATCCCCTATACCGGTTCCGGAGTGCTGGGCTCGGCGCTTGGTGCCGACAAGTATGCCTCCCGAAAGGTGATCGCCATGAGCGGGATGGATGTACCGCGGACGAGGGCGGTCTCTATAAAGGAATGGGACAGCGACAGGGAGATAGTTCTCGGCGATATCGAGAAAGATATCGGGTTCCCCTGCGTGGTGAAACCGGCCCGGGAGGGGTGCAGCACAACGGTGAAGAAGGTCGTATCTCCGGAGGGTATCGAAAGCGCGCCCCTGGCGGCTTTCGAATGGGACAGCGTGGCACTGATCGAAGAATTCATAACCGGAACGGAGGTTACCTGCGGCGTTATTGGAAACGATGAGCCCATCGCCCTTGTCCCTTCCGAGACGATACCGACAAAAGGAATACTTTCACTCGAGGATAAATTCCTGTATGGTCGGGACGAAAATAAAATGCCCGCGCGGCTGCCGGATGATGTCCTTAAGAAGATACAGGACGTTGCCGTCAGAACCTTTCTGGTCCTGGGGCTGAAGGCGTACGCGAGGATAGATGTGTTTGTCCCCGGCGACGGGCGGGTCGTGGTCTTCGAACCGAACAGTTTGCCGGGAATGACGCCTTCCACGGTGCTCTTTCACCAGGCGGCTGCTGAGGGAATTACACAGACCGAACTGATCAGCAGGATTATACAGCTATCCCTCGATGCGCACGCAGGCAAAAAAAGGCCGTTGTAGGCCGGGTGGTGTATGAACAGTTTTTCCGCGGCAGTTGACAGATTTGGAAGGGCCGTCCTGGAGAATATCGAGGAGATGGGAAAGATCCTTCTCCTCTTTCTCTCCGCTATGATGTGGATGGTACGCCCCCCCCTGAAGGTTCGCCTGATCTTCAAGCAGATGGAATTCGTCGGCGTCAAGTCAATCTTTGTCGTCGTTCTCACGGGAACATTCACCGGGATGGTCATGGCGCTGCAAGGGTACTACGGGTTCAGGATGTTCAACGCGGAGAGCCTCGTCGGTTCGACCGTCGCGCTGGGGATGACCAGGGAACTGGGGCCGGTACTCACCGCCCTGATGGTGACTGCCAGGGCGGGTTCCGCCATGGCCGCTGAACTGGGGACGATGCGCGTGACCGAGCAGATAGACGCCCTGTCTGTCATGGCCACTAATCCCGTCAAACATCTTATCGTTCCACGGATAATCGCGGGGGTTATCATGCTCCCCGCCCTCACCATCGTGTCCGATTTTATGGGGATCCTGGGGGGATACTTTGTGGGGGTTCCGATTCTGAATATCAATTCAGGCGCCTTCATAAGCAATATCACAAAGATGGTGGACCTGGGGGATATTTACAATGGTCTCACCAAGGCGGCGGTCTTCGGGCTGATTCTGTCTCTCATAGGATGTTATAAGGGATTCAACACGACAGGGGGCGCCGAAGGGGTGGGGAAGGCCACCACAGAGGCGGTGGTTCTCGCGTCCGTCTCGATCCTGATAAGCGATTATTTTCTGACAGCGATTATGTTCTAAGAGCGAAAAGGCCAAAACTATAAAGATTAGGGGTCAAGGGGGCAAGGATTCGAGGATTCAAGTGAAAGGCTAAAAAACTACAACGAGTTAGAAAGTATGGCAAAAGTCATACAAACTTTGCTAAACCGAAACTCGAAACCGGAAATTATAACTATATGATTAAACTGGTAGATATCCATAAGTCGTTTGGACGGCAGAAGGTCCTGGACGGCGTCAATCTTGAGATAGAGGACGGCAAGACCACCGTCATCATCGGTGGAAGCGGGGGGGGTAAGAGTGTTCTCCTCAAGCATATTATCGGCCTCCTGCGGCCCGACAGCGGACAGGTCCTCGTTGACGGTGTGGACATCGCCACGCTGAACGACAGAGATTTAAACGAGATAAGAAAGAAATTCGGGATGCTCTTTCAGGAGGCGGCGCTCTTTGATTCCATGAACGTGATGGATAATGTCGCCTTTCCCCTCAGGGAGCACACCAAAAAGAAAGACAATGAAGTCCGGCAGATAGTGGCGGAGATGTTGAAGGCGGTCGGTCTTCCCGGTGTTGAGAACAAGATGCCTTCGGAACTGAGCGGGGGGATGAGAAAGAGGGTGGGGCTCGCCAGGGCGATTGCCCTGCATCCCCAGATCGTCCTCTTTGACGAACCAACGACCGGTCTGGATCCCGTGATGACGGAGGCGATCAACGAACTCATCATTGAAACGCAGAAGAATTTCGATCTCACCTGCGTGGTTATCAGTCATGATGTCCAGTCGATCTTTACGGTGGGGCACAGGATAGCCATGCTCTATGAGGGTAAGATCATAGAATACGGGACTTCCGAAGAAATACGGGAATCTTCCGATCCCGTGCTCAAACAGTTTCTTTCCGGAAGCCTTGAAGGTCCGATCAGTGTAATGTAGGGAGACTGGTGGAGCGGTGAAAACCCAAAGCCTCAATGACTAAGAATGGAGAAGAAGATGTCTTCAATTAGCGCGGAAGCAAAGGTGGGCCTGTTCGTCCTGGTGGCACTTATTATACTGGGATACATGTCGTTCAGGGTCGGCGAGCAGGGATTCGGTTTCAAGAAGGGGTACCCGGTAAACGTGGTATTCGATAACGCGACGGGTCTTGAAAAGGATGCCTCAGTGCAGATAGCGGGTGTGGAGGTTGGGCGGGTCGAGAATATATCGCTCAAGAACGGCAAGGCCCTGGTCAGGCTGAGGATAGCTCCGGAAGTGAAACTGGAGAAGGATGTCGAGGCCAAGATAAAGGCGTACGGCATACTGGGGGATAAATATGTCGATATCATCCCGGGGACACCGGGCGAGGAGCATATATCGGCCGATGGAGATATTTTCAGAACAGGGCAGCAGGCCGATATCGACAAGCTCCTGAGTGAACTGGGGACCATAGCCGGTGATGTAATGGAGGTAACGGCCTCACTGAGAAATACCGTGGGGAGCGTCCAGGGTGAGGAAAACCTCAGGGCAATCATCGATAACACCAGGACCATTACAGAAGATCTCAGCCGTATCGTTAAGCAAAACGATGACAAGCTCAACCTGATGGTTGACAATCTCAGCGAGGCATCGACGGAGATGCGCAGGGCCTTTGCGACGCTTAACAGCATCGTGGAGAAAATCGACGGCGGACAGGGGACCATCGGTCAGCTGGTTGAAAATACGGATGCCTTCGACAATCTCAATGAGACACTCGCCTCGCTCAAGGATATCACCGACAAGATCAACCGGGGAGAAGGCTCGGTAGGAAAGCTGATCAACGACGAAGATACCGTGGACAACCTGAACGCGAGCCTGAAGAGCCTCGAAAAAAGTATGGGTGGAATAGACCGGTACGTGTCGAAGTCCGAGCAGTTTAAGACCTTTCTCAGCTACCGGGGGGAATACCTCTTCGACGGCGGTGACGGCAAGGGGTATTTTAACGTGACGATACGGCCGAAGGAAGACAAGTTCTATGTCCTCGGCCTGGTTGCCGATCCCCGGGGCAGCCGGACGGTGACCGATACCACAGTTGGAGGTGTAACAACGCAGACCGAGACGTGGGAGCGGGACGAGCTCCTGTTCACCGCGCAGATCGGAAAAAGATTCAACGATATAGCCCTCAGGGGAGGCATCTTTGAATCGACGGGCGGCGTCGGGATAGACTATTTTGCCTTTGACGACAAACTTCAGATGACCTTTGAGGCCTTCGATTTTGACAGCGACAGGAACGCGCACCTTAAGACATACGCCGAGTACCGGCTCTTAAAGCATATCTACCTGTCGGCCGGATGGGATGACTTTATCAGCAACGAGGGCCGTGAGTCCCCCTTTATAGGGTTCTCGATAAAATTCGAGGATGAAGACCTGAAATACCTCCTCGGAAGCGTGCCGATACCGAAGTAATGGAGTTGGTAAGCTGGTGGAAAAGTAAGGATTAAGAATTAAGGGGATTAAGGATTAAGGAGAATAGAAGCTGATGAGCTGGTAAGTTGATGAGTGAAATAGGGACATCGCCCTTTTTTGAAAGTAGGTGTAATTACTCAGGTACGTAAAAAGGACGCTGTCCCTATTAAAAGAAAGGAAAGGGAGGATCGATATGAAAAAGAGAATATTCATTTTCTTCGTTCTTTTGCCGTTTCTGCTCCTTATATTTGCAGGTATTGCCTGTGCGGCTGACGCTCAGGCTGAAGCAATGGCCCCTGATTTTGAGATGCGGTCAGTTATCCAGTCAGTAGATGTTTACGCGTATCCCGGTGAAGGGGAGGGGGCGAAACAGATTCGCGGGAAGTTGCTCTCAAGGGCAAGAGGGCGTATTCTTGAGGGGGCAAAGAGGTGTCTTGATTCCAGAACAAAGATTACCGGTATCAACCTTGAATACGAACTCATCAAAAACAAGGCAGGTCGGTTTGTTGACATTCTGAAAGTGGAAGATCATGAAGCTGATAATAAGGGTCGCTACCACACGCGGATGCAGGGGGAGGTAAAATACCGGTTGAAGGACCTGACATATGGGGATGACAGGCTGCGGGCTGGGGCTGTGCTGATGAAGCACGCGGCGCCTCTTACCGTGGATGTATGGACGGATAAGAGAGAGTATGGCGAAAGCGAACACGTAAAGATATTTTTTAAGGGAAATAGAGATTTCTACGGTAAAATAGTGAGGGTAGGTGTAAAAGGTAAGGTCTTCCAGCTGTTGCCCAACAATTACAGGCAGATTTCTTTCTTTGAGAGGGGCAGAATTTACACTATCCCGGATGAGGGAGACAGGTTTGATCTTGAGGTTCATCCTCCCTTCGGCGTAGAGCGGATTATTGTGTATGCATCCGACCTGCCGCTCAGCTTGAGAAACATGAAAACGGTAAAAGGGGGACTCTACGCCTACAGAGGGAAAGAGAGCTCTCTCGGCAAAAGTGTAAGGAAAAGTATCTCAATCCCTGAAAACGGAACTGCAGAGTTCTGCGAGTCCATCTGG
>CAYXUH010000107.1:0-5095 GCA_964468685.1 uncultured Syntrophaceae bacterium | reverse complement strand
TGGAGATCAGCATGACATATTCTATCTAACATATCAAGCGTGACATGACACTAGTTATATATGCCTGTCGTCTAAAACACAAATACAGCGGCCGCTACAACCGACGTATGGCCCCCGTTTTTCACTATTGCCGACTGTGTAACGTTCCGTGTCCGTACGATCTTTCCGCTGATCTTGAAGATCTCTTCCTTTTCATCCCAGCTTGCATCCACATCAAAATCTATACCGAGTGTTGAGGCAAGCATAGCCGCCGCGAGGTCTTCCGCGTAGTCACCCGTTTCCACCGATGTCTGCCCGAATGCGTGGTGCTCGCTTATATACCCGTACGCGTTTTTGTCGGCCGGAATGGCGCATCCTACGGACGCCGCTATCAGCCTTCTCGGCTCATTGCTGCTGTTACGGCTCATAACACAGTAGGTTATGTCGCCCGGGTTCAGTTCCTTTAATCCCTTTTCACGCGATATCACCTTGCAGCCGGGCGGAAAAATACTCGAAACCATCACCAGATTGCATTTCTCTATACCGGCGTCCCTCAAGGCCAGCTCAAAGGAATGGAGCTCTGATTTATGGGAACCGACTCCCTTGGTAAAAAAAATCTTCTTGGGTGCCTGGTTGCTCAATAACGTATCCCCTTCTATCTATAAAAATGGTGCCGTATCTATGAATCCGCGCGATTGATATATCCCATTACTCGGTATGCAAGCTTTGCCGCCGTGAAATCAGGGGCGATCATTCCGGGGATCGGACACAGCTCAACAATATCAAAACCCCGAATCGTACAACTCTCTGAAACTCCCCTGATCAGGCAAATCAGGTCATTCCACAGGATGCCGCCGGGTTCCGGCGTCCCAGTGGCCGGCATAACCGACGGATCCAGGACATCAAGATCAAGGGTGATGTATATATCCTTCGACAGGTTCTCGCAAATCTTTTTTATCGAATTCGGATCATTTTTTACAAAATCAGGAGAAAATGTCCTAACTCCATTCTCTTCAATAAAACTAGCCTCTTCCACGCTCATACTCCTGACCCCGGCCTGCACCAGAGGGCAGATCTCGAAGATTCTCCTGCCGACGGACGCGTGGCTGAATGGCGAATTCTGATACGAATCCCTCAGGTCCGCGTGCGCATCGAGCTGAAGCACCGACAGGGAGGGATATATCTCCTTCGCGGCCTGAACCGCCCCGATGGTCACACTGTGTTCCCCGCCCAGGACAACCGAGACCTTTCCTGAGGAAAGCGCCTTTGCCACCTCCTCGCGAACGGCCCTCACCATTGCTTCCGGGCCGCGCGCATCTACCTCGAGAGGAGCTGTGGTATGGATACCAGCCAGATATGTCTCAACGCACAGCTCTTCATCGTACAGTTCCATATTGGACGACGCATCCAGAATGGCCGCCGGGCCTTTTCGTGATCCCGCCTGATAGGTAGAAGTCAGGTCATAAGGAACGGGGATCACCACAAATTTCGCATCTTCAAGGCACTGGTTTTCTGCGTCTATTCCGCCAAAGTTCATGGTCGGCTCCACACCATCCAGATATCAGGGAAAAGAATCAATCCGAGGGGATACCACTCTTCATCATAAATTCGCCGTCGTCATACAGCAGATAAGAATAGTGGTGTATCCAGTCACCCAGAATGGCAAAGGTCTTTACCCTGTCATGGATTACATGCTGTTCAAACCGGGGAGAATGGAAGTGGCCCAGTATCACCGCATCGGTTCCCCCTTCAAATTTCTCCATGGCAAACATAGCAAGTCGGCCCCCAAGCCCATCAGATAATGGTGCCTCGCGGCTTCTGCTCACCCTCGAAAAAACCTTGGCCCCCCACCACCGGAACCAAGAGGGTAACTTCTTCTGTATCTTGTAAAACCGGTCGCTCCTGAGAATTCGGCGTAATAGACGTTGCCCATTGGAAGGATTCACCGTGTCGCCATGAGACAGAAACAGTCTCTTTCCATCCAGATCGATTGCGGCCCCTTCTGGGAACACCCGTATGCCATATGGCTCGAAATAATCGCTCAGAAAGAAATCGTGGTTGCCCTCAAAGAAAGAGACGTTCGTCCCCGCCTTTTGCATCTCCAGCAATCTTTCAACAATATCGGAAAAGCCGGGGTACACGCCGTTTTTGCCGGCGAACCAGAAATCAAAGAAGTCTCCGAGAATAAAAAGCTCGTCCACGCTGCCCTGTATGGAGTTGAGAAACCGCATCAGGTATCGGTACCCGTCAGAGGCACCGCCATCCAGATGGGCATCGGCGATAAATACGGCCTTCATAGTCCCCGCCTCTCGATCTATCTCCCCGCAGCTTCTTTGACAAGGGACTCCGAGTTTCCGAACATCATCTCGATCTCTTCTTCGCTCATCCCGGCCCCTTTCGCGACCATAACCGCCATGTCCCTGTCCACGAGGTCCCGGGGGGAATGGGTGTCGGTATTGAGGACCAGTTTCGCGCCGGATCTCCGCGCGAGCGCGGCGATATGGCCATTGGACAGGCTGTGTCCCTGACGCGCGGATATCTCCAGAAACACCGAGTTATCTGCGGCGATCTTTGCATCCTCTTCGGTAAGGAGCCCAGGGTGCGCAAGTATGTCAATCGGCGCCTCCAGGGCGGCGCGATTCGTGCCCGGCATAACCGGCTCTACAATGGTTTCTCCGTGAACAACGATGATCTTCGCCCCCAGGATCCGTGCCTCATGGGCAAGGGAGGAGATATGGTCCGGGTGAACGTGTGTAAGCTCTATACCCGGGATGGCCTGCAGGGGACAGACTTCCGATATCTTCTCGCAGACCGTTACAATCCGGGGAATAATAAAATCCAGGTTTGAATGGTCGGCGTGGTCGGTTATCGCGATCGCCCGATATCCCTTTGCAACCGCCATCCGTGCAAGCTCCGAGGGAACCAGCTCACCATCACTGAAGATAGAATGTGTGTGTAAATCAATCATGGGCACTCCCTTCGAAAGGTGTATTTTTGACGGTGCCGCACAGAGCCATAATCCACCACCCTCTAACCCGTTTAGCAGATTTAAAAATCAAGGTCAATCCAAGAAACATTGAAGCAAATGTGATTTGCTGTTATACATTCTCAGTTATACCAACCTTAATTGAAAGACAAGAGATGCGCTGGATAGTAAACAGATACATCCTACGAGAGATCTCCATCCCCTTTTTTATGATCCTCTTCGTATTGACCTTTGTCCTCCTCATGGGCAGGATCCTTCAATTGATGGACCTGATGATAAACAAGGGAATAGCCGTTACCGATATAGCACGACTTATTCTCTATCTGATGCCCTCTTTTCTCACCCTCACCATTCCCGTATCGCTCCTCATCTCCATACTCATAGGTCTGGGACGACTCTCCCGTGACAATGAAATCATTGTACTGAAATCATCGGGCTTAAGTCTGTATCAGCTTATGCCATCTATTGCATTTGCCGCTCTGTGTGCCTTTTTCATAACCACCGTTACCGGATTCTTTCTCGTTCCGTACGGCAACTTTGCGACCAAAAACCTCCTGTTTGATATAGCACGGCAAAAGGCAAGCATCGGTATCAAAGAAAGAATCTTTAACGGCGACTTTGCCGGTCTTGTCCTGTACGCGGAAGAGCTCCCCCCCCAGGAAGATTACATGAGGGGCGTCTTTATATCCGACAACCGTACGTTGAAGGAACCAACTACGATCATCGCGCAGAGGGGATACCTTGTTTCCGACCCCCAGTCCATGGGGGTTACTCTGAGGTTGGAAAATGGGAGTATTCACACGGCAGATAGAGATGCGGCAACCTATAAAAAAATAGACTTCAGTTCCTATGACATAAATCTCGACCTGTCTGCATCAATCGGAGACAAGAACATGGCAATCACAAAGGACAGCAGGGAGATGTCGCTTCCCGAGCTGATCAGGGAACGCAGGGAACCCGGTGTGGATATGACCGTTCTCAAAGAGCTCACCATCGAGATTCACAAGAAGTTCACCCTCCCCTTTGCCTGTATCATCTTCGGTATCATCGGGGTTCCACTGGGCATCTCAAAACACCGGAGCGGGAAATCACGGGGGTTTGTTATCGGTCTTATCGTTATTATGATCTACTACGTCCTCCAGATCGGTGGGGAGGCACTGGGCGAAACCGGCATTCTCTCCCCGGTACTGGGCGCCTGGATATCAAACACACTGTTGGGGATCGTTGGCATATACCTGCTAATCACGGCCGCGAAGGAAGAGCCCCTTATTCCTCACTCCATTCGGAACATCAGAGCGTGGAAACGAACATGACTATTTTCGACAGATATATTCTCAAAGAATTTATAAAAATATTCACACTGATCCTGGTCTCTCTCGTGGGACTGTATCTGATCGCCGATTTCTTTGAACGGATACGGATGTTCTTGAGCAATAACGCATCTCCAGGTCAGATGGCGGCCTACTTTTTTCTGACCCTGCCCATGATACTGTCTCAGATGATACCGATCGCCGTCCTCCTGAGCACCCTATTGTCATTCGGAATCCTTTCGAAGAACTGCGAGATAACGGCCATGAAGGCGAACGGCCTGAGTCTCTATCGTATATCGCTCCCTGTTATTGTTATCTCTTTTGCGATCTGTATAGCAACGTTTCTTCTGAATGAGTTTATAACACCACACACAAACCAGAGGGCCAAATATGTCAAGCTGATCGAAGTTCAGAAAAGGGAAAAGCTGGGCAGCTTCAAGCAAAACGAGATCTGGTACAGGGGAGAGGAAGGGATCTACAATTTTTCCATGTTCGATCCCCAGACAAACACACTGAAGGGGATCCGAATCCACTTCTTTGACCGCGGGATGAACCTCTCTCAGAGGATTGACGCAAAGGAGGCGGTGTGGAAAGACGACGGGTGGTTATTCAAAGATCTGCTCGTGACAACCTTTAGCCGGGATGGGATCCCTTCAATCGAACGGGTGCCGGCACAGGTTATCGCCCTTGCGGAAAAACCTTCGGATTTCAAGACTGTTCAGAAGGGTACTGAAGAGATGGGTCTCCTGGAACTGAGCAGATTTACAAAGAAGATAGGTTCGGAGGGATACGACACCGTGCAATACCGGACGGATATGCA
>CAYXUH010000106.1:0-5101 GCA_964468685.1 uncultured Syntrophaceae bacterium | reverse complement strand
TCTGCCGAGGCTCTATGATACTTGATATACTTATGAACGGCTTAATCACCGGGAGCACGTATGCCCTTTTGGCCATCGGGTTTTCCCTCATCTTCGGGGTCGCCCGTATCGTCAACATCGCCCATACCGCCTTTTACATGGTGGCTTCATATCTTATCTATTTCTGCATCCAGAAACTTGGGCTCCATCCTCTCTGGGCCTCTCTGGTGGCGGTTATCGTGGTCACGTTAGCCGGTCTGGTTTCGTACAAGTTTTTTATCGATCCCATCCGCGAACACGAAGGGGCGGTGCTGATCGCCACCATTGCCCTGGCCATGGCTATGCAGGAGATCCTCCTCCTTATCTTCAAGGGGGATTATCTGACCGTTCCGTCCCTGATTAGTGGATATCTGAATGTCTTCGGGGTCAAGGTCTTCTATCAGCAGATACTGACCTTTGGAATGGCCCTGTTAATCCTGGCCGCGTTGTGGGCTCTGTTGATGAAAACCAGGCTGGGCCTGGCTATCCGGAGCACGGCCGAAGACAGGGAGGTGGCCAACCTGATGGGGATGAATGAGAGTCGGGTGGCCATGATGACCATGGGTGTTTCCGTTGGGCTGGCCGGCCTCACAGGGGTTGTGATCGTTCCTCTCACCACCCTGAGCCCCTTTATGTGGATGAACCCCCTGATTATGATGATGGCGGTCGTGGTCCTTGGTGGCCTCGGCAGTATCAAGGGGAGTTTTGTGGGGGCATATATACTGGGATTTACAGTAACCCTGGTGGTATTTTTGATACCCATGGGCGCGTATCTCAAGGATTCTGTGGCGCTGTCCGTTATGATCCTGGTTTTGGTAATCAGGCCGGAAGGCCTCTTTGGCGTTCGATTTGAGGAAGAGAGATAATCATGGGTATATTCGGTTTTTATCTGAAGAAGCTGTACACGATCTTTAAGGGGGAGGTGCTCGTCCTTCCGAGCCGGGTGGTGGTTGTCCTCTTTGTCCTGGCCCTGATTTTCCTGCCGGTTTTTACTGAGAACCAGTATCTCCTTCGTATCATGGTGCTGACCAGTATCTTCGCCATCTTTGCCGCCAGTTGGGATCTCCTGTCCGGTTTTACCGGCCAGATGAATTTCGGGCATGCCCTCTTCTTTGGCGTCGGGGCTTACACCACCGCCCTGGTGAATCTGCATGCTCACCTGCCTCCCTGGGTCTCTATCCCTCTCGGGGCAGTGGGCGCGGTTATAGCCGGGCTGATCATCGGTATTCCCTGTCTGAGGCTTAAGGGTACATACCTTGCCCTCACCACGCTGTCCTTCCCCATCATCCTGATCGGGCTCGTCTACGCGTTCCCGGATTTAACCGGCGGAGAACTGGGACTCTCCGGTCTGGATCGCCTCTCCGGGTCCCGTCTCAGTGATTACTATATTACCGCGGGACTCATGCTGGCCCTGTGCACGATCATGTGGAAGATAACCGAATCGAACACGGGCATTATCTTCCATGCCATCAGGGAGGATGAGGTGGCGGTGAGGGCCAGTGGGATCAATACGACCCGCTACAAACTGCTGGCCTTTTGCCTGAGCGGTTTCTTTGCCGGGATATCCGGGGGGCTCTATGCGCATTTTATGCGGATCGCCGGTCCATCCACCCTGGACATGTCCATGTCCTTCACCGTGATTATCTGGTCCATATTCGGCGGGATAGTCACCATATATGGCCCTGTCGCCGCGGTCTTTATCCTGTATCCACTGATGGAATTTTTCCGGTTCTGGCCCGAATACCGGATGCTGCTCTTTGCGGTTGTTGTTCTGTTTACCCTTCTCTACATGCCGGACGGTCTCATCCCCTGGTTGCGCGACAAGGCTGAGACCGAATGCCCCCGATGCAAGGTCAAAAATATAGCCACACGAAAGAAATGCCGGATCTGTACGGCTGATCTGGACTAAAAAATAATAAAAGAAACAGAGGCTGCCAGATGGATTTAAAAGAAGCGTATATGTCAAAACCATGGTTGAAATACTACCCGGAAGGTGTCCCCGAAGAAGCGGATATCCCCGAGTGCTCCGTTCCCGATCTGTTGGATCAGGTGGTGGAAAAGTATGGTCGCAAGACCGCGTTGATTTTCTATGGTAAGAAGATCAGCTATACGAAGCTGAAGGAGCTGGTCGACCGTTTCGCCACGGCCCTCTACGATCTGGGGGTGGGACGGGGAGACACGGTGGCCCTCTTCCTGTTGAATTGTCCCCAGTATGTTATCTCCTATTTCGCCGTGCTGAAGATCGGGGCCAAGGTTACGCCGGTCAGCCCTGTCTATACGAGCAAGGAACTCAAACATCAGCTTGAGGATAGCGACGCTGAGACGATTATCTGTCAGGATCTCCTATATGATAACGTGGAGAAGACCGGTCTTACCCTCAAGAATGTAATCGTGACCAATGTCGCGGAATATCTCCCCGCGCTCAAAAAAATGGTGGGGAAGAGCGCCGTGGGGAAGGTTTACGGGGAGATGCACGTCCCGACCCCCAAGTTTATGGAGGAGGCCGGCCTGATTCAATTCCAGGACCTGATCAAGAAGTATCCCCCGAATCCTCCATCCGTTGTAATCGATCCCAGAGAAGATATCGCCGCCCTTCCCTATACGGGGGGTACGACAGGACTCCCCAAGGCCGCAATCCTTACCCATTACAACATGGTGGCGCTCCAGGCGCAGACCATAGCCTTCTGGCCTATATTTGAGGAAGGAGAGGAAGTAATTATCGCATTCCTGCCCTTCTTTCACATCTACGGGCAGGTTGTGGTTATGCTCACCGGGCTGGTTCAGGGTTCAACCCTTGTTCTCTTCACCACGCCGGACATAGATGATATCCTCTCGGCCATGGCACGGTATAAGGCGTCCGGTTTTTACGGCGTGCCCTTTATGTTTGAGTATCTCAAGGAGTACGAGAAGACGGACCGCGTGGACTGGACGGCTCTCAAAATGATTGCCTGTGGTGCCGATACGCTGCACGAGGCAACCGTCAATGACTGGGAGAGGCGGACCGGCTCCAAGATCCTGGAAGGATTCGGCATGACGGAGACCACCGCAGTCAGCCACAGCACCCCCTACGACAGGCCCAAGACGGGTTCCTTCGGTGTGCCGATCCCCAGCGTAACCGCTGCGATCGTTGATATTGCCGGCACGGAGTTTATGCCGGTGAACGAAGAGGGGGAAATGATCCTCAACGGTCCCAACATCATGAAGGGCTATTGGAAGAGACCCGAGGAGACCGAGGAGTCCATCATTGAGATCGACGGCAAAAAGTGGCTCAGAACGGGAGACCTGGTCAGAATGGATGAAGAGGGATATTTTCACTTCTTTGATCGTAAACGCGATCTGATCAAGTTCAAGGGATACTCGGTCTTTGCCCGGCATGTGGAAGAGGTCCTCTTCAGTCACCCGCAGATCAAGGCAGCCGGCGTGGTTGGTGTCCCCGATCCCCGGGTGGGGCAATTCGTCAAGGCTTACGTGGTCCTGCAGGGCGAGGCCAGGGGTAAGGTCTCCGAAGAGGAGATCATGGACTTCTGCCGTGAAAAGCTGGCGCATTACAAGGTTCCCGCGATCATTGAATTCCGTGGTGAGCTCCCCAAGACGGACGTGGGAAAGGTTTCCCGGAGAGAGCTGAGAGAAGAGGGGGAGGAAACCTGATATGGGAGACCAACCGTTCCTGGAAGTTAAGGATCTGAGTAAGGGCTTCGGAGGACTGCAGGCCGTCAATAAGGCCGGTTTTTCCATGGGCCGGAACGAGGTGCTGGGCCTGATCGGTCCCAATGGCGCCGGGAAGACAACCCTGCTGCGGCTGATAACCGGTATCATGAAACCCGATTCGGGGGACATCCGCTTCAAGGGCAAACGGATTGTGGGGAACAAACCCTGGAGTATCGTAAACGCCGGTATTGCCTGCACCTTTCAGAACATGCGCCCCTTTCGTCGTCTGCCCGTTATTGCCAACGTCATGGTCTCCTGCCTCTGCCCCCGGGCCATGAAAAGGGGGGAATGGGTGAAGAGGATCGAGGCCAAGGCCATGGATGCCCTCGAATTCGCGGGTATCTCAGATATGGCCCTCGAAAAGGCCTCCACCCTTTCTCAGGGGGACCTCAAACGGCTGGAAGTTGCCCGGGCCATCGCCACGGAGCCGGAACTTCTTTTCCTGGACGAACCTTTCGGGGGGCTGAGCCCGGCCGAGACCGATCTGATGGCAAAATCGATGCAGCGTCTCCACAAGGGTGGCAGGTTCGGCCGCCTGCACAGTGAGGGGCCGGCCATGATCATAGTGGAACACAAACTGCAACAGTTGATGAAGATGGTGGACCGGATTGTGGTGCTCGACTTCGGAACTATCATCGCTGACGGGACGCCCGACGAGGTGGTGAAAAACTCCTATGTCGTCGAGGCCTATCTCGGGGAAGGAAACATTTAACAGTGCTGCTGGAAGTCGCTAATTTAAAGGTGTGCTACGATAAGGCCGTGCTCATTAATGACCTGAGCATGGGAGTCGATACGGGAGAACTGGTAAGCCTGGTAGGGCCGAACGGGGCCGGCAAGTCCACGCTTCTCAAGGCCATAACCGGACTGGTGGCCTGGGAACGGGAAATCACGCGCCGTTCAACCGCCGGAGATATAACGCTCGAGGGTACGGTGACCTTTGACGGGGAACGAATAGACGAAGTCCCCGCGCATGAAATCGTGAAGAGGGGTCTGATCCACTGCCCTGAGAGAAGGAGGCCCTTCCGGGAGATGACGGTTCACGACAATCTGCTGGCCGGTGCCTATCTGACGAAAGAGAGAAGCAAGATTCACGATGATCTCGATAAGGTATATCAATTATTTCCCGCGCTCAAGGAGAGATTAACACAGATCTCAGGGACCCTCTCGGGGGGGGAACAGCAGATGCTTGCCATCGGCAGGGCACTGATGTCCGAACCCAAACTGCTGTGCATTGATGAGCCCTCTACCGGCCTCGCCCCCCTTCTGCGAAAGGAGGTATTCGGGAAGATCGCCGAGATCCGCAAGCTGGGGATTACGGTCCTCCTCGTTGAACAGGAGGTCAGCACGGTGTTTAAGATGGCCTCACGCAACTACG
>CAYXUH010000105.1:0-5363 GCA_964468685.1 uncultured Syntrophaceae bacterium | reverse complement strand
CGCCTATCCTATCTTCCGATCGAGAATTGCTCCTTGTTGAACCCTTCCGGGACTGCCGTTGGGTAATCACCGGTGAAACATGCCGTGCATTGAATCGTACCGTCCGGAACAGCGCCCAGCATCGCTGGGACCGAGAGGTACGCGAGCGAATCGGCCTCTATGTAGCTCCGTGTTTCCTCTACGGAGTGAGTGAATCCTATCAGCTCCTTGTTGCTCGGTATATCGATCCCGTAAAAACAGGGACACCGCACCGGGGGTGACGCGACCCTGACATGCACCTCTGCTGCCCCTCCCTCCCGTATCAGGCGGACCAGCCGCCTCATCGTTGTTCCCCGCACAATGGAGTCATCCACGACCACAACGCGTCTGCCTTCGAGTACGCCGGGCACGGGATTGAATTTTATCCGTACGTCGCGGTCCCTCTTGTCCTGGTAAGGATCAATAAAGGTCCTTCCGATATAGTGGTTCCGTATTAACCCTATCTCAAACTGTATCCCCGACCTCTGGGCGTATCCCAGTGCCGCTGTGTTGGCGGAATCGGGGACGCTCATAACGATATCCGCGTCGCAGGGGGATTCCTCCGCCAGTTTCTTTCCCAGCTTCCTCCTGAACTTGTCGACTTTCTCGCCGAATATGATGCTGTCCGGCCGGGAAAAATAGATGTACTCGAAGATGCAAAAGGCCTTTCGGGGGGCATCCGGGAGCCGGTGGGATGTCATGCCCTGTGCATCAATAGTGATGATCTCTCCCGGCTCAACGCTCCTGATATACTTCGCGCCTATGATATCAAGGGCGCATGATTCGGAGGCGATGACGGTGGCATCGCCCAGGGTGCCGACGCACAGGGGCCTGAAACCATAGGGGTCCCGTGCCGCTATCAGCTTCGAGGGTGTGAGAAACGCGAAACAGTATGCCCCCTCAATTTGCCCCAGGGCATCAATGACCATATCCTCCATGGTGTCCTTCCCGGATCGCGCGATCAGGTGGAGGACTATCTCACTGTCCGATGTGGTCTGAAATATCGACCCCGTGTTCTCCATCCGTTTTCTGAGATCCAGGGCATTGATCAGGTTTCCGTTATGGGCCGCGGCGATCTGGCCTTTCTTGAATTGTATCAGTATCGGCTGGGCGTTTATCAGCCCGGATCCCCCGGTGGTGGAGTAGCGGTTGTGCCCGATGGCGGATGCTCCCGGCAGACCGGTCATGATGTCGGGGTGTGAAAAGACTGTTCGTACCAGCCCCATCCCCTTGTGGAGGGCAATATTCTTCCCATCGGACGCGGCGATCCCCGCGCTTTCCTGCCCCCGGTGCTGGAGCGCGTAAAGTCCCAGGTATGTCCTCTGAGCAGCTTCCGGGTCTCCAAAAATTCCAAAGACACCGCAGGTGTCCCTGAGGCGATCCGGATCGCATTCTGTTTGTGGCACGATATCATTTCTCTTTTTGAACAGGGTGACCTCCCCGTTGTTACAGGGGTATGCTTCCTTCATATACGAATACGACCACTCCCTTGAGCCAAATGTCCTCAAAGGAATCCCCCCTCTTTTTAAAATCGACGATGAGGGTTCCGCCGGGCATCTCGACATGGATCGGGGGGTCTCCCGCGCCCTTAAACCCACTGCTTATTATGGATGATGCCACCGCTCCCGTTCCGCACGCGAGGGTCTCTCCCTCAACGCCTCGCTCGTAGGTGCGAACGCGTATCCGGCCCGGTCCGAGGACCTCCACGAAATCGACATTGGTTCCCTCGGGTGCGAATGCCGGGTGAAACCTGACCGCATGGCCCATCTGCGCCACCTCATCCGTCGCCATTGCGGCAACCCCCTCTTCGAAGAGGATGGTGTGCGGGACCCCTGAGTTTATGAAGTAGAAGGAAAGGCTCCTGCCCTCTATCTCCAGGGCTTCCTCATCTTTCACGGAGGACGGGTTCGTCAGCTGAATGGCGACCACATCGTCCTGTACGGAGGCGCCGACCGGCCCTGCCATCGTTTCCATAACCATCCGGGATTTCGCGATCTCATCACGCGCGGCAAAGGCGGCCACGCACCTGGCGCCATTTCCGCACATCTCCGCCTCACTCCCGTCGGCGTTGAATATCCGCAGCCTGAAATCGGCAATCGAACTCGGCTCGATTATCAGCAGGCCGTCGGCCCCGATGGAGGTCTGGCGCTTGCACCACACACGAGCCCGCTCACTCCAATCTGCGTTGGTATGGCGGCTGCGAGCGTCTATGACGATAAAATCATTTCCATGCCCGGACATCTTTGAAAAGACAATGGATCGGTTCTCGTTTTCAATCACAGCAATAGGTTCCTCCTCTTGGGCCTCTGTCGTGTCATTATCAGCGGAGGGGGTCATAGCACAGACACCCTCCTCAAGCAATATTGATACCAGGAAGACAATTTTGTCGATTTGTTTTATCCCTTTGGTTTGTATGCCTATTTTAAGGCTTTTATCCATGTCCTGCAATCGGGATACCGCTACAGGCTACATTATTGTAACATTATTTGGCAGGATCCACCATTATGTACGAGGGATGGTCCTGCCCCTCACCCTCGGTATCGACAAAAACCCGGGTGCGATTATGCCCTGCCTGAAAATATCCTGAGATACACCTTACGATGTGGCTGCCAGTTGCGGATGAGTCAGGAGTGAGGGCGCAGTTTTAGAAAGCCTTTTTTATGAAATCGACGGCATTTCTGAAAATCGAAAGACCCGCTCCGTCTTCAGGCAGGGCCTCTCTCGTCCAGCGCGGATGATTGGTATAGTGGAGATAGGCTTCCGGGTGAGGCATGAGTCCGAATATCCGGCCCGATTCGTCGCATATTCCCGCAACGGCATCCATCGACCCGTTGGGGTTGTCGGGGTAATCCATAACAGCTTTTTCATACGTCTTATCGCTGTACTGCAGTGCGATCTGATTATTCGTGTGGAGTCGTTCAAGTATGGCGGTATCCCTCGTGACGATCTTCCCCTCACCATGTCTAACGGGGAGGTATATCCCCTCCAGACCCGTTGTAAAAACGCAGGGTGAATCCTCATTGACCTTCAGATAGACCCATCGGTCTTCAAAGCGTCCCGAATCGTTGAATGTCAGAGTAACCGTCTGAGTGGAATAATCGCCGCCGAACGCCGGGAGCAGCCCCAGTTTGATCATGAGCTGAAAGCCGTTGCACACACCCAGGATCAGTTTTCCGTTCTGAATAAAGTCGATCAACTGCTGGTACAGCTTTTCTTTCCCCCTTTTGATCTGTGCGTGGACGATCCTGTTCGCGCCCGCCTTGGCGGACCCCAGGTCATCACCATCCAGAAATCCGCCGGGGAGGTTGAGGAAGTGGTAATCGTCCAGGCGTTTTTTGCCACAGAGCAGTTCGCTGATGTGAACGATATCGACGACGGCTGATCCCGCGAGCCGGCAGGCATGGGCCATCTCCATCTCGCAGTTCGTGCCGTTTCCCGTGAGTACAATTGTTTTTACTTTTTTTGTCATGTGCCGCCCGTGCGTTTCTAAAAGTCCAGGGGTTTTTGCCACGCCTCTTTCAGGGAGTCGATAGCCTCCTCCATGATGGTCTCTCCGTGTATACCGGCAACTCTGAAGATCTCGCCCGATATAATCTTGCCGATACAGCCAAAGGCCTGCCCCGCCATACGGGCTTCAAACTCTTCCTGCGCCTCCGGAGAGACGGTTACCACAAATCTGCTCTGCGATTCTGAAAAGAGCAGGTAATCATCCCTTTTGATCCCCTCCCGAGGGGCAAGGGAGAGCGAGACGTCCATTCCGAGACCCCCGGCAATGGATGTTTCGGCGAGGGCAATTCCGAGCCCGCCATCGGAACAATCATGGCAGGATGCGACGAGGCTCCTTTCGATCGCCTTGCTCAATGCCTGGTAGAGATCCTTTGCCTTCTGTGCGTCTACCTTCGGGACGGTGTTGCCGATGAATCCATGCATGGCGAACCACTCGGAGCCCCCCAGTTCCGCACGGGTCTCTCCCAGTATGTATACCAGGTCTCCGTGCTTCTTGGCGTCCATGGTGATCGCCTTCCTAACGTCCTCGATTTTTCCCATGGTGGAAAAGAGGAGTGTTGGGGGTATCGATATCTTCGTTTCTCCGATGATATAATCGTTCTTCATGCTGTCTTTTCCGGAGATACAGGGAACCCCGTATGCCGTGGTGTAATCGTAAAGGGCCCGGTTCGCGCGGACAAGCTGTGCCAGTTTATATCGACCGTCTGGGGTCTTCTCCGATTCAACCGGATCACACCAGCAGAAATTGTCGATGCCCGCCATCCGTTCGAGAGAGCCCCCCACGGCGATGGCATTTCTCACAGCCTCGTCTATCGCGCAGGCGGCCATGTGGTAGGTGTCGATATCGCTGTAGCGGGGACAGATGCCGTTGGCCACAACGACCCCTTCGAAGGAATCGAGGATCGGCCTGATAACCGCCGCGTCGCTCGGCCCGTCGTTTGCGACACCGACCAGCGGTTTGACGACGCCACCTCCCTGCACCTCGTGGTCATACTGTCTGACGACCGATTCCTTGCTGCAGATATTCAGGCGCGCGAGCATCTCTTTGAGGGCCCTTCCCATATCATCCGGTTCGGAGAAGTCCGGTTCTTCATGCCGGGGGGGGGTCCAGCGCGCGTTAAGGAGCATCTTGGGGAGTCCGTCGTGGAGGAACTCCATGTCGAGCCAGGCCACGGTTTTCTCCCCGTAACGGACATGAAAGACCCCGGAGTCGGTAAACGTGCCGAGGGGTGTGGCCTCGACGTTCATCTTCGCGGCGAGGGCGAGGAACTCTTCGCACTTTTCAGGGGACACGGCGAGGGTCATCCGCTCCTGTGCCTCCGATATCAGTATCTCCCACGGTTGCAAGCCCGCGTATTTCAACGGGGCCTTTTTGAGATCGATTTCACATCCCCCGCAGAGTGTGGCCATCTCGCCGACTGATGATGAGAGGCCGCCGGCGCCGTTGTCCGTTATCGCCCGGTAGAGATTCGTGTCCCGCGCGATCAGGAGAAAATCGGTCATCTTTTTCTGGGTTATGGGGTCGCCGATCTGTACCGCGGTGACCGGTGAATCCTCATTCAGTTCCTCCGACGAGAATGTCGCCCCGTGGATTCCGTCCTTTCCGATCCGCCCCCCGGTCATGATGATCACATCTCCCGGGACGATTGTCTTGGAATGGGTTGCCTCGCCATGGATGCGGGCGGGCATGATCCCCCCCGTTCCGCAGTAGACGAGTGGTTTGCCCAGGTAGCGTTCGTCGAATACCAGGCAGCCGTTGATCGTGGGGATTCCGCTCTTGTTTCCCCCGTGTTCCACGCCTTCCCTCACGCCGTCGTAGATCCGTCTCGGGTGGAGGA
>CAYXUH010000104.1:0-5517 GCA_964468685.1 uncultured Syntrophaceae bacterium | reverse complement strand
CTAACTACTGGAACATGGGGATCGGTCGCGACAAGGGGGATGTTGAAGGGGACGAGGACGGGATCGCTACCATGAAACTGCTGGGCGTGAACATGGCCTGGCTGATAAAGAGGCTGGGCGCGTAAGGGACAAGAGGGATGGTCTTCCCCTCAAAGGGGAAGGGCATCCCTGACTGCGCCGCGTTAGAGGAGATCCAGACGGTACTGCCGAAATTCTCTGCGGAGCGTCTCCACGTCGCCCACGTATTTCCCCAGCTCCAGCCAGAAGTCCTTGCTGTGGTTCTTTACGCGGGTGTGGACCAGTTCATGGAGAAGAACAAAGTCGATAAGCCGGTCGGGGAGCCTGGCGAGTTTCTGGTTGAGGCTGATATTGTTGTCCGCCGAACAGCTTCCCCAGCGGCTCTTCTGATTCCGGATAGAGACCTTGTTGCAGGAAAAACCATATTCCCGGGCAAGATGGTCAAGGCGTTCCCGGAGGAGAACCTCCGCGTTTTTCCGTGAGACAGGTCTGCGGGTTGCGGCGAGTTTTTTGTGGCGGAGGCGAAGAAGGCATGCTTTCTGGCGGTGTGCTGCAACCCAGGCCGATTTTTCGCAGAGAAACACTTCCGCCTGACGGACCGTGGCGCAATACGGAAGGGTTACGCGCACCTCGCCCGAAGCCGTCACAGAAATTGACATTCGCCTCGCCCGCCTGCTCCTGCGCAGGCAAGCGATGCCGACTCCGGGAATCTGTATCCTGCTCACGGTATCCATTAAATAGCACAACAGTAACGGGGTGTTAGATTAGGCCACTCGCTCCGTCCCCGATATATCATGTTCCCTCTCATACTTTCAAGCGGCTTTTTAGGATTCGTGTCATGATTTTTCAATAAACCACGTGGAAAAAATGGACGAGATTCCACGCCGGAAAAGGGGTGCCGTTATCCCTGTTTTACCTGAAATTCCTTGACAATTATCGTAGCGGGGTATTATCCTGACGGTACATGTATTTATGATCGTATCCGTTCCTTTGGTTGCCAGCGAGAGGAAACCATGGATGAATGATAACAAGACCCCGTTTCTCACTCCGAGACGGGGTTTTGTACTTTTGGGCAGAACGGAACCGCATCGGTTCGAACCGTAATGACTAGGGAGAGTGCATGAAGGTGCTGTATCGCTATTCTCTGATTCTGATTGCCTGTACAGCGATTTTATTCGGAGTGCAGATACCCAACTTTGTCGATCAGTATGAAAAGAGACTGGATGCCCATTTCCTCGAAGTCCAAAACAATCTAAAGGGGTACCAGGAAATCGCCGATAGACATTGTGGCGGGTCAATGGAGTTACTCATAAAAAAACACGAGGAAAGCGAAGAGAGGGTGGTGAAAGAGGAAACCGAACCCATCAGAAACATGTACGAGAGATACCTGAGGTTTCAAGGCGAGAGGGGCTCTCTTGAAACATGTCTGGCCGGCAAGGTCATCTTCATCGTTGCGCATGGGGATAACGCGTTAATCAACGAGACCTGTCAAAATTATTCATTCACGATCCCTTTAAACAGATCGGCAGTGATATCGGGATTTATATCCGCGGCTGTCGTGTTGGTGGTGGTTGAGCTACTGCTGATGACCATCCTGTGGCTGTTTCGCTTAGCCAGACCAAGGCCCAAGCGGTTCTCCGTGCGCTCAGGGGGCCGCGAGTGAGACTTATCAACGGAGGGGAGGCAGAGTAACCGACCCTTGCCTGTGAGGCAAACCGATTGTCAACAACTGATGATTAACGAGGGGGGAAAAGGCATGAAAAAGAATATGGGGGCGATTGACCGCAGTATCAGAACGATACTCGCGATAGTGGTGGCAATCTTGTATTTTACTGGCAATATCAGCGGTATAACCGCTATTGTGCTGGGTATCATCGCCATCATCTTTTTGATAACCAGTTTTGTGGGGTTCTGCCCCCTGTACACCCTGCTTGGTATCAGTACCCTGAAAAAAGAAGAGTAGCACAGGGGTGCTATCAAGCCGCCGCCGTGGGAAGCCACGTCGCCCTTCCTCAGGGACTGGGAGCCGCTCATGGATGAGGCAGGGAAGTCTTTCATAGCCCTGGGGAAAGACGACCTCGAGCCATAACGAAGCAAGAAGCCGACCGAATGCCCGCCTCATTCGGTATGCCGGTTGACTGGAGATGCCCGACAAGATCAGAATACTGTTTCTCTGCACGGGAAACTCCTGCCGAAGCCAGATGGCGGAAGGGTTTGCCCGCTTTCTGAGGGGAGATTTCCTCGAAGCGCGTTCGGCGGGATACTGAGGCCCGGGGGCTGGATCCGCATGCCGTTTCCGTCATGCGCGAGGTCGGCATAGATATTTCGCAGCAGCGCAGTAAGACGCTGGAGGACCTCGGGAACACCGAATATCAGTATGTCGTGACGGTTTGCAGTGACGCCGACGAACGGTGTTCGGTATACCTGGGTGGAGCGAAGGTGATTCATCACGGGTTCGATGATCCCCCGGCCCTCGCCCGGCATGCCCGTACCGAGGAGGAACGGCTCGATTACTACCGGTGTGTGAGGGACGAGATCAGGGCGTATGTTCTGACATTGCCGGAATAGGGGCGTCGGGATTTTAGCGGTCTTATTCCATGATAAGGGGAGTGAATATGATTACGGTACTTGCGTCGATTCGTGTGAAAAAGGGGGGGCTTTCCGATTTTCTCGAAATTTTTAAGGGCAATGTCCCCCACGTGAGGAAGGAAAAGGGGTGTCTCGAATATTTCCCGGCTGTGGATATTGATGCCGGACTGCCGGGACAGAGTTTCGATGGAAACGTTGTCACGGTCGTTGAAAAGTGGGAGGACCTGGAGGCCCTCCGGGAGCATACGGGAGCCCCTCATATGCTGGCCTACCGGAAAAAGGCCAAGGATCTGGTAGAGGGCATCTCTGTCAAGGTCTTCAGGGAAGTCTAAGGGAGATCACCAAACTGATTAAGGAAAGGAACTCCATATGGAGCCATTCAAGAATGGATTGTCTGTACATCAGCGTCCGTTAGAGTTGCTGCAGCGCCTGATCCGGTTCGACACCACCAATCCTCCCGGCAATGAGGCACAGTGCATCTCCTTCATAAAGGACTTGGTGGAGGATGCGGGGATTGAAACCACCACGCTCGCCCAAACCCAGGAGCGTCCGAATCTGATAGCCCGCCTGCGCGGCCAGGGAGAGGCACCCCCGCTCCTGCTTTATGGGCACGTCGATGTCGTGACAACCGAGAATCAGAAGTGGCAGCACCCCCCCTTCGAAGGCATTATCGCGGATGGCTTCATGTGGGGCCGCGGGACGCTTGATATGAAGGGGGGGGTGGCGATGATGCTGGCCGCCTTTCTGCGCGCGAAGGCTGAAAATTTGGCACTGCCCGGGGACGTTATTCTCACCATTGTGAGCGATGAAGAGACGTCGGGCGACTTGGGCGCCGGCTTTCTCGTTGAGAATCATGCTGACCTGTTTGAGGGTGTCCGGTATGCGATCGGCGAGTGCGGCGGATTCTCAATGAATGTCGGTAACCGGCGGTTCTATCCGATCATGGTGGCCGAGAAGCAGCGCTGTTCGGTGAGGGCGACCGTCCGTGGTCCGGGGGGGCATGGTTCGTTGCCTGTCCGCGGGGGCGCCATGGCGCGGCTGTCACAGATGCTTCGACGACTGGACCGACACCGTCTGCCGGTCCACGTGACGCCAACCGCCCGGGTTATGATCGAGACCATCGCCCGGACCCTTGGAGGACCGACCGGCCTGATCCTCACTCAGCTGAAGACTCCCGCACTGACGAATATACTCCTCAACCTCCTCGGTGAGCAAGGCCGCACCTTTGATCCGATACTGCACAATACGGTCAGCCCGACCGTCCTGCACGGGAGCAACTCGATCAATGTGATACCCGGTGAGGTGTCCGTCGACCTTGATGGACGGCTGCTCCCCGGCTTTGGTCCCGATGATCTGACCGCGGAGATCCGTAGGATCGTCGGTGATGACGTAGCGCTTGAAACCCTGCGGTATAACCCTGGGGCGATCGAACCGGACATGGAATTATTTGATACGCTCTCAGGCATTCTGGGGGAGGCGGATCCGGAGGGTGTCCCCGTTCCCATCTTGCTCTCAGCTACCACGGATGGGCGCCACTTTGCCAGGCTGGGGATACAGACCTATGGATTCCTCCCCATGCGGTTGCCCGAGGATTTCAACTTTACGGAAACGATCCATACGGTGGATGAACGCATACCGGTCGAGGCGCTCGATTTCGGAACGGATGCGATATATAAACTCCTTCAGCGTTTTGGAGGATAGGGGACACGGGTTTTGCGGTTTATGACCGTTATGGGCGGCGTTGGATACTTTAAAAAGGGGGGAAGGATGGAGACAACGATTTTTTATTATACCGGAACGGGGAATTCATTATGGGTAGCGCGCGCTATTGCTGATGAACTGGGGGGCGCCCGGCTGCTTCCGATCTCGGAATATAGGAAGAGGGATGCGGTCGACTCAACAACCATAGGCGTGATTTTCCCGGTTCACATCTGGGGTGTTCCGGCCCCGGTTATTCGATTTGTCAAGAAACTGCAGGGATCGAGGCCCGAGTATGTCTTTGCGTGTGCGGTGCATGCTGGCCAAGTCTCCAATACGCTGGTCCAGCTGAAGGGGGTTATGGCCGAAGAGGGTTTGGTACTCTCGGCTGGATTTGAGATACGGATGCCGTCGAATTACATACCGTGGGGAGGTCCCGGGCCGCAGGAAAAACAGCGCGGACTCTTCACACTCGCACGGGAAAAGATATCCCGCATTACTTCCGAGATACGGGAGAAGGTGCCGATGGCGGTTGAAAAGGGGCCGCTCTGGCAGAGGATTATATTTACCGCTATCTATAACCTGAGTTTTTCCCGTGTGCCCGGAATGGATAATAAGTTCTGGGCCGATGATCGATGCAACGCCTGTGAAATCTGTCTCAGGGTGTGCCCTGCCGCGAATATCACCCTGCGTGAGGGGAGACCCCTCTGGCATCACCGGTGTGAACAGTGTTTTGCCTGCCTGCAGTGGTGCCCGCAGGAGGCGATTCAGTACGGAAAAAGGACACCGAGATATCAGCGGTACCATCATCCGGAGATCCTTTTGAAGGATATGGCGAAGGAAAAGGCGGTCGAACCTGGAAAGGGCCGCTGAAGAAACTGAAAATGGGTGGAAAGATATTCAGAAGTACATTATAATGCGACCAGCTGTTGCATAAAGGAAGTCTTAGAAAAAAGCGGAACCGATCAGTGCATTCTTGATAAACCACCTCGGATACCAGGTATGTGGCGATCTGGTCCACTCCCCCCTCTCTCTTCTGTCTCCAACCCATACGAACCGCTCCTGCGCCACTGCGACGGCATGTGACAGAGTTATCAATCCTTAACCAGTCAGGAAAGGAGGAACGAATATGGGAACTTCAAAGAAATTGACCCGGGCTTTTGGAATCCCGGTCGGTGACGATCAGAATATCCTGACCGCCGGCGACCGCGG
>CAYXUH010000103.1:0-5557 GCA_964468685.1 uncultured Syntrophaceae bacterium | reverse complement strand
ATGGCATCACCGGTTACACCCTACCTTGAGATATCGCAGGCCATCGAAGATGCCGGCGGCGAGGCGCTGAGGAAATGCTATCAGTGCGGGACCTGCACCGGAGTCTGCCCGTGGAGCTCTCTGAGCGATTTCAACATCCGGAAGTTCATCAGGCAGGGGCAGTTCGGGTTTGACGGCATCGAGGAGTTCATGTGGGACTGTTCCACCTGCAACTACTGTGTCTCCATGTGTCCCAGGGGCGTCGAGATCATCGATATCGTCAGGGCGGTACGGAGGGTGTACTCGGAGGGCGGTCAGCTCCCCGAGAGTCTGCGCGCCTTTGTGGGGAGCCTTTCGGCACGCGGCAATCCGTGGTCGGGTGATCCGGACAAGCGAAACGACTGGTGCAGAGGCACCTGCCCCGAATATGCCGCCGGCACGGAGTATCTGTATTTCACGTGCTGCACAGTCTGTTATGATCCCAGAAATGTTCATGTCGCACGGGCCACTGCCGGTCTGCTCGATCGCGCGGGGATAGACTGGGGCCTGCCGAGCACGAATGTCAACTGCTGCGGAGAGAGCGCAGCTAAGGTGGGAAACGCAGATCTCTTTGAACGGCTCAAAAACAACAATATAGAAATTTTTGAATCAAACAACGTAAAAAACATTATCGTTAATTCTCCCCACTGTTATTATACCTTCACAAAGGAATATGGCGGGGAGTATAAAATTATTCACACTACTGAGCTCCTTGCCGACCTTATCAGGGAGGGGAAACTGATCCCGACGAAGGATCTCGGCGGGACAAGGGTGACATATCATGACCCCTGTTATCTGGGACGGCACAGCGGTATCTACGATGCCCCCCGCGATGTGTTGCGATCCATCCCCGGGATCGATTTTGTCGAGATGGATCGAATACGAGAGCAGGCTATGTGCTGCGGCGGCGGGGGCGGCGGACTGTGGACCGAGCGGAATAAGGGGGAGAGACTCAGCGACCTGCGGGTTGAGGAGGCCCTCGAAACGGGAGCCACGATACTGGCAACGGCTTGTCCCTACTGTATCTCGATGCTGGAAGACAGCGTCAAGACCCTCGGTGCCAGTGAAAAAATAATGGTAAAGGATGTGACCGAACTGGTCTTTGAGAGCCTGGAGAGTCTGGTATGAGAAGGAGTTTTGTATGAGCAGGATAGGGGTCTTTGTCTGCGATTGCGGCCTGAATATAGCGAGGACCGTGCGGGTCGGTGAGGTCGTTGAATTCGCCGCAGCGCTCCCCGGCGTGGTTATGGCCGAGGAGTACAAGTTCATGTGCTCGACCCCCGGACAGGAGCTGATCCAGGAGAGTATCGAAAGGCATAACCTGGACCGGGTGATCGTTGCCGCCTGTTCGCCCCTCATGCATGAAAAGACCTTCCGCAAGGTCATGGAAAAGGCCGGTTTGAACCAGTACCTGCTCACCATCGTCAACATCCGCGAGCAGTGCTCGTGGGTGATCGAGGATAAGGACAAGGCGACGGCAAAGGCGAAGGCCCTCATCAACGGGGCCGTGCACCGTTCCCGCCTCCTGACCCCTCTCGATTCGCGGATGATCGATGTCCAGCCGGGTGTCCTCGTCGTCGGCGGTGGTATCGCCGGAATCCAGACATCACTGGAGCTGGCCGCGATGGGTACGAAGGTCTATCTGGTGGAAAAGAGCCCCACTATCGGTGGTCACATGGCCCAGTTCGACAAAACCTTCCCCACGTTGGACTGTTCCGCCTGTATTCTGACGCCAAAGATGGACGCGGTCCTCCAGAATCCCAACATCGAGCTGATGACCTTCTCCGAGGTGACGGAGGTGAAGGGCTTTGTCGGAAACTTTGATGTCACGGTGCGGCAGAAGGCTCGGTACGTCGATCATGACAAGTGTACCGGGTGTCTCTCCTGTGTGGAAAAATGTCCCGGAAGAGGACCCTCGGAATTCGACGAGGGGCTGGAGAGAAGAAAGGCCATCTATATCCCCTTTCCCCAGGCCGTTCCCCAGAAGCCCGTCATCGACCGGGACAGCTGCATCTATTTCAAGAAGGGGAAGTGCCGGCTCTGTGAAAAGATCTGCGAGCAGGGGGCCATAGATTTTGAGCAGGAGGATACCGACCGCGAGATCACCGTCGGAGCCATCATTCTCGCCACGGGGTACGATTTGATGGATACAAGTCCCCTGGTGCAGTACGGTTACGGTACCTATCAGAACGTTTATCAGGCCCTGGAGGTGGAACGCCTCTTTAACGCGACCGGCCCGACCGAGGGGAATGTTGTGATGCGGGACGGGAGGGAGCCGGAGAGCATTGCCATTCTTCACTGTATCGGTAGCCGCGACAAAAATTACCATGAGTACTGCAGCCGTGTCTGCTGCATGTATGCCCTCAAATTCGCCCATCTCTTCAAGGAAAAGACATCCGCTGATGTCTATCAGCTGTACATCGACATGCGCTGTTTCGGCAAGGGTTACGAAGAGTTTTACAATCGGGTCCTCGAAGAGGGGGTAAAGTTCATCCGCGGAAAGGCCGCCCGAGTAACGGACAGGGCCACAACCCCTGATGAGGAGGGGAAGCTGATCGTCGAGGCCGAGGATACATTGTCGAGTCAGTTTTTGCGTCTCCCTGTCGATATGGTCGTCCTTGCGCCGGCCATGGAGGCGAGAGCCGATGCCGGAGAGGTCTCCCGGCTATTTAATGTCAGTTTGGACAAAAATAAATTCTTCATCGAGAGACATCCGAAACTCGATCCTCTCTCGACCATGACGGAGGGCGTTTTTCTCGCCGGTACCTGCCAGGGACCGAAGGATATCCCCGACACGGTGGCCCAGGCGATGGGCGCGGCGGCGGAGGCCCTGACGATTGTGGGAAAAGAACAGCTGGAGCTGGAGGCGGCGACGGCCTTCGTCAACCCCAGCGAGTGCTGTGGTTGCCATAACTGTGTGAGGGTTTGCCCCTACAGCGCCCCCTCATTCAACAGCGAAAAGGGTGTCTCGGAGATCAACGAGGCACTGTGCAAGGGATGCGGCCTCTGCGGGGCGACCTGCCCGACGGGAGCGATAACGATGCGCCATTTTACCAACGATCAAGTCATGGGCGAGTTGGAAGGATTGATGGAGCTGTAGTTTTGAACTGCGAGGAGGAGTGTTACATGGAATTCGAGCCCAAGATACTGGGTATCGCCTGCAACTGGTGCACGTACACGGGGGCCGACCTGGCCGGTACGACAAGGGTACAGTATCCCCACAACATCCGGGTCGCCCGGGTCATGTGTTCCAGCCGGATCAACCCGTCCTTCATATTCAGGGCCTTCGAACTGGGGGCCGACGGTGTCCTGGTGGGGGGGTGTCATCCCGGGGACTGCCACTACTCGACCGGGAACTACTACGCCCGGAGAAAGCTTGCCGTGACAAAAAAGATACTGGAATTCGCCGGCCTGGAGCCGGAGCGGTTCCGCGTGGAATGGATATCCGCCTCCGAGGGGATCAGGTATGCCGATATCGTGAAGGAATTCACCGAAGAGATCAGGGCGCTGGGACCGCAGACGCGGTTTGCGGTGAGAAGGGATATCGAGGCATGAAGCGTATCGAGGCGAGGCTGAAAGAAGAGGCGAAGAGGCTCCTGGAAAACGGGGAGGTGGAGGTCGTCCTTGCGTACGGCAAGGGATATGATGACCGACACCCGATGCCCTACGCGGCAAAAACGGTCACCGATACGGAACGAATCGTCTTCAATGAGTATTGCACCCATAACATGGCCCGGTACCTGATGGACTATCCTCCCGGAACGAGGATCGCAATTGCCGTTAAGGGGTGTGACAGCAGGGCGGTCGTCGTACTCCTGCAGGAGGAAAAGATCAAACGGGAGGATCTCGTGATCCTCGGTATCCCCGCCGCCGGGATGAGGGATGCGAAGACCGACCAGCCCATAGACGCATCGACGACGTGCGATATGCCGAACCCCGTCTTGTACGATATCCTTCTAGGGGATGAAGTGACGGTGCCCGGCACATCCCCCTACAAGATACTGGAAGAGCTGGAGGGGATGGACGGTAAGGACCGGTGGGCCTTCTGGAGCGGTGAACTGTCCCGGTGCATTCGCTGCTACGCGTGCCGCAATGCCTGCCCGATGTGCTACTGCGACCCCTGCTTCGTCGACCAGGCCGAGCCCCGCTGGGCCGACAAATCCCCCTCACTCGAGAGCAATCTCATGTTTCACCTGACCCGTTTTTATCATCTGGCGGGTCGATGTATCGATTGCGGGGAGTGTTCCCGGGCGTGTCCCATGAACATTCCCCTGCACCTGTTTCATAAAAAAGTCGCGAAGGAGTGTGAGGCGATGTTCGATCAGGCGGCCGGTATGAGTGTGGACGATAAACCGGCGATGGTTGATTTCAGGGTGGAAGACTCGGACGAGATATTATTGTGAGGAGAAAGGTGTGCTAAGGAAGATCGGATTTGAAAGAACGAGTGAATTGGTCTCCGCCCTGATGGAAAAGGGAGAGGTCTTTGCCCCTGTTGCAAATAGTGCCGGTGTCAATTTCCAGAAGATTCAGGAACCCGGCGACGTAACGCTGGATTTTTACAATACCTTGCAGAGTCCCAAATCTGTGTTCTTCCCGCAGACGGACGATATGGTGCGCTACCGGCTCACGCACGAAGGGACCGAGGCAGAGGAGGTTCCCCTCGACTTCGAACCGCGAATCGTACTGGGGGTGCGCCCCTGTGACGTACGGAGCTTCGAGGTTATGGACAGACTCTTCTCCGGGGGCGGCATCGTCGACCCCTACTGGGAAAACAGAAGAAAGAGTACGACGATTATCGGCTATGCCTTTGACAAGGTAGATCCCGCCGATTTTTATTCCACATTCGGGATCGGCGCTGCTGACCCGACCGGGAGCGATATCTTCATGGTAAAGGGCGAGTCGGCGTTTTTACTGAAGGGCATAACAGAAAAGGGGGAGGAGGTCCTCGGTTCGATCGATCTTATCGAGGATGCCTCGGCGAAGGACAAGGAGTATTTCGAGGAGCGGCTCGCAGGGGCTTCCTTGCTTGAGACACGGACCCTTGCCACGGAGGGGACTGCGGAGAAACTGGAAGCGGTCTTTGAGAATCCGTACTGGGTGGGGGCGGCCGCCCCCTGTCTGAACTGCGGGGTGTGTACCTTTGTATGCCCCACCTGTCACTGCTTTGATATACAGGACGAGACGCTTTTTGGTAAGGGGGTGCGAAGGAGAATCTGGGACTCGTGCATGTTTACCGACTTTACCCTCCATACGAGCGGGCACAACCCCCGGACGAAAAAGTCTCAGCGGCTGCGCCAGAGGATCAACCACAAGTTTTCCTACTACGTAACTAATTTTGATGTCATCTCCTGCGTCGGATGCGGGCGGTGTATCAGGTCCTGCCCCGTTCACATCGATATCGTGGCCGTGGTTGAGGGAGCGATGGCCCTGCCGTAGACAACCGATTTTTTGGGAATTCATCACAGAACAAATATGTGAGTTGTATATGCAAAACCCATACATACCGATGCCCGTTGATGTGGATAAGATCATAACGGAG
>CAYXUH010000102.1:1589-5617 GCA_964468685.1 uncultured Syntrophaceae bacterium | reverse complement strand
TTAGATACTGCAGTGTTTTCGATTCGGCGGCCTCTATTGGCACTCGCGCTCCGCACGACTCCGCGAAGAGAGCCCCGGTGTGAATAAAAAAGACCACTACTGGAATAAGGAGGGATTGTCATGATAGAACAGGTATACAAACAGATCGAGATCACGGGATCATCGCAAAAAGGTGTACAGGAGGCCATTGAGCACGCCATCTCACGGGCCTCAAAAACAATCCATCAGATACGGTGGTTTCAGGTTATCGATACCCGCGGCTATGTAGAGGGGGGAAAGGTCTCATACTGGCAGGTGACGCTGAAGATCGGGTTTTCCGTGGATGACCCCGGTGTGTAGGGAAAATATCAGCAAATATCATTCTCACCCTGTCTTCGGCATACTCTTTACCCTACCCTCTTGAGGGTCTAGGCGATTGAGATATAGCCATCCTTGTTCACAATGATGTCCTCCCGCTCCAGCTGCTCAAGGACTTCCCCTACAATGTTTTCATCAAAGGAGAGCCTTCTAACGAGATCTCCCTTGGAAACCTTCACCTTTTCCAGGATGAGCCGGAGAATCGCCCCTCGTACCTGACGGACAGAACCCTCGAAGGGTGACTGCCTCTGGTGGTGAGCGCTTCTGCGTGCGGGGTTGGCGTGGGCCTTTTTCAGAAAGGTTCCGTAATCCATCAGGGCGTTGTACCATCGCCTCGAGTCGTTTCGGTCGAGCGTTTTCTCTATCAGCGGGAGAAGACGGGAATCGGAGACGGTTTCTTCCCCCGGGAAAAAGTGATGGATGAAGACGGCCCGAATATTGGTCTCGATCAGGACCACCGGTTCGTTGAATGCGAAGGCCCGCACTGCGCGAGCCGTAGCAGGGCCGATCCCCGGAAGCGAGATGAGGTCCTCTTCATCCCGGGGAATGATACCGTCACAGAGGGTGATAATGCGCTTTGCTGCTTGTTTCAGGGCGAGCGCACGGCGATTGTACCCCAATCCCTGCCAAGCACTGAGGACATCGTGGAGCAGCGCGGCGGCCAGGGTTGCAACATCGGGGAAGAGGCGGACAAACGCTTCGTATTTCAGGAGAACGCGGGGTGCCTGCGTCTGCTGAAGCATGACCTCCGAGACGAGGATTCGATAAGGATCAGTAGTTTCCCTCCAGGGGAAGCTCCGACCGTGCCTCTCGTAATAGTCATAAATTATTGTACGGAAAGCGGCTGCACGGCGGTCAGTGAGGGCGGTTTTTGAATTCATAGAGATGTGGGTTCGATTCTCAGGTACCTAGCGGTACAAAACAATTTTCACACGGTGGTTCATCGTTTTACGCACGGCCCCCGTATCTATGTGGTCGTATCCCCGATCAGCGGGAGGACACGGTCGATGTTGAAGTACACCAGGTGTTTCTTGTCATGGTGATCTTCCGGTTGATCGCCGTGATGGAGCCGCGATCTGATCTCATCGATCAGTTTTTTATCGTCTGTTTCCCCGGTCCTGGTCATGTACAAGCGCCTTCCCACGTACCGATCACCCGATTCCCTGAACAGATAAACGGCACTCCTGTTTGTCCGAATGTTGGCGTGGGTCAGGCGATCAGCCATGATAAAGGTAACGGTTTCTTCATCAATGAAGTGCGGTCTACCGTATATCGCGGCGTTTACCTTTCCCGATGAATCGGCTGTGGCAAGAACGCCGGTACCGGTCGTCTTTTCAAAATAATTGCTCAGTAACATGTCCATTTCCTTCGACTCGATCTTTCCGTTCGCACGGGACATATCTCATGCTATCCCTTGAGGGTAAGTTTATAGGATTTTATCATCATAACCGGATAGTAGGAGCGTTTCGCCTGAATCAGTCCCGGCACACCCATATCGCTTTCCTTATTAATGTATTCCAGCTCCGGGAAAAGCCTTCGCGCGCATTCCCGGTCGAAAAATTGGTAGAGGCCCTTAAAGTGTGGCGAGGCCTTCTGAAAATGGAGTGCGCTCATCGTTTCCGTAAGCTGAGAGGCTATGCAAAAGGCTTGTGTGGTCCCATCGATTGAGAGCATAATACTCCTGAAACCAAGGGTATCGATATTGTTCAAGGCGTTTCTGGTGGCGTTCCACTCGCAGGCGAGATCTTCGTCCCTGTCCACACCACAGTCCCGTTCCTCGCACCACTTATCCAAAAACTCCAGGCACACGGGCACGTCTTGTGGTGATATGGCCTTTATAATGAGATGCCCCGCCTTCTCAGAATAATCTCGTTCAAACTGTTTGATGAGGTTGCGTTTTTTCGAGTATCTTCCCCCTGCCAATTTTGCCAGGTCTTCGGTCCGGTACACGTAGTCATCATATCCCTCCTGCCGCTCGATGACGAAGAGCTTCTCCAGTCCGTTCTCAGCGTGCCCCTTCAGGTAATCCTCGGGAACAAACCCGTAGACTTCGTACCCCGCTTGGCGGGAGATCTCGGCGAGTTCTTCGGGGGTGTGCTCCCTACCGAGTGAAATGGGCAGAATCAGATGAGATCTCTCCTTATGCCTCGTGAAGTTGGCGTGGATAATGAGGCTGTCACCATGAACGGTTCCGTATGGCTGATATATCTTATTCGTCCATACGAGAATGGATGAGAGGGAATAGGGGCAGAGGGCATATCTCTGGTTGGCAAAAAAGGGGTTGAGCGACACATAATCGGAAGATATGAGTGGTTTGAATTTCATGTCTTCACCCTCAACATAGGGGTCGCCCGCTCCATGATGGAAAAGCCAAGATGTTCGTAGAAGGGATGAGAACCCTTTTCCGCTATGAGCCCGATCCAGTGTATCCCGTCCCGTTCGAGCCGGCCGATCAGAGTCTCCACGATCCGGGTCCCGATTCCCTTCCCACGGAACGAATCCACCACGGTCACGTCCTGGAGATACGCATCACTGGCGCCGTCACTGACGGCCCTTCCCATACCGATGACACGGTCCTCGTGGCGTGCGACCAGAAAGCAGTGACTCCCCGCAACGATCAGTCTGATCATATCCGGGTCGTCCCCGTCCTGTTTCCACCAGTTTTCGCTTCGGTAGAGATCCGTTATCTGACTGATCTCATCGGCGGTGGGTTGTTCGATGAAGGAATAGTCACACATGTAATGTATGCTATCAGAATACGGCGAGAAAATCCACCCAGGCACGAGGCGCAAGGCATTGGGAAAAGATAATCCTTTCCTCCCATTTAGCGTACATTCGAACCGATCTTTTACACCTGCGTGCCTAATTCGGACAAGTAGAACCCAATAAAATATCTTTTCATCACGAAAGCATGAGGTTACGAAAACACGAAAAATAAGATTTTATTTCGCGCTTTCTTTCTTTTCGTGATTTCGTGATTGTTTTTAATACTTTTGCCATTTTTGCAAGAACGTTACAATTAACGGACTAATCGATAACATTCTCACAACCAGCCAAGTGCCTGATATCGTTGAGAAGGACAACATCCCCCCGGCCGTTTTTGAACTCCACAAACGTTTTTGAAGCCACATCCACGTGAACCTGTCTAATGAGAGAAAGATCCATTCCTTTAATCTTGCAGAGAATGGTCATTATGGTGAAGTTGTGTGCCGCGAGGAGCGTCGTGCCCGGTTTCACGATGATCCGTTCGACGACATCCCAGGCCCGTTCTTGAAGTTCGGTAAGGGATTCACCCCCCGGCATGACGACGGAAGCCGGATCTTCGGCCCATCGTTTCAGGAAATCCCCATGGTTTTCCATCATCTCCCGAAAGACGATGCCCTCAAAATCACCCATGTTGAGTTCCATCAGATCTTCTTCGGGTTCGATCGGGAGGTGGTGAAAGCGGTTGATTGCCTCGGCCGTTTGCAATGCCCGTTTCAGAGGACTCGATACGATTGCATCGATCCTTTCCGTCTGTAATGACTGCGCGAGACTGTCCACCTGGGCCTTTCCGCGGTTACTGAGCTCGATATCACTCACACCCTGCGCTCGTTTTTCGCGGTTCCACAATGTCTGACCATGACGTACCAGTATGAGCTTCATCAGAGAAACCTCCCGGAGAGATAATA
>CAYXUH010000102.1:0-1489 GCA_964468685.1 uncultured Syntrophaceae bacterium | reverse complement strand
CTATGCAGGCACTATTTACCTTAACGCCGGCGGAATCGAAGCGGCTGATTGCCAAGGGTATTGTCGCAATCCCCGAGGTACGGCAGGCAAAAGAGGAGGGGTATCTGATCGTGGGGCGCGGGTCGACAAACGCCTATATTGTCGAGGCACTGCTTGAAAAATCGATAGAAAAGGAAAAGTATGTTGCCGGCCAGAGCATAAAGGGGATTACCTGCGCACTCCTCCAGGGCGTTCGCCTGCAACCGGTCACGTTTCACAAGAATAAGCTGCTGGAGGTTGAGCCCTCCACGGTCATAGATAAGCTGGGATCGGGGGATGTCCTGTTGAAGGGGGCAAACGCCATCGACCATACGGGGGCTGTCGGTGTCGTCATGGCAAGTCCCGTGGGCGGGACCATGGGTGAGTTTTACCTGCCTATGAAGGCACGGGGGGGAACAATTATCTATCCTGTGGGTCTCGAAAAGATGGTTCTGTCCGTCGAAGAAGCATCTCAAATGGGGGGACTGCACGCTATCGAACGGAGCATAGGCGCCCGGGTCGGCATGGTATGTGTTTCCGACGGTACTACGTATACCGAACTGGACGCGCTGGAGGATCTCTTCGCTGTGGAAGCCGTCCACTTCGCATCGGGTGGATACGGCGGTTCCGAAGGCTCCGTGAGCATTATCGTCGAGGGGTATGAAGAAGACGTTAATCATTGCTGCGATTATATCGAAGGTATCAAGGGAGAACCGCCGCTGCCCGGGATAAAGCCTCCCTGCAAGACATGCCCCATTCTGTGCAGCTTCAAGGGGATGGAAGAGGATGCCCTCCCCGGCTATCTACAGGGGGACTGATCTCTTTTTGACTGTCGGGTTATGAGATCTTCCGGATCGTCTTCACGACGCGTCTGCCGACGGCCTGTGCTTCTTCGATGGCGGTGAATACCGGAGACCCACCGGGGCCCTCCCGGACATCCCCCTTGTCACGCCCGTAACCGATTCCGCCGCCCGCGATCATCATCCCCTGGACCGTGAAGTAGCTGTAGAGGAGACTAAGGATCTGTCCCCCTCCAATTCTCCGTGCAGCGACGATGGCCGCGGCCACCTTTCCGCGCAATTTTCCATGGAGCAGGGAAACGTAGGTTCGGTCAATAACGGCCTTTGCCTGGGCGCTTACGTTGTTGAAGTATGAGGGGGTACCGAAAATGATTCCATCGGCCTCCTCGAAACTACGGTAGATATCCTGCATGTCATCTTCGATCCAGCACACACCGCCCTTGGAACAGGCGTTGCATCCGTCGCAGGGGGCGATCTCACTGTCCGCTACCAGGATCAACTCCGTTTCACTCCCCGCCTCACGGGCCGCATTGAGGGCCTCCGTGACCAGTATCTCTGTATTTCCGCCCTTACGCGGGCTGCAGACGATGCCGACAATCTTCATGTATTATGCTCCTCTCAAAGAGACCGCATCCCGATAACATCCTTCACATGCATATGATTGGATTCAT
>CAYXUH010000101.1:0-5742 GCA_964468685.1 uncultured Syntrophaceae bacterium | reverse complement strand
TATAAAGCGTATGCTATACTAAATATAGGATATGTCAAACAAAAAAAGGAGGTGATCGAAGTGGGAGTCTATAGACGAAAGTTAAAAAAAGATTGGCGCTGGTTTTATTCAGGCCAGTATTTGGGCGTTAAATATCATTCAAAGGCAATTTTCTTAACTAAGCAAGAGGCGGGCAGGGCTGAGAGAGTCAAAAAAGCCCAAATGGACAAAGAGGCCAGGAGTCCGGTCAAAGACATCCTTCTACTCGATTTAATCAACGACAGGCTTGATTATGTGGCTTCCAGGCGCTCAAAAGCCTACTACAAGGACAGCCAGAAGTATCTCAAGCTCTTTTATAACTATGTCGGCAATCCGATGGCTTCGAAGATAGGTGGAAAACAAGTCAACAACTTTTTGATGTATGTCGCCAAAGACCTCAAAAATCGCAAAAAAACCAATTCCAAGGTTAATGCCATTATCAGGGCGTTAAAAGCTCTGTTCAACTATGGCATAGACATCTGTGAAATTGACATGAAAAACCCGGCGGGGAAAGTTAAATTCTACAGCATGGATACGAGGATAAAGTACATCCCGACAGACAGCGAAATAGAATTAGTAAAAGCTGAATGCGATCCGGGGCAGAAGATGTTGATTGATTTTGTTCGACACACCGGCTGTAGAATTAACGAAGCTTTAAGACTCACAACGGTGGACACAGGGGGAAAGTATGTGATCCTCTATACCAGAAAAGCCAAGGATGGAAGCTTAACCCCCAGGAGGGTACCGAAGCCGGACTGCCTAGTAGGAGTTAAGCTTAAAAAAGGGGTATTTTCACGATGGAGCCGAGAGCCGAAGTTTCTTGCCAGAAAAGTTGAGAAACTTAAACTGAAACGCTGGAATTGGCACAACCTGAGGCATAAACGAGCCTCCGAATGGTCGGCGGAAGGCAAGCCTCTCTTTGAGATTATGAGCCTCCTGGGACACTCCAATTTGACGACAACTCAAAACTATTTACACTTACTTTCTTTAGCCAATCTTTAACCGACCAACAAAACAGCCACTTAGTAATAACTGCTAAGTGGCTGTTTCTTATTATGGAGCCGATGAGCGGAATTGAACCGCTGACCTACTGATTACGAATCAGTTGCTCTACCGGCTGAGCTACATCGGCTTTCGTACGATTCGAAAGGTGACTTTCTATCTCAACGTTTTTGTATTGTCAAGAGATTAGCTAATCGGCTGTTCACTCTGTTGGCTGTTTTATGTGGTGTGTTTCAACGCTGTCACGCGGCTTTTCTCTGTCCCCCCTTCGATATCCAAATCCTTTACCTTGACTTTCATTGTTGTTTTGGTAGTATCTTCGCGGGTTAAAGGTGAGAATCAGGGTATTAATTCAAGCGATGCGGGGTTGTTCTGAAGATGTCGTTACAGGGGCAGAGATACCGGAGCTGGGTGGAGATCGATCTGGACAGTTTCAGGGATAACTGGGCCGAGATAAACCGGCTGGTGGGTTCCGATGTCAAGATCCTTCAGGTGGTGAAGGCGGACGCGTACGGCCATGGGGCGATCGAGATTTCGCGGGCCGCCGTGAAGAACGGTGTGTACGCTCTGGGGGTTGCAAACGCGGATGAGGGGGTTCAGCTCCGGGTCGGTGGAATCGAAGCGCCCATCATCATACTGAGCCCTTCTACGACCCCGGAGATTGATGAGATTATCAAGTATAATCTGATTCCCTCGGTTTCAGATATCCACTTTGCCGGCGAATTGAGCATGAACCTGCTTGAAAATGAGACGCGTCTCTCTGTCCATATCGAGATCGACACCGGGATGGGCAGGGGGGGCACCATCTCAAGCGACGCGATCGCCATGGTGAAGAATGTTATCGCCCTTCCTAACATAGAGGTTGAGGGGATATTCTCCCATCTGTCCGTGAGCGAGGTGGAGGACGACGAATATAACACCCTCCAGTGGAAACTCTTTAGTGAGATACTGAGGGGATTGGAACAGGAGGGGATCTCCATTCCCCTGCGGCATATCTCCAACAGCGGCGGTGTGCTCAACTTTCCCGCGTTCAATCTGAACATGGTTCGTCCCGGTCTGATGACATACGGGGTATATCCCGGACCGGATACGATGCCGAAGGCGAAGCTGACTCCGGTGATGACCTTCAAGACGAGCATTGTGGTCCTCAAGGATTTCCCGGCGGGGTACAGTATCGGATACGGCAGGACATACATCACCGAAGGACCCACACGGATAGCGACGATACCGGTTGGATACGGAGACGGGTATGGTGTTATCATGTCGAACCGGGGGCATGCCCTGATCCGGGGCCGAAGAGCGCCCATCGTGGGACGAATCTCCATGGATATGTGCACGGTGGATGTGACCCATATTCCTGAATGTGAGATAGGCGATGAGGTTGTTCTGATGGGGAGGCAGGGGGACGAGTATATCTCGGCCGGTGAGATTGCCGAGAAGGCGGGAACGATAAGCTATGAAATCCTCTGCGCCCTGGGCAAGAGGGCGCCGCGCGTATTCGTTGATAAGGGGAAGCCGGACGCGGTTGAGCCGAAACTGAGAAGGATATTCATACCGGGGGAGGAGAAGTCCATCGCCCGGATCGATACCATGATACGCGGCTGTTTCCAGGCCAGGACCACCGATCGTGAGTTCGCCGACGCGATCTATTACGAGATGTTCGAGACACTCTTCGGGAGAGAAAACCGTCAGCTGGAATTGAGGATGGGGTTCAGATATGATATCAGGATAAGTAACTCCCTTGGCGGGGACACGCCCCTTGGGGAGGAAACATCCGGCCCGGATGAAGGTTATTTCAGGGTCACGACCCATATCGAGTATACAAAGACGCTCAGGGACACCTTATTTATCATCGGCTGTGCCCGCAATAACGAGCAGCTCTCGGCCCTCTTTGAGGAGGAGAAGTGTGAGTACCGGTGGCTTCTGAACGGTACGGACAGCCCCTTGATGGAGGGTGATTTCAGTGTGACCCGTGTCGCGATCGATGGCTCCGATGTGCCGGTCATCAGCGCGCAAAACACGGACAGGGGTTACGAAGTACTGTGCGGGGGCGATGAGCTTAAAGAATCCCTGAAGCGGCAGGTCAAGGTGGAGATCGAGATAGAGACAAAGAAGCCCCGGGAAAGCAGGATGTTCCCCGTCTACCTGGCGTATCCCACACGGGGGATGAATATCTCGTTCCACTATGAGGGGACGGGACTGAAGAACGTCAGAGAGGTAAGCTTCTTTGCGGGACGGCGCCCCTATCCGGACGTACAAACAAACGAGGGACGGTCGATAGATCTGAAGATTGACGAGGATGAGTGGGTATTCCCGAACAGCGGTGTGACCTTTGTCTGGGACCTGTAATTTTTTGAGGCATGGCGTCCGTGTAAAAATGGCAAAAGGACTAAAAACAATCCCGACGGATACCGTCGGGATAAAAATCTTGTTTGATTCCGGTTTGTCCGGGATAGGCGTGAGAAGTTATACTAAAGAGGAAAGTGTTCTAATGAAGTTACTGCGAGTCGGGATTATACTGGGCGGCATGTCCTCTGAGAAAGAGGTTTCACTGAACAGCGGTCGGAATGTATATGATAACCTGGACCGGGAGCGGTATGAGGCTGTTCCGATCTTTATGGATGGCGGGGGAAGCCTGTGGATTATCCCCTGGCAGCTGGTATCTCAGAACACCACAACCGATATCTCGGATCATCTTGAACGAGACGCGCGGCGAATATCATACGAAGGGCTGAGGGATGAGATCGACTTTGCCTTTATCTCCCTTCATGGGAAATATGGCGATGAAGGGTGCATTCAGGGCCTTCTCGAAATCCTGGGGATTTCCTACACCGGTCCCGGTGTCCTGGCCTCCGCCCTGGGCATGGATAAGCATGTACAGCAGAAGATACTGAAGGCGACGGGTATTGATGTGCCCGAGAGCATAGCGGTCGGAGAAGAGGAGTGGCTGCAGGGCAAAGAGACTGTCACACAGAGAATAGAAAATGTCTTTCCGGTTCCCTTCGTCGTTAAACCGATCAGGGAGGGATCGAGCATGGGGGTGACCATCGTGAGGGACCCGGAGATGATGGATGACGCGATGGCCGGGGCCTTCAAATGGGACAGGGCCGCCCTGGTCGAGGAATACCTTGAAGGAACTGAATTCTCGTGTATCGTTCTGGAGGGGGAAGATGGCCCTTCTATCCTCGGGGTGACCGAGATCCATCCGCAGAGCGATTTCTACTCGTACGACGACAAATACATGCCGGGCAGGTGCAGCAAGTTTACGCCTCCTCGGAATATCCCCGCCGATGTGGTTGACCGGATCAAGGCAAGTGTCATTGAGGCTTTCAAAATCCTGGGGTTCAGATCGTACGGTCGCATAGACGGGTTTGTCCTTGACGACGGCAGGGTTCTGATCACCGATCCCAATTCGTCTTCGGGGATGGCGCCGTCGTCGTTCTTCTTCGAACAGGCCGCGGAGGCCGGGATGCTTCCCTCCATGATACTCTCCGAGGGAATAGAGGCTTCGGTCGGGATTCATAGAGAGAAAAAGGGCCCGTTGCAATAAGGATATAAAACTAATCAAGGAGGGTACACCATGAAAAAGAGTAGACGAACGATTGTATTTACACTTGCTGTTGTTATGGTTTTCTTGATCTTTTCCGCTTCGGCGCAGGCCCTTGAATTTGGGGCACGGGGATACTGGTGGTTGCCCGAACTTTCCGGAGATTTAAGGGTGGACAGGAACGGGGTTGTGGGGACGAACATCAATGCGAAAAATGACCTCGGCATCGGCGATGAGAGTTACCCATCCGTCGAGGCCTTTGCCGGGGCAGGAAGACATCACATAAGCCTCATGTATACGAAGGCCGATTACTCGGGTGAAAAGAGCCTGACCCGAACAGTTAATTTTATGGGGAAGGTGTATGCCATCGGTAACGTTGTCCAGTCGGATCTCACATTCACGATGCTCGATCTGGAATATCAGTACGATATTATAGATCTGGAGAACATACTGGCCGGACTCTCTCTGGGGATCATCGGCAAGGTCAAGTATATCGAAGGGGAGGCAAGGTTGAGGGCCTCATCCCTCGAATTTGATGAAAGAGAGTACTTCAAGGCGCCTGTTCCCATGGTCGGCCTGGCGCTGCATGTGGGAATCCTCGCCGATATCCTGGAGGCAAGGGTAAAAGGGACGGGCATTGGATACTCATCAGGCAACACCTTTTATGAAGGGCTGGCTGAGGTTTCCTTCACGCCATTCCCGTTTCTGGATATCCATGGGGGGTATAGAGTCATGAAACTGGAGGTGGATAATATCAGTGATGTGTACGCGGATATTGAATTCAAGGGGCCGTATGTCGGCCTGACGATAGGGTTTTGATGAAGCGGAAAACGGCTATGGAAAAAACAAGGCCCGGAAAAATGAGGGTGGGGGTCATCATGGGGGGGGATGTCTTCCGAAAGGGAGGTCTCCCTCGAGAGCGGAAGGAATATCTTCAGCAAGGTGGATCGGCGGACGTACGATCCCCTCCCCATCTTTATGGACAGCCGGGGTCTGCTGTGGGAAGTCCCGATCAAGCTGCTGCTGCGCAATTCTACCGGGGATATCGAGGCGGACCTGGCGGAAGAGGCCAAAAGAATCCATTATGAAGATCTGAAGTCGACGGTGGACTTTGTCTACATAGTGGCTGTAAAATAATAACATGGCCTTTTTCTGATAAGTGTGTTAATAAGGCA
>CAYXUH010000100.1:0-5873 GCA_964468685.1 uncultured Syntrophaceae bacterium | reverse complement strand
GCCCGGGGGAAGGTATCCCCCGGGCCTGCTTTCCATTATACCCAATATCTCAGGGAAGAGGCTTGCGTTCTGGCCCTAGACCAGAACCTTGAGCCACTTGAGCATCAGAGCGACATGGACACGATCCCCGACGGCGAGACCCATCCGATGTGCAATCTCCGTCGGCTGTTCGGCCAGGACGGTATGCCCCACAATCTGCAATTGGATCAGGGTGTGCCCCTGTGATGGTGTCAAGCGATCAATCCGGCCGATATATCGGTTGATGTCCGGACCGGGGATGGGGGTTTTTGACAGATAGACATCGCGTGGCAGGATGGCAACCTTTCTGACCGTCTCCCCGTCATCAGGGATAACGATGGTCAGATTGCCGCTTCGGATTTCCGCCAGGCCTCGTGTAAGGCTTGTGTGCGTATCGCAGGGGAAAATATTGGGTGAACCGATAAATTCGGCGATATGTTTGGTTCCGGGAGAGAAAAAGACATCTTCAGGCAGTGCAAGCTGCTCGATGGCCCCGTCATATATAACGGCTATCCTGTCTGCCATCTCTTCCGCCTCACGCTGGTTGTGTGTTACGTAGACGGTCGTTATCCCCAGTTTCTGCTGTATCGCCTTGATCTCTCTCTGAAGATAGATGGATGTTCCGCGGTCGAGGCTGGTGAAGGGCTCGTCGAGAAGGAGGGCCTGCGGTTGCGTCGCCAGCGCCCGTGCGATAGCTGCCTTCTGCCGTTCCCCTCCGCTGAGCGTGCCGACATGCCGGTGCGCGACAGATCCAAGCCCCCAGTCATCCAGCAGCCGGTTGATTCGCACCTCGCTGTCCTCACCGTTTCGACTCTGTGCATTCAGGCCGAAGGAGATATTCTCTTGTACGCTCAGGTGGGGAAAGAGGGCCAGATCCTGAAAGACGTAACCAATATTCCGGCGGTACGGCGGCAGATCGTCGATCCCGTCCCCGTTAAAAAGGACGGTGCCTTCGTATGGTATGAGACCGGCAATAACATTCAGCAGTGTCGTTTTCCCGGCCCCGTTGGGTCCGAGAACAACGAGGAATTCTCCGTCATGAATCGTCACATCAATGTTGTGCAGGATGAAATTGCTCACCCCTCGCAGTTCAATGCCGGGCATATCATCTCCATCGTACGGTCATTTTATGCTCCACATATATAAAGAAGCGCTCGAAGATAAAACACATGACGGACAGCACGATAAGACACACAATGATAATGTCGATCCGTACCAGGCTTTCCGCCTGCATGAGAAGGCTCCCGATTCCGGTGGGGATTGCCACCATTTCAGCGGCGATGATCACCCGCCATGCCATCCCTGACACGAGTCTCAGTCCGGTGAAGATATTGGGCAGTGCCAGGGGGATAATCACGTATGCCAGGATGTACCACTCTGTGGCGCCCAGGGTGCGGGCGGCCCGTATGTAATTGTTGTCGATTCCCTTGATGCCGGTGATGGTGTTGTAACAGACGGGAAAGAAGCAGGCGATGAATACGATGGCAATCGGCAGCAGTTCGTTGATTCCGATCCAGAGCATGAGGAGGGGGAGCCATCCGAGGGCGGGTATCGGGTAGAGAAGGCTGATAACGGGGCCGAAGGCGTTTTCGGCGACCTTCTTCCACCCCATGAGGGTTCCGATGATAAAGCCGCATAACGAACCGGCCGTGAAGCCGATGAGAACCCGAATCAGGGAGGAAAAGAAATTTCCCCCCAGGACACCGTTTGCGGCCAGGGAAAAAAATTCGCGGACCACTTCGGTAAAGGGGGGAAAGAAAAAACTGTTGGGGGCGAGATGGAGACGCGCAAAGGTCTCCCACAGGCTGAGCAGAATCAGGACGGGTAACACCCCCGATAAGAAACTCGATTTATTCATCGTTCACAGGTACCGCAAGGAGCGACCGGGCGTCGGCGCCATCCCGTATGTAGCCCAATCGCTCGATATAGTTAATTGTTTCCTGTACCATCCCGGGATCGATATCCGTACGGAATTCTATTCTCTCCATTGAACGGATCAGGACCTCCGGTGTAATCTCCGCCGTGCCGTTTCGCCCGTCCGCGGTGCCGTGCCCAAGCTTTCTCGTTTCGATGGAGAATTGCCGGGCCAGTATCTGCGCCGTCTCTTCCCTGTTGTGGTTGAGCCAGTTTGTCGCCTTCTGTGTCACCGCCACCAGCTTTTTCACGCTCTCAGGAGCGACCTGTATCAACTCTTCTCTGACGACCAGAACACTCCCCTGCATGCCGGGCCAGATATCCCGGCTCGTAAGCAGCATCTTCGCGCCGCAGTTTTCGGTCATCGTTGCCCAGTGCTCAGGCAGAAAGGCCGCGTCGAGCTGACCCGTCTTCATCGCCAGTATCTGACGGGACGGTTTCATGCGCCGGACGTTCTTCAATACCTTCTTCTCATCAAGGTGATACGTGTCGATCGTTTTGTGCATCAGGATATCCACGGCGCCCCCCTCCCTGACGCAGCCGATACGTATCGAAGGGTCTTCCAGATCTTTCACCGTCCTGATTCGGTCCGGATTCACCACGAGGCCGTATCCGTACCAGTGGGTTCCTGCCACGATCCGTATCGGCACCCCCGCGTTTTTGTACACATTGATAGCTGGTACCAGACACAGGTAGGCCGCCTGGATATCCCCCCTGGCCAGGGCCGCGGCGAGGGCCATCCCTGTTTCATAGCTTTCATAGGTATGGATGTTGAGGCCGGCAGTGGTGAACCAGCCCTTCTCCATCGCCACATAGGCACAGGCGGCATGATCCATGAACTCGACGGCGATACCGATCGAAGGGGTGGCGCTGCCTTGACGGTTTTCCCCATATGCGGGCCGCCACAACAGGAAAGACAGAAGAATCAGTGTCAGAAGCAGGACACTGTAAAAGCTTTTTGAGTATACCCGTGCATGCACGAGACATCCCTCCTTACCGCGATTCATAGCAGAGATGATTCAACCCCATCAGCCGTGCTGTCCCCGCTATGGTGATACCGTAGAAATACACGGGTGTTCCGGTTTCAGCGGACAGAGAAAGAATGTCGGGCAGCGATCCATTTGCAGCACTGGATCCGGTGGCCAGGACAAGGGCGCTTTCCTCAAACAATTGTTTGAGGCCCCGGTCGTCACCCCATTCGATAGGAACACCGTATTTTATTTGACCGCGGATATCTTCGTCCCTGTCTATACAATACACACGATCCGGTCCCATACACTTCGTTATCGACTCCAGAATTGCCGGCTGCAGACCTACGATTCCGACAGACGCCGGGGTTAATCCCTGCACGTATTCTGCGATTTTTTGCGCACACCGTTCAGGATCTTCGTCTTTACAGTGAATCGTTTTGAGATCGGGATAGACATGTTTAAAAACCGCGTTCAGGGCGGCAATAAACAATGCCATTTGTCGTGATCCCTTTAGTTCCAGATCGGCGATTTCTCCTATGTGACCGGAAAACCGGGAGGGAGCATCGGTATACGCCTGCCCCCGGCTGTCCATAAAGGTTGCCTGCATCAGAACCTCCCTTCCCTTCAGTAAGGGAAAATCCTGTCTTTCCGGGGTTCCGATTGCTTCTTCAGGTTTCAGAACAGACGTTTCTATATGGATCTCTCGATCCAACAGGTCCCGATCCCTCAGGACCTGCTTCAGTTTTTTTTGCAATTGGTTATACATAGTCAGATGCTCACTTTCCAAAAGGACAGCAGGGAAATCTACAGACCTCGCAATTCAGGCAGTACCCTCCATAAGCCATGCGAGCCAGATCTTTCCTGGTGATTTCAAGATGTGCCAGCAGACGCGGCAACAACAGGTCGAAGCTGGTGGCGCTGAAGAAGAGCGCCCCTGCCGGGACACCGATAACCCGAACGGTACCGATTTTTCCGAGAAGGGTCATCGCTCCCGACAGAATGGGAGCGCCGTGGAGGAGATCGGTAAGCCCCGCATCAAGAAGTCCGGCCATCGTCACATCATCCGGATCGACAGAAAGCCCCCCCGTCGCCACGATAAGATTCGAACCTGCATCGAGAAGTTTCTTGACCCCGTCGCAGACAGCTTCTCGTGAATCTGGGACAATCATGGCTTCTACGACCTTGGAATCGTACGCCTCTATCTTTTTCGTTACGATGGGTGTGAAGTTGTCGTCAACGAGACCCTGAGCAATCTCCGTACCGGTAATGAGAATTCCCACCTGTGCCCGTTGCAGAGGAAGAACACGAAACAGGGGGCCGCCGCCAAGCAGGGCCGTCGCGCGCCGAAAGTCTTCGGTAGAGAGATAGAGGGGTATTGCGCGGGTCGCCGCCAGATTCTCTCCCTCCTGTACCGTAGAATAGGAACAACGGCTTGCACACATAACGCCGGGAAGCATGTTAAACCGTTCGAGCAGCACGCGATCGACGGTAAACAACCCCGCAGTGGCTGCTCGAAAGGTTATCTTTCCCTCTACCGGCCGTTCATCAAAGGCCACTCCCTCCCCGGCCATGGCCCGGGCGAATGCCGGTGCCACGTCATCTTCATGGATCCAATCCTCGTCGCTGATTTTTCCGTCATCAACAAAGACATGCCCCTTCCCCATCTGCTTTAGAATTGCAACATCTGAAGATGTTACTACATGATGTCGTCTAAACGCCGGTCCTTTTTCCCGGCCTGGTATAATGCGGGTCATATCATGTATGAGGACACGCCCTACTGCTTCATCAACTGGCACTCGCTTCAGAGGCGGAAGCGCTGGTATTTCCTTTTGAATGCCTGGCGTATCACCATCGGAGACGAGATACTGCTCGTCTCCCAGACAGAAGGCGCAGGCCCCGCCTCGATCCGAACGGAATGGTTCCCCACAGAGGGGACACAGAACGATCTCGCCCTTTTTCTGTTTCCCGAGTAACTGCGGATTGACACGAACATGCTCAAGCTTATAGATTTCCGACCCTGCCTCCCTGAACTGCTCGAACAGAAGCTCCGTATCCTGCTGATGTTTTGGTTTCAGCTTCATATACCAGGTCTTTATTTCAGACCGCCCTTCTAATTGGTTCAGGTCCAGGGAAACACGCACACCCACCCCCGTGTATTTTTCAAAAAGGGTGATGGCGTACCGGCCGATGTTGATGACCCGGAGCCAGCCGTTTCCGATCGTGCAGGGCGTCAGGAGTTGAATCGCATCGGGCAGGCAGCTCTGTGTCTCACTGATGGCGTCAAAAAGCCCGCCCTCGGGGAGATTTTTCAGTGCAAGGTCAATCATGAAGCCCCCGGCAACGATACCGGGTGCGACACTTCCGTGAAAATCTCTCACGATTTCAAGAAACTCTTCATATGAGTGAGGGCCGATGGTGGTCATTGTTTCATTCCTTCTTTTTCTCCCGTTTCCCTTTTTCTGCTTTTGATAAGGGCAATGGGTGATTTTTTGAGCTACTCGCTAAAACATGTCCTGCGGCTCCACCCATTCCGGAATATGGTTGTAATACTCGGGCGGGTGCACCGTCTGGAGCCCCGACAAGGTGATCCTTGCCAGCTCGATGCCGCGGCGGGTTCGATACAGTCCGGCATATCCCTTCGCCTCCAGGCTCTCCAGATATTCGACCAACGCGGCATCTTTGATCTCAAGCCATTCCTTGATGTCATCCATGGTCATATGCAGACCCGGATTCACCCGGTAATTCTCGGCCATGATGGCGAGTACATCCAGTTCGCTTTCGGCCTTTGTTTTGGTCGTGGCATGCCCCACCGGCAGCGGCACTTTCAACTCAGGATCAACGATTCGCTGGGGAACCTTCAAATCCTCTTTCATCCTCCTCGTGCCCTGACGGTAAATGAGCAGCTTGAGAACTTCCGAGGTCCCCGCCGCAATCTGCGACAGTTTGGCACCCTGCATGATGCGCTCTAGG
>CAYXUH010000099.1:0-5934 GCA_964468685.1 uncultured Syntrophaceae bacterium | reverse complement strand
CTTTCGGGGTGAAGGGGGGCATCTCCAGCCCCGCCCTGCTACAGGCGTCGGCTGCGGAGACAGCGATCCCGCCGCCGTGACCGATAACGGCCACGCGAAAGCCCTGCGTCGTCTTCAGGTGTCGGAAGGCGAGGGTGAGAAAGGCCATCTCTTCGAGCGAACGGGCCTGTACGGCGCCGCTCTTTTTGAAAAAGGCGTCCCACATCCGCTCTCCTCCGGCCAGCGATCCCGTATGGGATGCCACCGCCTTTGTCCCCGCCTCCGTTAGACCGGCCTTCAGTATAATGACCGGTTTGGTTATATTGATCCGTGATACCAGTTCGAGCAGCCGGCGTCCGTCCTTGATCCCCTCCAGATACATGGTGATGATCTTTGTATCGGGATCATCGGCCAGGTATTCGAGAAAGTCCGTGCTGTCCAGGGTCAGGGCATTGCCGAAGCTGATCACCGTGCTGAAATTGATCCCCAGCCGGGCGCAAAAGTTGGTAAAATCCTGTGCATGGCCACCGCTCTGGCTGATGAATGCCACGGGACCGCTCTTCTCGGGGGCCCCTATCCAGGTCACAAACCGTTCCTTGGGGGTGAACACCCCCATGCAGTTGGGTCCTATGACATTCAGCCCCCCTTCGCGGGCTATCGTCTCGATCTCCCGGTGAAGCCTCAACCCCTCTTCCTCTCCGGTCTCTTTGAACCCCGCGGTAAAGATGTGTACGTTCCGGTTGCCCGAGGCGATACAGTCGCGCAGCGCTGCCGGGACTGCCGGGGCGGGAACAGCGATAATCACCAGATCAATCGGCTCGGGGACCGAGACAAGGTCGGGATATGCCCTGATGCCCTCAACCTCCGGAGCTCTCGGGTTGATGGGGTAAAGTCTCCCGGGATATCCGTAATCGCGTATACTGCCGAAGATTCCCGCCCACCCTTCAGGTCTCTTCCGGGGGGCCCCGACGACGGCCACCGTTTTGGGGTGAAAAATTACATCCAGATCTTCCTGTGTTCCCATTCCTTTGCATTCCCTCCATTTTGTCATATGTCCTCATTCAGCTCACGCACCGATACCGATAAACGCGTAGCCGATATGATCGACCCGATCTCCGCTCGACTGACTCCCCCCGTAACGAAACTATTTCTTTTCCAGGTGGGCCGGTTCTCCGTAGATACGACCGCCGTCGACAACGATCGTCTCCCCCGTTATGTAGCTCCCCGCATCGGATGCCAGAAGCAGAACAGCGCCGGCGAGCTCTTCCGGTTCCCCGAGGCGCATCAGGGGCATGTTCTTCTCCACCTGCGCCCCCACCGCCGGGTCTTTCCACAGGGCCTCGCTGAGGCGCGTCTTGATCACCCCCGGGGCAATGGCGTTGACCCGAATATTGTACTGCCCCCACTCCTTGGCCATCACTTCGGTCAGCATGATGACGGCGGCCTTCGTCACACAGTAGACCCCCAGTTCTCCGGGGACCAGGCCGCCGATGGACGAGGTATTGATGATGGAGCCCCCGCCCTGGCCTTTCATGACCCGGGCCGCCAGCTGGCTCAGGAAGAAGAGCCCCTTCAGATTGACGTTCATCGTGATATCCCAGGTCTTTTCGTCCTGGTCCATGAGGGGGCCGTAGTAGGGATTGGTCCCGGCGTTGTTCATGAGGATATCGAGCCTGCCGAATTCCTTCGTCACCCTTTCGATGAGGACCTTCGAATCCTCCGTTCTGGCAACGTGGGCCGCAATGGCCATTCCCTTGCCGCCCTTCGCGCGAATCTCCTCCGCCACGGGCTCGAGCCCCTCGATCTTCCGGCTGCTGACCACGACGGTGGCGCCCGCGTCGGCAAGGGCGAGTGCGCAGGAGCGGCCGATTCCGCGGCTCCCGCCGGTGACGAGAGCTACCTTTCCTTCCAGTGAAAACATCGATAGATCCATGATTCCTTCCTTTCCGGTTTCTAGTTGTGGGATGAGAGATAACACACTCGTGCGGGCATGGTCAAATGATGTTGCATTAAGATTGAGACTGGGGATTCAGGTCGATCCTGGAAACATAGTGCGCTTGTCTCTGAATTCCCAGCTTCTTCATCCTTGAAAAGAGTGTGTTTGGATGGATATCAAGGATATCAGCAGCGCCCCCCGTTCCCGCAATCTTTCCCCCTGTCTTTTTCAGTACGCGAATAATGTGATCCCGTTCGTTCTCCCTCAGGCGTATGGGGGGTGGCTCGGAGGATACTGCCAAATGGGTGCCTTCCAGTTCCGGAACATTGTAATACGGTCCATTACTCAGGATAACGCCCCGTTCGATGACGTTTTCCAGTTCTCTCACGTTTCCCGGCCAATCATACGCCAAGAGTTTTTCCATCTCCTCTTTCGGGATACTTTCCAGGGGCTTGTTAAATTTACTGGCGTAGAGTTTCAAAAAATAATAGGCCAAGAGCGGTATGTCTCCCTCCCTGTCCCTGAGACGCGGAACATCGATGGGAAAGACATTGAGCCTGTAGTACAGGTCCTGCCGAAAACGACCAGCTCTAACTTCCCTCTGGAGATCACGATTGGTAGCGACCAACAGACGGAAATCGGATCGCAGTGTCTCCTGGCCGCCCACCCGTTCAAATTCCCTGCTCTGCAAGACCCTCAGCAGCCTGACCTGAACATCCATCGAGATGTCGCCGATTTCATCGAGGAACATCGTTCCGCCGTTGGCCAGTTCGAAGCGTCCGATATGTCTAGCCGTTGCGCCGGTGAACGCTCCCCTTTCGTGGCCGAAGAGTTCGCTTGAAATCAGAGTCTCAGGCAACGCGCTGCATTGAACCCGGATGAAGGGCTTCTTGCTGCGGGGGCTGTTACGGTGGATAGATCGGGCTACCAGCTCCTTGCCAACCCCCGTTTCGCCCAGTATCAGAACGGTGGCATCGGTTTCAGCTACCTGCTCCACCTGGCTAAAGACCTTTTTTACGGCCGGGCTTTGCCCCACAAAATCCTCAAAGTGAATGGTTTCCAGGTACTCTTTTTCGTAGTACTGCTTCTCCAGTTGTTGCTTTTCATACAGTTTATTCAGGGTTTTCCATGCTTGGGCGTTGTCTATGGCGATAGCGGCCTGAGCCGCAAAATAGTCCAGGATTTTCAGGTCGGATTTCTTGAAGGCGCTCCGAAACAGTCGATTATCGTGGTATAAAACCCCCATCGCCTTATTTCGAATGGTCATGGGCACGCAGATGCACGAACGGATAGCGTTGGTCCCTACCGAAGTGGATTGTTCCCGGATATCCAGCTCCAGGATGCGCCCTTCGCCTGTTTTAGTTGTCTCTTCAATCAGCCTCATGGAGGTTTGGAAGTCGGGCATGGTAATGTCTTCTGACGTCAGGTTTTTTGCGGCCCGAAGGACGATCTTGCCTGGGGTCTGATCTTCAAGGAGGAAGATGGCACCCCGTTCGGCCCCGGTGATTCGATTGATCGTAGAGATGATACGCCGGGACAGATCCTTATAGTCTCGAATGGTCGTCAATTCCTGGCTTAACCGTAATATTTCTTCGAGGAGATTACCGGAACGAAGATCTTTGACAAGGGGTCGTATATCATCCGGAATCAGTGCCTCATTGAGGGGATAGAGGGTCTTGACTGCCGGTTCCGCCCATTCCACGGCTTTTTTTTCATTACCGAGCCGAAGGTACTCCCGGGCCAGTTCCACCTTCGAGTTGGCCAGTTCCACCTGGTGACCGGAGGCCCTGAGGTGAATGACAGATTTTTTGAGATCGCGAACGATACCATCGCCGGATGGATCTTTCTTTCTTTGCAGGAGCGCTTTATACCGGTAGGCAACGCCCTTCATGAGGAGGTTCCCGCTCCGTATGGAATAATCGATCTCTTCTTCCAGCGAAAGGCCCTCTACCCGGGGGAAACTCCCCTCTTTCATGGCCCAGCAGATCCACATCCAGACGGCACTGAACTTCACCGTCATCCGGGCCTGACTGCTCAGATCAAGGTATTCACGCAAGATGGAAACGGCTCGTGTATTATCACCAACCAGGTGGAAGGCATAACAGAGCAGCCCCAACCCCCCTAAGTGGGAATAGATGCTGCGGCTCTTTATCGTTTCATCCAGCGACGCTTCAATACACTGTATGGAGTCTTCAGGCCGGTTAAGCTCCAGGAGTAAATGGCCGATCGTTGTCCCCGCCAGACCGGCTATAGAAAGGTTCCCTATGTTCCGGCTATGTTCCCGAATGGCATGCAGCATTCCCAGGGCCTGGGAGTACAGACCGGTATGCCCCAGACAGGCCCCGGCGGTCAGGGCGGCCAGAAGGGGCAGGCTGCCTTTGGGGAAAGTGTCTTCCACGTCGGGGACAAAGGCCTCGTAGCTCTGGACCGCCTCCCGGTAGTTTCCTGACCAGTAGTGAAAGAATATGCCGAAGATCGTGGCCGATCTCTGCGTTATGGGATCATCTATTTCCCGGGTCAACGCCCATCCCTTTTTGAAATGCCGCAGTGCGGGACGATACCGGGAGCGAAGCCATTCGCTCTTGCCCAAGTGCATTTCCAGAAAACCCACAGAATCTTCGTTTCCACAGGATTTTGCACGGCGTATCGCCTCTTTCACAATTGAGATCACCCGGGTCGGGTCGGTATTGTCCGCGGAAACCTTGGCATACTGAAGCGCCGCTTCAATAAAGAGTCGATCCCCCTGATCCCCCTTATGGCATCTGAGGTCATTGATTGCCTTATCATAATAGAGACGCGCCTCATCATCCCTGAAATTTCTTCGATGAATATCGCCTCTCTCGATTAAAAGTCGGCATCCGTCGAGGTCGTTGGATAGATACAAGAGATGATGGGCCACCCTCTTTTTCGTATCGACTCCATCGGGCACGTTTTGAAGCAAAAGATCCGCAATGCTCCGATGCATCGTTTCTTTCTCATCGGGAGATAGGAAATCCTGAAGTTTTTGCTGCTCTAGGGACTCGATAAAAGAGAAATTGACAGAGTCTTTACTGGACAACCACCCATTGGTAACGCCAAATTCCAAGGCGGCAAAGATCTGTGATGCTTTCCCCCCGGTCAGTTCCTGGAGCCAGTCAATATTAAACTCACCGTCAAACAGGGCCGCCAGGGACAGGGTCTTCCGGTACGGAAGGGACTCCTCCTCAAGTGCATGTTTCCTCAAACTCACTAGTGCCTCCGGAGGGCATGTTCCGGCCCTATATCCAGAATATGCATGTATGACCAAAAAATAATTATTGGACCTCAGCTATCGCAATCACAGGCGTAGGCTTTACTTTTTGCTGCGCCGTAAGAGGAATGCTCTTTTACACTGTCCAAGAATTATTGTCAACGGTTGTAAAAATGACTGTTGTGTTGACGAAACATATCTCGGAGGTCAAGAAAATGGGGAGCTGTCGGTTAAGCATAGCAAGGTAGAGGTGCAATTAAACAGGCCGTGTTTAGTTTGACCTTTCGGACTGGTAAGGTCTGGGCGAATGATAGTGTCTTAAGCAAACTATCTTCAGCCACAATTACTCAACCAAGTGAAACGTGGATTTGTTGTCTGTTCAGATACCTGGTGAGAATACACAGACATCACCGCAAAAGGATACGGTCATCGTTTAGTGAATCATGGGAAAAGCGAATATACGGATTCCGGTGGTAACCACATTGATGGTCTCAAGGGTTCTGGGAATATTTAAAGCGTAACCTTGTAGTACAAGGTGACACTAGTGTTCCTTTCGAGGCCGGTGGAACCGAGGGCTGGTCGACGGGGGAACCTTGCATTAAACAGCCACTCATTCAGGAACAACGGATAGCATTACAACAGGCAGCATACATCGGTGATCTCAATGGCATCACTGCTCGAAATTGCGAACATTACTTGATGTGATCGGAATATGTCTCCGGATAGTGTGAAATCGAGGAAAGGAGAAAGATCAGAAGCATATACAGAAAAAGGGGGAGGACATACAGAC
>CAYXUH010000098.1:3761-6093 GCA_964468685.1 uncultured Syntrophaceae bacterium | reverse complement strand
AACCATTTTACCGTACCTTCCGCCACTTCCTGTACCCCCTCTCTTCAGTTTTCTGAAACCCTAACCAAACAATTCCCCTACGCATGTAGTATCATTACCCCTTCAAGTCAAGGCATTTTGATAAGAAGACTGGATGGTGTCTATAGTTCGCCACGCAGTTTGGCAAATTCCTTGAGCAGGTTTTCTTCCTTTTTGCTCAGAGAGGTCGGCATCTCTACCACAGCCTGAACAAGCTGATCCCCTCTTCCGAATCCCCGAAGATGCGGGATCCCCTTGCCTCTCAGTTTAAATACTTTGCCGTGGGGGGTATTCTTGGGTATCTTTATTCGTTCCGTTCCCTCCAGCGTGGGAACTTCGATAGTCCCGCCAAGGACGGCCCGGGTCATGGGGATGGGGATGCGGCATACGATATTGGTTCCATCCCTTTCAAAAAATTCATGCGGTTCTATGTACATAAAAACGTACAGGTCTCCCCTGGGACCGCCGAACGTTCCCTCTTCGCCCTCCCCTCGGAGTCTCAGGCGCGAACCGGTCTCCACCCCCGGTGGTATCTTTAGCTGTATGGATTTTCTCAACTTCGTTTTCCCTGTCCCACGACAGGCCTTGCAGGGATACTCTATTATCTGTCCGGCGCCGTGACACTGAGGACAAGTGGAACTGATGCTGAAAAAGCCGCTTGACTTGGTTACCTGTCCTACACCACGGCATGTCGGGCATATTGAGGGCTGTGTTCCGGGCTTAGCGCCGCTGCCTCCGCATGTATCGCACCCTTCGAGTCTCTCTATCTCTATTTCCGGAGATATTCCGAATGCCGCATCCATAAAAGAAAGCTTCAGGTCATAGCGAAGATCAGCCCCTTGCCGGGCTGCCGTTCGTGACCGTGAACCGCCGGACTCGAACCCGAATATGCCTTCAAATATGTCACCGAAACTCGAAAAGATATCCTCGAACCCCGAGAATCCCTGAAAGCCATTTCCCCGGAGCCCCTCGTGCCCATACCGGTTGTAAATCTCCCTCTTTCTCGGGTCGGACAGGACTTCGTAAGCCTCGGCTGCCTCCTTGAATTTTTCTTCGGCCTCTGTGTTTCCCGGATTTCTATCCGGGTGGTATTTCAAGGCCATCTTTCGGTAGGATGTTTTTAATTCGTCGGTTGAGGCGTCGTTGCCTACGCCAAGGATTGTGTAGTAATCGTTTTTCATGATCTATTGTATGGATTCCCGTTCGGTGGATGAATTTACTGTTCGCACGGACCTGTGGTGGGGTATACGAACGGTGTTTCTAAGATAACGACGGTCTGTCGGCATGTCAAGCAGGGTGCCGTCAAAAAGTCTCACCCTACGATGCGACTCAGGGCCTCTCTATATTTTTTGATTGTTTCCGTTATGACCTCTTCCGGGAGGTGGGGGGCTGGTGGTTTTCTATCCCACGGTATGGAGAGGAGATAGTCTCTCAGGAACTGCTTGTCGAAACTCTTCTGGGGACGGCCCTCCTCAAAATCATCTTCAGGCCAGAACCTTGATGAATCGGGGGTCAGGAGCTCATCTATCAGTATTAGCTGTCCGTCGACGGTTCCAAATTCCATCTTGGTATCGGCGATGATGATGCCTCCCTTCCCGGCAATTGTCCGTGCCCTGTCGTAGATCCCCATGCTGACAGAGATGACCCTCTCCGTCATGTCGCGGCCGATTAGAGCCTCCATCTCCCGCCGTGTCATGGGGGCATCATGCTCCCCCCCGTCCGCCTTGGTCGAAGGCGTGAAGATTGGTTCCGGAAGGCGTGCCGATTCTGTCAGGCCCTGAGGGAGGCGCACCCCCGAAACAGACCCTTCGGTGCAGTAATCCTTCCATCCCGAGCCGCTGAGGTATCCCCGTACAACACATTCCACCGGAAGGGCGGCCGCTTTTCTGACCAACATGCTCCTCCCCTCCAATATTTCTTTGTAGGGGGCGCATTCCTCGGGAAGGTCATTTACGTCTGTCGTGATCAGGTGGTTCGGGATGATGTCTTCCATCTCGCGGAACCAGAAGATGGACATCTGCGTCAGAATCTTTCCCTTCTCGGGGACGGGATCGGTCATAATGACGTCAAAGGCGGATATCCGGTCTGTTGTGACGATAAGGAGGCTGTCTCCCACTTCGTATACATCCCGTACCTTGCCCCTGCTGAAGAGCTTCAATTGTTCAAAATCTGTGGTGCTCACGGCATTATGTTCCATAGGATATTCTCTCTTTTATCTCAGAAACGGGTTGTTTTCCCGTTCGTTTTTTATGGTAGATGTAGGCATCCTCCCGTAGTTGTGTCCCGGCAGGACAACAGTTTCATCGGGGAGGGT
>CAYXUH010000098.1:0-3661 GCA_964468685.1 uncultured Syntrophaceae bacterium | reverse complement strand
TCTCCGCTTTCTTTGTCACCGACGATATAGGCGAATACCGCCATATGCCCTACCTGCATCTGTTTCAGAAACATTCGTATTGGTCCTTCCGAGCATTTGTTTAAACAATCTTGCTATATTTTTTTTGATAAAAAGTCAATCTATTTGAGGGAGCGCATGGGGTCAGGTCTTGCTTTTTGCCATCAGGTGGGAGGTGAATGATATCGCCGCCATGCCGACTAGAACCACATTCACGGGGAGTGATGTTGTGTCCAGGGCGGCAAAAAGCAAGACCTGACCCCGCTTTTCACTTTGTGCTTTAAATTTCCTGTGATCTGCGCTACAATTCTCCTAAAGGAGGTGATGTGAAATGCCGGATCCAGGGCTATATCTAAGGGTTAAATACATAGATAATTCCTATGATTATATCGTCGGCACGGTGCTTGGTAAACTGATCCGTGAAAATAAGATCAAGCGGTTTTATCGCTACTCCGAGGAAAAGTGGGTCACTGTCGGTGTTGATCCCGTACGGGGCGCGGGGGGCCTTTACGGCGGTTCGGACAGGAGAAAGATGAACTAGTCCCTCTTTCAGGAACCCATATCTTCTGCAATATCACCCTGTAAGCCTATCTCGCCAGCAACCTCACGCATACCGCTGATGGTATCTTCAATCAGTTCACCGATCTCAACGCCCAGCATCTCTGCGCCTTTTTGAATGATCGACCGGTCCACGCCCGCGGCGAACGCCGGAGACTTCCACTTCTTCCGGACCGATTTCACGCTCATGTCCATGACGCTCCTGGAGGGACGTACCATGGCGTTGGCCGTGACGAGACCTGTCAATTCGTCGATCGCGTACAGTGTCTTCTCCAGGGTACTCTCCGGTTCAACGTCCGAGCATATCCCCCATCCATGGGATACGACCGCCCGTATATATGCCTCCGGCCAGCCGTTCTCTTCGAGTATTTTCCGGGTCATCGTGCAGTGCTGATCGGGGAATTGTTCATAATCCAGGTCGTGAACGAGCCCGATAATCCCCCACTCGTCTTCATCTTCGCCCCTCTTTCGCGCGCAATAGCGCATAACCCCCTCCACCGCATAGGCGTGTTTGAGCAGGCTGTCACTCGTATTGTACTGGTGCAGGAGTGCGAGTGCCTCCTCGCGGGTCGGTCTGTACTGTGTCATGGTTTACCCTCCTTTCCTTTTGAGTGCGGCCCCGAAGAAGCCATCCGTCCCATGACGGTGGGGGAATGTCCTGAACATCCCGCCCTCGTCCAGCGTATCGACCGGCACGGTGGCGGGGCGGACACATTCAAAACCGGGGTTGTCGGCAAGAAATCCCCCGATGACCGCTTCATTCTCCGCGGATGAGATAGTGCAGGTACTGTATACCATGGTTCCCCCCTTCTTCAAGCAGGAAGCCGAGCGGTTCAGGATTTCTCTCTGGAGGGGGGGGTATGCAAAGAGATCCTCGGGAGCAGTATTCCATCTGATTTCGGGATTTCTTCTTAGCGTTCCCAGACCGGAGCAGGGGACATCCACGAGGACCCGGTCAAAGCGTTCGCGCAAATCCTCAGGCGGGTCCTGGGTCGCATCGTGAACAATCGATTCGATGATCGTTGCGCCGAGCCTGCGGGCGAGGACCTGCGAGGGTTCGATCTTTTTTCGGTTGATATCCATTGCGACGATCCTGCCGGTGTTGCGCATCAATTGGGCGAGGTGCGTTGTCTTGATCCCCACACCGGCGCACACATCCAATACTGTTTCCCCCGGTTTCGGATCCACAAGGAGGGAGATAAGCTGGGAGGCCTCGTCCTGTATTTGCATCTGTCCCTCTTTGTACGGCGGCATCTCTCCCAAGAATCCGGGAATACCGGAGAGGACGATACCCTCGGGTGAGTGACGTGAGGGGGCTGCCCCGCAACCCGACTCCTCGAGCCGTGCGATCAGGTCGGACCGGGTAGTCTTCAGCCGGTTTGCTCTGACCGCCAGTGGGGGGATCTCATTGTTGCTTTCACACAGAGCACGTGTCTCGTCAAGCCCAAGCTCCTCCGCCCACATCCGCACAAGCCATAACGGGTGCGAATGAACCACCGAGATGTGAGACAGCGGATCTTTATCAAAGGAGGGATATTTTATCGTATCCATCCTTCTCGCCGCGTTTCGAAGGATTGCATTGACCAGGTTTGATCGTCCGGGTAACAGCTTCTTGGTCATCTCGACCGCTTCGTTCGTCGCGGCATACGTCGGAACCCTGTCCGTAAATATCATCTGATAGAGTGCCACACGCAGGATATTACGTATCCCCGGTTCCATGGTTTCGAAGTCGCCCGTGTATATCTTGCGTATAACCCAGTCCAGACGGCCTCGAAGGCGCAGCGTTCCGTAGACAATCTGTGTCAGGAGCCCTCTGTCCTGTGGAGTGGGGAGGACAGTGCGTGAAAGAAACGCATCCAGGAGGGTTTGCGCAAAGGCCCCCTCCTCGACCCTGTTAAGAATCTGAACCGCCAGGGTGCGTGGGGTGTCCTTTATTACGTGAGGTCTTTTATTCGAGGATGTCATTTGGTGTCAGGGGGTGTCCTCTCAGGAAATCTTCAATCAGCATCCGTTTTCTACCCTCAAGCTGCACGTCGTTCAGATAGACGTGTCCGTCTTTTGTTGCAACCTGTAGCCCTGCCTCCATCAGTTTCCCCGGCGTGCCCGGTTCCTTCTCTCCCGAGGATTTCTCTTTCCCCGCCACGGCGTAGAATATCTTCAGCTTTTTGTCCCCGATAAAGGAGTATGCCCCGGGGCGGGAGGAGAGACCCCTGATGAGATTGACGATCTTTTCCGGATCGTCGTTCCAATCGATATGCCCCACCCCGGGCTCAAGGAGGGGTGCCAGGGTAACGAGGAATGGATCCTGCGGGGTCCTGGTAATCGTCCCGTCCACGGTACCCCGGACGGCCCGGGTGAGAAGCTCGGGACCTACTGTGGATAACGTTTCGTGCAGGTCGTCGAAGATATCCTCGGGATCTATGGCAATCTCCTCCTGCAGCAGGATGTCCCCCGAATCTACCCCCTCGTCCATCAGCATGATGGTCACACCCGTCTTGCGGTCTCCATTGATTAGAGCCCAGTTGATAGGCGCCGCCCCTCGGTATCGCGGGAGGAGAGATGGGTGTACATTGAGGCATCCGAATCGGGGAAATTCGATAATCTCTTTGGGGAGTATCTGGCCGAACGCGGCCAGCACCACCATGTCGGGGGATATACTTCTAAATGTCTCCAGAAAGGCATTGTCCCGGACGCGGTCGGGTTGGTAGACCTTGATCCCCATCTCCAGCGCACAGGTCTTGACGGGTGGAGGAACGGGCTTTCCCCTTCTCCCCTTCGGCCTGTCCGGCTGCGTAACGGCTCCCACAATATTGTAGTCGGCCTCTACCAGGGCCTTCAGCGAGGGGACGGCGAACTCCGGAGTCCCCATAAACAGTATCTTCGGTTTCATGACAGCCACCTTCCTTCACAGGGGTTATACCCTTTTGCCCTGTTTTAATCAATCCGGTCTTCGAGTCCGGTCTTCGAGTGCTCAGGCTCTCTCCCTGTTCTGCCCTTCTATTTTGCATTTGACTGCGGATACAGATTCTACTAGGGTATCATTCACCGATGCCAGTATTATCAAATATATATTCTGGTGGTGTCA
>CAYXUH010000097.1:0-6095 GCA_964468685.1 uncultured Syntrophaceae bacterium | reverse complement strand
ATCCTGCCCATGATCTCATCAACACTGCCCGAGACTTTCCCCTTTTCCACAAACTTCCCCACCGACCAGCGGACCGACTTAAGTCCCTTTTCGATGAGTTCCCCGGTCAGGTCACGGATCGTTACCTCATACCCCGCCTGCGCGCAGACCTGGGCGATTCCGCCTCCCATCAGTCCCGCACCGGCAACAAAAATTTTCGTGATCATCGTTTCAACTCCCTCGCAAGGGCTGCACGATTGCAGCCCCGCTCTCTCTAGGATTGATGCCGGAGCATCAATCCTTCGTCATCCCCGCGATCTTTCGCACAACCTCCCTGCGGGCGTCAATGTCGTCCTGGGTCGTGATGGCGATGGTTTCCATCCGGGGAGATCCGCCGCCATGGAGCGCGCCGAAGCTTGCGATACCCCCCTTGCCGGAGCAGGCCAGGTTGCCGTCAGGAGACCTTCATATTCCGGGTTCGCTGCAAGTTCAAAGGTGCTCCCCATGATATTGTAGCTCGGGGTGAAGTCTTCATGGTCACGACCGATCTTCTCACCGTTGTAATAAAGGTTCCGCTTCATCTTGCTCAAACCTTCAAGATATTGTTCCTTTGTTCTCATTTTGTTCCCCCCATTTTTTTAAAACGGTTTACACAAAAACCAGGCCAAGAGATTCGGCGATACAGGCAGGTTTCTCCTGTCCCTCGATCTCGATCGTGTGGGTCGTCGTTATGAGGATCCGTCCCCCCTGCTGTTCCTCAACGTTCGCGAGAACGATCCGGTCCCGTATCTTGGATCCCACGGCGACCGGATTGAGAAATCTGACCTTGTTCAGGCCGTAATTGATCGACATCTTCGCCCCCACCGGCGTGACGGCGCCCTGGTAGCTGAAAAAGGGGATATGCGACAGGGTCAGAAACCCGTGGGCAATGGTTGTACCAAACGGCCCCTTGGCCGCCTTCTCCGGATCCACATGAATCCACTGGTGGTCCTCCGTGGCCCCGGCAAACTGATTGATCTGATCCTGTTCGATTTTCTTCCAACCGGAAACGTAAACCTCCGTCCCCACAAGCTTCTTGATCTCTTCCAGCGGTAATTCCTTTGCCATTGACTTGCTCCTTTTTCGTATATTTTGTTTCGCTATATACTATACTTTGACTCTTGCCACAAAGGACAAGGTCCCTTATCCAACCCACTCCCAAATGGCCGCGGGGCCCCCTGGCCGTGGCCGACGCACATGCTCTCAACGGCATACTGGACGCCATAGGAAGACATCTCGTGCATCAGTGTAACGGCGATCCTGCTCCCCGTGCATCCCAGGGGATGGCCCAGCGAGATACCGCTTCCCCGCGGATTGAGAAGTTCGTGATCGCGGATTCCGAGTTTTTCCGTGCAGTAGACGGCCTGGGATGCAAAGGCCTCGTTGACCTCCCACAGGCCGATCTGATCCATCGTCATCCCTGCGTGCTCCAGGACCTTCGGGATTGCAACGGAGGGCCCGATCCCCATATACTTGGGGTCCACACCGACGACGGCATAGTCGATCAGCCGCAACTTCGGTTTCAGCCCCAGTTCGTCACACTTCTCCTTGCTGGCAACCAGGACGCAGGCGGCGGCATCATTGACCTGGCTGGAGTTTCCCGCCGTGACGGTCGCCTTCTCGTCATCCATGAATACCGTGGGGAGAGTCGCAAGGGTCTCCATCGTCGTCTCGGGTCGGATACCCTGATCCCGGTCGACCACCATCCGCTCCGTGCCACCATCCTTCGTGGGAATATCCGCCTCAATGGGAAGGATCTCTTCCTTGAAGAGGCCATCGACCGTTGCCTTATGGGCCTTGGCATGGCTTTCCACAGACATCTGATCCTGCTTCTCCTTGCTGATATTAAAGTCCCGGGCCACCATCTCCGCCGTGTAGCCCATAGAACTCATGCGGGGATCGGCGAATTCTCCGAGCCGGGGATTGGGTGATGATCCCTTTCCCATGGGGATGTGGGTCATATGCTGCACGCCCCCTGCGACAATCAAATCCATCCATCCTATATTGATGGCCGCAACGGCATTCGCGATCGATTGCAATCCCGAGGCACAGAAACGGTCAATGGTACACCCCGGTACACTGTAGGGGAGACCGGCCATAATAACGGATAACCGACCGATGTTCGAGCCCATATCCTCCATCAGGCTAGTCCCGCCCAGGATTACATCATCAATCTGCTCCTTCTTATTTTCCAGACCGATCCTCCGAATTAGTTCGTTTATAACCCGTACTGCGAGGTCATCGGCCCGGACATTCGTAAACCAGGACCTCTTTCCCGCACGCGCCACGGCGGTTCTGACACCATCAACAAGATAAATCTCTTTCATATTCAATAACTCCTTATCTAGAATTTTTATTATCTATCAAAAACAGCACCCGGTCACGCGGCCTATTTGACAATGAGGGCGTCCTCCGGGCAGTCCAGGCAGGTCCGATCCTCGCTCTTGATCATTTCCGTAAGCATAAACGCGGTGGGAAGGACCTGGTTGGCATAGTACCGACCGCTGGCCACCTTCCCCTCGTAGAAGGGACGGTCGAAATGATCCTCGGGGAGATCCGCAAGCTTCCCCGCGGCAATCACGGCCTGCTCAAGCAGGCACTGAGCCACCTGAACCTGCCCGCATATCGTCATCACACGAACCGCGTTGAGGGGGATAAACTCTTTCTTTCCGTCCATATTCGCGTACCACGTGCCGTAGAGCGCGCGTATCTCCTCGACGCAGTCATAGGCCTTCTGAAGCCGTCCTATCTCATCGGAAAGGCCGGGAGTGTCTCCCTTGGCATCGATAAACCCCTTGATGGTGGACATCCAGTTGTCAAAGGGTATGCCTCCTTCCATTCTCATCTTACGACCCACCAGGTCGTTCCCGTGGATGAAGGTGGTCCCTTCCCAGATGGTCAGGATCTTCGAGTCGCGCATCGATTGTTCGATGGGATATTCGGTGGTATAGCCGACGCCGCCCAGCACCTGCATCGCCTCCGCGATCACGCCGAGGCTCACCTCGCTCCCGTAACCCTTGACCAGCGGTGTCAGCACCGCCGCCAGACCGGCGCAGGTCTTGGCCTTCTCTGCGTCGGCCGCGTTTCCGGCTATATCGAGATAGTAGAAGCCCTTAAAGATCATGGCCCTGACACCCTCGGTGAGAGCCTTCATATCGAGGAGCATCCGCCTGATGTCCTCATGTTTGATGATGGGAACCCGTTCGGCCTTCGCATCGCCGAAGGGCCTGCCCTGAATGCGTTCTGTGGCAAACCGGGAAGCGTAAGCGTAAGCAACCGCGGCCTGCGTGTTGGAGTTGTGTCCCGTGCCGATCCGGGATTCGTTCATCATGTTGAACATCATACCCAGGCCCCTGGATCGTCCCTTCTCGTCGGGCAGGGGGCCCATTCGGATACCGTAACAATCGTCATCCTCACCAAAATTGAGGAGAGCCGTCGCATGAGCCTTCAGTCCCATCTTGTGCTCGATTCCGACCGTTATCACATCATTGAACTCGCCTAGTGACTGGTCCTCATTCACCCGATACTTGGGAACGATGTACAGGCCGAGGCCCGCCGATCCCGGAGCGCCCCCCTCGGGCCGCGCCAGAACCATATGGATCGTATTCTCGCAGGTCCCCGCGTCCCCGCCGGTGATGAACATCTTGGTGCCCTTGATCTTCCAGATCGCGGGATCATCCGTCGGAAAGGCCTTCGTCGTGGAATCACCCACATCGGAGCCAGCGTTCGGTTCGGTGATACACATCGTCCCCTGCCAGTCGCCGCTGAGGAGCTTGGGCAGGAATAGGTCCTTGTCCTTCTCCTCGCCGAACTCGATGAAAAGGTTTGCCACACCGCTCGTCAGCTTGATATACGACATGACAGCGGGGCAGGCCGCCGTATTCATCTCGAAGATGGCCTTGTAGAGGCTCAGCGGCATCCCGCCTTCCAGCTCGACGCACTCGCTCGTGGACCCCCAGCCGTTTTCCTGGAGAAATTTGTACACATCGGCGTATCCCGGGGGTGCCGTTACCACACCGTCCTTCAAGACGGCGCCGATCTTGTCACCCTCGGCATTGATAGGGCTGACAACCTCACGCGCCACCTTGTATCCCTCGTTCAAGTACATATCGACATCCTCCAGCCCGTAGTTGTCCTTGAAACGGTCACAGGCCAGGACCTCCTCCATGGGAAGCCACTCCTTCAGGATAAACTGCAGATCTCTCACGTCATATTTATATTCCACCGTCAATACCTCCTCTGTATTCTCTTCACCTATCCGTAAGCACCCTATCCATCTGGCGGGGAGCATACAGGGCCATGCAGAAAATACAATATGGAATAATTATAAGGAATATATAAGGGAAAATCTTATAGTATCTATGAGAGTGATAGCAGATAGGATCGGAGGTTGACCTTCTTGTTGTTTAGGCCAAATTTTTTTCTGATGCCGTTTCTATGGAAATCGATCGCCCCCGTTGACATATTCAGAAATTCGGCGATCTCTTTCGTGGTCCTCCCTTCCTTGACGAGGTTGGCCACCTGAAATTCTTTCGGGGTGAGATTGAAGTGTTTTAATGTAATGTTACGCAGGAAGGGTGAAATGATGTTCTCCAGGTTGGTCTGAATCGTATCGACACAGACGCTCTGATTGACTGCCAGTCCCCCTTTCTTTAATTCTTCGACGTACGGCATAACGATTTCCCTGACGTTTGACAGGACGTTTCTCTCAAGATCTACCTTGTCCTCCTCCCTCTGTTTCAGCAGGACCTTCAGGGCCGCATTGGACTCGAAAAGGGAGGCGGATTTTCTCTCCAGTTCCTCTTCCTTTTTATTCAGGGCCTCTTCGGCCAGTTTTCGTTTGGTGACATCCCGTGCCAGACACCGAAATCCGATCGGGCTACCCGACGGATCCCGGATCAGGGATGCCGACATCTCGCGGAATCGTCGGTCACCGTCCTTTCGGATGACCTGGTAATCGAATATCTCCGCGGGCTCCCCCGTTCGATATATCTTATTGAAAGTTTTGAATAATCTAATGGTCGTCTCGGGGAGGACATAATCACGGTAGTTCATATGCCCTAGCTCTTCCGCCGAGTACCCCAGCATCTCCACCGTCGCCGTATTGAAGAATGCAAAGTTTCCGGCAAGGTTGAGTTCGAAGTAGGCCTCTTCCATATTCTCAAGAATGATACGATACTTATCCTCACTTGATTTCAATTCTCTTGTGGTCTGCAGGTCCTCAAGATGCGACGCCTCTTCAAGCTCCTCAACCCGCCGGCGCAGAGCCGCTACCTCACTCAGCAACTGGTCCCGGTCTCTTTCTTGATCCCTCATCTTTATCCGACCTTTTTGAAATCAAATCATATTTTTCGTGTTTTCGTGTTTTCGTAATTTCGTGCTTTCGCGATAAATTTTTCGGTTCCGGCTTGTCCGGATCAGGTTGCATCCATATGACACCTCTTGCGTCGCACGCATATCCATATGTTTTCCGGTGTCGACGATACTGTTTTTCGTGTTCCAAGTCAACCAAGCCGTTAGGGTGCGGATTGCAGAACAAAGAATGATTGATGGGAGCGGATAGAGCATGATCCCGGGGAGTGAAAATGTTACTTCAGTCCGCGCGCATGAAGAAACTGGTGGTAGCGCGCCCACCGGGCAAGGGTCATCGATGCCTGCTCAAATCCCCGGTAGACGGGGACGCCCGACTCGAGGAGCTGCTTTTCGAGACGGCATCCCACCTCTCGTATCGCGGGATTGTTCCGATGGGTTCTCCAGCTAGCGACAAAGGGTTTTCCGTGTAGATCATCGCCCACCGGCCCGGACAGATAGTCGGTTACTTTCTGGATCTGCCGGCCCTTGTCAAGACCGTAGAGCCAGTCAAGGGACAGAGATATGATAAGCATGTCGATCTGGGGCTGGGAGGATACCAGGTCAATCATCCGCTGAAAGGTCTCCATGTCGCGGAAGATCGGCATGGCATCGATGGGATTTCTGATAATATTCCCGCCGGCCGGGATAAAGGACCTCAATTCCTTTGCCGCTTTCGGGGTGAAGGGGGGCATCTCCAGCCCCGCCCTGCTACAGGCGTCGGCTGC
>CAYXUH010000096.1:0-6161 GCA_964468685.1 uncultured Syntrophaceae bacterium | reverse complement strand
ACCGGCAAAGTTTTTATCCTCGTCCACCACACAGAAGGTTCCGGCATCATGCATAAGCATAAAGGAGAGAACATCCCGGAGCGAGGTTTTTTCCCTCAGGAACAGGGGATATCGTTCCACCACGTCCCGTACCGGCCCTTCTTCATACTTGAGGCTTTTTTGCGTTACATTGCCTATTGGCCTGTTTCGTTCGATCACGATGCCGTAGCGAAACCCCTTTTCTTCGAGAAAATGTAATGCGTCCTGTGAACGGTCGGTCCCCTGGATAATGTTCTTAGGCTTCCGGTTGATAACATCACTTACCCGCATGAGTCCGAGGACCTTCAGTGCCCTGTCGGCACCGACAAAGTCCGCGACAAATTTGTTTTTGGGCTGCGTCAAAATCATCTCGGGCGTGTCATACTGGACCAGCCGTCCCTTGTCGAAGATGGCAATACGATCACCCATCTTTATCGCCTCGTGTATATCATGAGAGACAAAGGTTACGGTCTTCTTCAGGTTTGCCTGAAGCTTGAGGAACTCATTTTGGATCTCTTCCCTGTTTATGGGATCGATGGCACCAAAGGGTTCGTCCATCAGAAGTATATCGGGGTCCGCGGCAAGCCCTCTGGCTACTCCCACCCGCTGCTGCTGGCCGCCGGAGAGTTCTGCGGGATAACGGTCTCTGTACAGCTCAGGCTCCAGGTTATTCATTTCAAGCAGGGTATCAATGCGTTTACTGATACGTTCTTTATCCCACTTCAGAAGTTTGGGGACAACGGCGATGTTTTCGGCTATAGTTTTGTTCGGGAAGAGACCGATGGCTTGAATTACATATCCCAGGCGCTGCCGGAGCGCCACGGTGTTCATAGCCATGATGTTCTGGTCTCCGATGGTGATATTTCCCCGTGTGAGCGTCTCCAACCGGTTGGTCAGGCGCAGTGTCGTGGTCTTACCGCACCCCGAGGGTCCGAGAAACACGACAATCTCGCCCTGTGGTATGGTGAAACTGACATTATCGAGGGCCGTAACGGCATCTCCCCCCGTACCAAATATCTTTGTGACAGATTCGTAAGTGATCATAAAAGGTCTCTCCGATCGGTAACTTTATTCCGGTGATAACGATATAGGGGTAGTTTCGAACTCGTTTCCCCGTAACCTCAGGGTAATGTTTGAACGTCAGAGGAGAGCGTCAATTTTTTTCTTGTAAAGTATGTACCAAGAGGTAATAACATCGGGTTTCACACCTGTGAAATTTTGCAACATACTGTTTCTACACATGAGTTCACATCTAACACATACGGCCCCTCTTGTCAAATCGGACAGCCCGGAAGAATCGTAACGGTATGCATTGATCAGTAATACCGTGATATTGAAACAGCGCGGCCCATAAAAGCCGGCTCCGGGACATCCATTGTGGTGGTATCGACGGGACACTGAAGTTCCCGTCCCGTTATATCTTTTCCTTACGTGCCATCTCGGCACACCGGGTCATGACAAATTCCAGGAAAACGTCGCAGGTTACCTTCCAGTCCTCATCCCTCATACGGCGCTCTATATCCTCGGGATCGGTATAGTCGCATCCGCACAACGTTCGGCAGTCCGTGCTTCCGAACTCCTTCAGAAAATCGCGATAGAGCCTCGCAACCCCCGCTATGGCCCGGTCCCTGTCGGGTGCGTGTTCCTCCGGGACCCCCTTTTTACCCTCTCCGCACCGCAGCCCGATGGCCGCGCCGCTGCCGATCAGGAGACCGCAGGTCGTCTGCCCCATGGCGATGGCGCCCATGTACCCCGCCGTGGCCCACGAACAACCCTCCTTCGGAAGATTCCACAGATCCTGCAAACCCTGCAGGGTGGCCTCGGCTCAGGTGTACAGGTGCATCCTCGTGAATGCATTGGCGAGAATCTCATCGAATCTGTCTTGTTCCATATCGCACGTTCCTTTCACGTAGTCAGGATCAATCTTCCCGCGGGATCGTGAACCGCCATGCGCAGAACCACTCATCCGGATGGGGGTCCGGGGGGCACCCGATACATTCCGTTCGTATCCTCTGGTCGATTCCCTCGGCAAAGCAGCCATACTCCACCAGGCCGACGGATTTGCAGGGATAATCCTGAAGCCCCCTGCGTTTGCGCGCCGACTGGACACGGCAATCGTTCATTTGAAAGATGATACTCCCCGGCCCTTCATCAATAATAGACTGTACGTTGACGCTGGCGTACATCCGGAATCTCAGTGCCCTCTTCAGCCCCTCCAGCCCCGGGCGCTCGGCCAGTCCCAGAAACTGTTTGATGGACCAGGCCTCGAAGGGGGAAAAACGCGTCCAGCAGGAGTCGTTGCACCGTTTGGCGTCGTTCATCCCGTAAGCGTTCTCCACGGCCTGGAACCAGACACCGTCCCCGGCGATCCAGTTCGCGCCGAGACTGCCAACCAGTTCAAGGAGCTTTTCGCGCGGCAGATCGAGCAGCGGCGCGGGGGCCCCCTCCTTCATTTCGAAGCCGAGGGTACGCGAAAGTCGTTTCATCTGCACATCGTAACTGTCGCGCCAGGCGGTCTTCATGATCTCCAGCGCCTTCTCGAACCCCATCTGGTGCTCCACCTCTCTGAACCAGAGGGTGTGGTGCACAACGGTTCGGTGCAACATATCCAGTATGAGGCGCGCCAGATCCTCGTGTCCCAAACCTTCAATTCCCTGCATGTTACTGTCCATATAATTTTCTTTCCTGTCCCACCTGTTTCTACACTCCAGCTGGTTGATAGTCCATGTAAAATCGGTAGAAGGCGGCGAGGATCAGTGAATTCGTGATCGCCCCGCCGCGGATGAGGCCGGGGATCTCCTTCAGCGGATAGAGCACCACCTCGATGTCCTCCTTTTCATCCAAATCCTGACTCCCCTCGAGAACGACATTCGTGGCGACAAAGGTGTAACAGCGGTTACCCTGGAGCGCGGGATTCGGGTGCACCCACCCCAGAGATATCAGCTCCTCCTCACGGTAGCCGGTCTCTTCGCTCAGCTCTCGGCTGGCCGAAGCGGCAGGTGTGTCGTGTGCCTCTATGAGTCCCCCCGGGATTTCCAGCGTGATGTCCCGCACGCCGTGACGGTACTGTTCTATCAGAACCACCTTGTTATCGGGGGTCAGGGGGATCACATTCACCCAGTCGGATGATTCGACGACAAAAAAATCGTGCGCCTCCCCCGTCCGGGGCGAACGCGCCCGGTCGGTGCGCAGGCTGAACACCCGGTATGATTTATCCTGGGTACTCGACAGGATCTTCCATAGTTTAGGAGCCATATGTTCCCCCATGCGTCCAAAAATTCTGAGGCTGGCTGATTGCCGATGTGATCTTTACGCGATCAACGTAATTGAAAAACCGTGACCGGTCAAGGAAGAAAGGAGGGGCCGGAAGGGCGCGGGCATGTGGATGTCCCTGACCGGCACGACAAAGGAAGATTTCAAGGATTGCTCGAACCTGCCGAAGGTCCACGACCTCATCGATGACACCTTCGCGAACTACTGGGATGGCTACATCGAACAGACGCCGAAGGCATTCGAGGAAAAACTCAAGACCTGCCCGGTCGCCAAACCATGGTCCAAGGAACCGGAGCTCTGCGAGATCCTCCTGGGAGAATCCCTGAAAGGGATGGCGACGGAACTCAACCCGAAGTTCAAGACCGCGGGATTCAGCAAGCTCCTCACCAAGGGCGACAGCGTCTGCCGCTTCAGGGTGGAGCTGGAAGATTAGGATCAGCGGATAATTTCGTTTAGGATCCGAAGTACTTCCCGGCGATCCCTTTCGCCGCGATGATTCCCGAAATCGCGGACCCGACGATGCCGCGGCTCTTCCCCGTGCCGTCGCCGGCGACGAAGATGCCCGGCACGTTCGTCTCGAGGTACCGGTCGGTGGGAAAGTGCGTATCGAAGAACTTGATCTCCGGGGCGTACATGAGCGTGGAGGGGTGGAGGATGCCGGGGGCGATTTTGTCGAGCTTCTTGAGAGATTCCCAGAGATTGTCAATGATGCGGGCGGGCATCCCCAAAGTGATATCCCCCGGGGTGGCATGGCAGGTGGCCTTGCACAACCCGAACTGGCGGGTTGCGCTGTCAAAGGTTGACGCAGCGCTCCGCCTTCCCTCACGGAAATCCCCTATCCTCTGAACTACCGGCCTGCCGCCACCAAGCAGAAAGAACTGTTTGGCGATGATCTGCCCGAATTCCGTCGTATCGGAAAAGGGTTTGGTCAGCGCGATGGTATTGATCAGGGCAAAATTCGTATTCCCTGTCTTTCTACCGGAAAGGGCGTCACCATTCACCAGCTTGAATTGGAAGTAGTCTTCCACCCGGACCCGGCCGCCGGGGTTGGTGCAGAAGGTCCTGACCCTGTCGCCATGCCTCGCGGTGCGGAAGATGAATTTGGGGTCGTATACGATATCGGTTATGGCGTCATAGAATTTTCGGTTCAGTTCAAGCCGGATCCCCACGTCGATCGGGCCGAAGTTGTGCTCGACGTGCAGCTGCTTCGCCACGTCCCGGAACCAGTAAGCGCCGCTCCGTCCGGGGGCGGCAAGGACAATCCTGGCCGTATAGTTTACCTTTTCCTGACCGCGGCTGCCGGTGAGGCGGTACCCTTCGCCGGCCCTCTCGATGGAGGACACCTCCGTCCCCAGCAGGAAGTCTGTCTTTTTGAGGTAGCTTCTCAGATAGTCGACCACCGCCTTGCCGTTGTCGGTCCCCCAGTGCCACTGCTCTGGCGCGATGAACTGAGCCCCGTGCTCCCCGGCGATTTCTCTCAATCCCTGGATCTTTTTGTTGTGATCGACAAAGGTTACCTGCTGACAGCGGGGGAAACGTGTGAGGACCTGTTTGATTTCGTCCATCAGCCCCTGTGCCGCGGCAAGATCGATCTGAAGTTCATCCAGGTCGATCCCGATTCGATAGTCGAAATTCAGCTTGCCGTCGTTGAGCAGGCCCCCGGCGGGATAGGGGTGCCGGTCGACGATGGCGATCCTGCCGATACCCAGACGCTCAAGCCAGAGCGCGGAAAAAAGTCCGGCCGGACCCGATCCGATGATCAATACGTTATACCGATCCATACACACTCCTCCATCTCTTGTAGCACATTTTGAGGGAGAGAAAAATAGTCGCGGTGGCCGTTTTGCCTGAATGGGGGATTATCTGAGAGGCTTACCTTGGCCAGCAATCAGAAAAGGCTTTTCATGGAAGTGATGGCTGTATTGAAAGGGGGAAATCTGCACGCTTGCCGTGAAGATTTCCCCCGATCGATTTCTTATTACGATTTGATGGTTACAACGGGACAGTCGGCGTTGAGAATAACATACTGGGCCGTTGATCCGAGGAGAAACTTGCCTACCTTCGATTTCATCTTGACGCCCACGACAATCTCATCGGCTTCCTTATCATTTGCGAATTCGACAATATCCTCACCGGGCGAAAGACCGCGAATCAGCAGCTCCGCTTCAACGTTGATTCCCGCTTCTTTCAATACGCCTTCAGCATAACTCAGTTCCCCTTTGGCCGCATCGATTTCAGCGATTTTCTCACCCGTCCCACCTTCAAGAGAAAAGATAAGGTAGACTGTTGCATCAAAGGCCTTTGCGTGTTGCTTTACCGTATCCAGAATTTCCTTTGACAGTTTTGACTCTTTGTAGCCCACGACTATTTTCATTCCATCCTCCTTTATTTTTCGAAAAGGGGGGGGGCCACCTTCTCGTTCTGTACATCCAACAGAAAACAACCCTCCTCCGGGAAGTACGGAGAACATGACATCCTGAGAATCCTTTGTCAAGAAATTTTCGCCAGTTGACAGTTCGTCCTGATAACCGATCGTTTTTCCGACACACATTTTCGGGGGTAACTGGGCACACGGGGGCCCTGGTCCTGATTGTGTCCTTACACTGTGCGAGGGTGACTGTGCCGAACGGTCTCCGCGGGGTAGAAAAAGGGGGTCACAGGTGTAGGAGGAGCCAAATCTTCGTTCTTTACATTCGGTGACCTCATGAAACATCACATATAAAGGTTTGACCCCGTCCCCCATGTCCGGCTCTCACGCATCAAAGCAAAACGAAAACTTGTACAAGTCTTCCATTTGCTCGGAAAATTCTAATTTCCTGTACATAAAGATCCGTTCCCAGGGAACGATCACATCATCAAAGACACACAGT
>CAYXUH010000095.1:0-6184 GCA_964468685.1 uncultured Syntrophaceae bacterium | reverse complement strand
TTTCAAGGTAATCCCTCATCCCCTGATCGTCATCGACAACAAGAATTCTGGCCATCATTAACTCCTTTCGTTTCAGGGATCAGGGGTCGGGGATCAGCGTCAGAGCTTTTTCTCGATAGACCGTCGCAACCCATTGAGCATCCTTCCTATTTCCGATGTCTGATCCAATACATTCTTTACTTGATTCTTATCGATGTAATCTAATCGCCCGGCTATCTGAACATGTGTTTCCACCTCTGCAAGAGAAGCATAAGCAATTGAAAGATGTTGCAGAAATTCCTTGCTGTGTTTTCGATGACGTCCCTCCGCGATATTTGACGGCACCGACACGGCGGCACGTTGCATCTGACTTGCAAGCCCATAAGTCTCACTTTGGGGAAACTTCCTGGTCAATTGATAGCATATCACAACTAAATCCATGGCCTTCTGCCAGACTTCTAAATCCTGGTAACTTTTTATCATTGACCTCCCCTCCCCCTATATCCCTAACCCCCGACCCCTGACCCCTGACCGGTAACAGGCAGGACCACGACACACCGCGTCCCCTTGTCCAGTTCGCTCTCAATCCTGAATGTACCCCTGTGGCTCTCAACAATCCTGTTTACAATAGCGAGTCCGAGCCCCGTACCCTTTTCCTTCGTTGTGTAGAACGGTTCATACACAGTGCTCATCTGTTTTTTTTCTATTCCGCAACCGGTGTCACTGACAGAAATCTCGAGAACCTCACGATTGTCCTTATCAACATCCGGTTTGGTTTCGATTGTCAGCACCCCGCCATCCGGCATCGCCTGCAGGGCGTTCAATACGATATTCCACAGGGCCTGTCGTATCTCCGTGCCGTTTCCGTATACCTCATTGTGTTCACACAGATTTTTTACGATCTCAATATTACCATTCCACCCCGGGGAAAAGCGAACGGTCTCAAGAATCTCGGGGACAATGTCTCCGGCATCTACCGTGGAGCGATTGCGGGTATCCGGCCTGGCAAAAAGGAGAAAATCCCTCACGAGGTTTTCCAGCTGATCCTTCCCCATGAGGATGATCTCCATCAGTTTTCTGTCCGATCCTTTCAGTTCGAGCCCTTCCATCAGGAGCTTTATGGAGCCGCTGATCGACGCGAGGGGACTTCTCAGTTCGTGCGCCAGTACCGCCGACATCTCACCCATAAGCACCATTTTCCTGTTTTTCTCGATCTCCCGCTCCATCTCCTTGATGGATGTCAAGTCCCGGAATATGAATATCCTTCCAATCCCGTTTCCTTCCGGGTCAATAAGGGGATATATAGAAAAACCCAGTGCCGTATCATTGCCGTTTGATGACAGCGCAATTTCGAACCGTTGCGCCGGAAAACGTTTCCTTTTCTCCTTCACCCTTTCGAGTACCCCGGAAAAATCGGGAAAGATATCGTCAACGACCCTCCCCATGGCGTTGTAAGATGAAATCCCTGTAATCTCCTCAGCCGCCCGGTTAAAGGTCTTTATCATCCCCCCAAGATCCACTGTCATAATACCGGAGCCCACGGATTCAATAATACTCTTGTGGAGGATATCGAGCTGATCAAAGGCGCTCTCCTTCTCTGAGAGGAGTGTCTTTGTCTTCCTTTCTATCCCCACCAGGAAAGACGCCAGCAGGGCTACGATATAAAAGGAGACGATATGAATGCATATCCGCAGGAAGACGGCCCCTGCCTCAGCGTTGTACTGATACGTTTCACTGTACAGCGGGTGAATAACACCATAGAACTCAAGATCTATCAGGAGTCCGTACAGTATGCTCCCAGCCGAGGCAACGAACACCCCTCCCCTTTTCCCCAGAAACAGGACCGAATATATGATAATCAGAGGATACAGTGTGGAGTAAACACTCTCTATCCCCCCCGTAACATAGACGAGGCCGGTAACCAGCAAGGCATCGAACGAGCTCTGAATATACACATTTATGCGAATACTCGGTATCGACCTCAGCAGGAAGACGTACACAATGGACAGGAGATATGTTATCGTTATTATGCTATATATCAAATGGATGGACGCGACGGACAGCGAGTCAGGCATCCTGAACTGAATAATGGACACGATGCCAAGCAGGAATGACGCTATCGCAAGCCTGAAGAACAGCAGCCACTGCACTCTTGCCTTTACGCTCTTTTGTTCCTGCTGGTTGTCTTTCAAGGAATCTCCTCCGATACTGTTGGCACTAACGCGGCGTTAAACAACTATACGGCGAGTAATTCTTATGCAAAGACCCATTATTCCCCTGCTTATAGCACTCATCTTGGGAATAACTGCCGGAAGTATGGTAACGATACCTGGTATCGCGATACTTGCGGCACTCCTGGCAGCCCTTGGAGCCTTGCTCTTCACAACTGTCACAGGGAGAAAGGGCTCTCTCTGGTTCTGTCTGCTTGTGTCGCTGTTTTTGTTGGGCACCCTCACTATAGATTTGTATCTTCATCCCTCCTGCGGCAGGGACGACATCGCCCTTCACGCTGGGAAATCCCGACTGACCGTTGAGGGACGGGTATGCACCCCTCCTCGGACATTGCGTGGTAAGACCAGCCTTGTCATACAGACCACCAGAATCATTCAGGATGGAGCCCCCCTTCCCGTGAAGGGAAAGATACTCCTTTCCGTAAAAGATAGCAATACCGTATTCAAATACGGCAATTATATCAGGGCAAAGACAAAACTGAAATATCCGCACAATTTCAACAATCCCGGTGGTTTCGACTACAGGAGATACCTCCTTTACCGGGGTATCCGCCTGCGCGGGTACATAAGCAGTCCTTCGAACATCGTCATCATCCGGGAAAGCGCCGGAAATTATTTCAGGACGCGGATAGAGAGATACCGATCCCTCCTCAGGGATCTCATTCTGGAGAACGCCCCTTCCCTCGAAGGCGGTGTGCTTCAGGCATTGCTACTGGGAGAGAAAGAGGGAATTCCGGAGGATATCATCAGGGACTTCAACCGGGCGGGGGTCTCTCACATCCTTGCCATATCGGGGCTGCATGTGGGGATCATAGCCTTTATCTCGTTTTTCATCGCGAAGGCCTTCATGAGATCTTCCGAATACCTCCTCCTGAGATTCGATATTTTCAAGGTATCCGCCCTGTTTTCCATTATACCCGTCCTCGGGTACACCTTCATCGCCGGCCTTCGCATATCGACCATACGAGCCGCCATCATGATACTCTGCTATCTCGTAGCGCTCCTTGCCGGGAGGGGTCGCGATCTTTTGAACATACTGGCATTTGCCGCATTTCTGATCCTCGTTATCAGCCCCGCGTCCCTCTTCGACGTTTCTTTCCAGCTCTCCTTTACAGCGGTCGCCGCCATCCTGCTCTTAGTCCCGACGCTGGGCAGCGTGATCCCGAAACCGGCCGGAAGAGGAATCCTCAAAAAGGGCATGACCTCCGTGCTGCTCTTTACCTTGGTGAGCCTCGCCGCCGTGATCGGCACCGCCCCCCTCATCGCGCTCTACTTCAACCGGATCTCAACCATTGCGCTTCTCTCCAATCTGTTTGTCATACCGATCATAGGGTTCGCCGCCCTCCCGGTGGGGATGCTGCTCATCGTGACGGCTCCCTTCGCTCCGCTCGCACCGGTACTCATAACGGTTGCCTCTTTCTTTATCCGGATTGCCGTCTCCATCGTCGGCTTTTTGTCCTCACTCCCCTTTTCGAGTCTCCCGGTGACAACACCGACGCCTCTGGAAATCACTGCCTACTATCTTTGTGTCCTCGCCGGAGTGCAATTGATAAAAGCGTGGAAGTCGAAAGAAGGCGCGGTGTCCGGCGGCCTTAAGGGGGCTCCTTCCCCGTCCGGGATCAAACGCCTCAAAGACCTGTACCGGGCTAACGAGAAAAGGCTGCTGGCACTCTCCCTGGGTCTGATAGCCCTCTTCTTCGTCGCCGATGCCTTTTACACGAACCTGCGCGCCGTCGGGAATAGATACATCGAAATGGCGTTTATCGATGTGGGACAGGGAAGCTCCACACTGATAAAATTCCCCGGGGGGAGTATCATGCTGGTGGACGGCGGCGGCTTCTACGACAGGAGCTTCGATATAGGCAAATACGTGGTGGGACCCTACCTGTGGCGCGAAAAGATAAAAAAGATAGACATCATGGTCCTCACACACCCCGATCAGGACCATGTCGGCGGTCTCCCCTTCCTGGCGGAAAACTTTGAGGTGGGGGAGATCTGGTCGAACGGTCAGGAGTCGGGGAATATATCCCACCGCAGGCTGCTGGAGGTCATCAGACAGAAGGGCATCCCTCACCAGATCGTCGGAGTGGACACACCGGAGCGGATGATCGGGGGAGCCACCATCAGGATACTCCACCCGAAAAGATCTGCCTCAGGGCAAGGTCTCTACTTCCCTGATTCCGATTACAACAACAATGGTATCGTCATGAAGATAACCTTCGGCGCAAAGAGCATCCTCCTGCCAGCCGACATATCGGGCACCGCCGAGACCCTCCTTATCGCCTCCGGCCATGACCTGAGAGCCAACATCCTGATGGCGCCCCACCACGGAGGACATGCCTCCAGCACTACGCCCTTCCTCAAGGCGGTCCGCCCCGAGATCACCGTCATAAGCTGCGGCTCGGATAACGCCTTCGGCTTTCCCCGCCCCGACGTCCTTGCCCGGTACGCCCGGGCGGCGGTACAGGTGCTGCGAACGGATACCGACGGAGCGGTTATCATACGAACAGACGGAGAGACGGTAAAAACCATACGGCCCCAGTGATGTTTCCAAAGAAAACCGTGGTCAGTATGGAAAACCATCGGTATTTTTACCGAACCGCCCCCTTTCCATTTTGCCTTTTCTTCCGATATATGTTATTGGTTTCACTTTAAATTCATGGGAGATATACTGTGCAATGGCAAAGATAACCTCGGTACGGGGGTTTCGTGACATACTGCCGGATGAGACACCGAAGTGGCAGCGCGTCGAGGAGAAGATACGGGAGATATTCTTCAATTTTGGTATCCAGGAGATACGGATTCCCATCCTGGAGAAGACCGAACTCTTCAAGCGGGGTATCGGCGAGGCCACCGATATCGTCGAAAAGGAGATGTACACCTTCCTCGACCGCGGGAATGAGTACCTTACGATGCGCCCGGAGGCGACCGCCTCGGTCATCCGCGCATACATAGAACATCACCTGTACGAAAAGGATCCCGTGGCGAAGCTCTTCACCATCGGACCGATGTTCAGGCGTGAACGGCCCCAGAAGGGACGATTCAGGCAGTTTCACCAGATCAATGTCGAGTTTCTGGGACAGGAGGACCCTCGCATAGACGCTGAGCTGATGTCGATGCTGATGTACTTCCTGGACGAACTCGGGCTCAAAGAGTTGAAGCTCGAAATCAATTCGCTGGGATGTGACACCTGCCGTCCGGCATTCCGGGAGAAGGTGATCGGCTTCCTGAAAGACAGAGAGGACAAGCTGTGCGAGGATTGCCGCAGACGGCTCGGGACAAATCCCCTAAGGATATTTGACTGCAAAAACGAGTCGTGTCAGGAAACGATAGCCGGGGCCCCCGTGATCCTTGATTTCATCTGCGGCGAATGCAGGGAGCATTTTGAAAAGGTGATGGAGTCCCTCGAAATCCTGGGCGTTTCCCCGGTAATAAACAAGAGGATGGTGCGGGGTCTCGATTACTATACCCGGACCGCCTTTGAGATCACCACCCAGGCACTGGGAGCGCAAAACGCCGTCACGGGGGGTGGCAGATACGACGGCCTTGTTCAGATGCTGGGCGGACCGGCCATATCGGGGATCGGGTTCGCGATCGGGTTCGACCGCCTCATCTCCATGCTCCCCGACACGGAGGGGGAAGACACCGGGCGCCCGAATATCTTTATCGCGGCGCTGGGAGACGAGGCCCAGGGGCGTGCCTTCTCGTTGTGCAACACGCTCAGGCACGCCGGCATCAGGGCAGAAATGGACTTCTCGGACAGGAGCCTCAAGAGTCAAATGAAGCGGGCAAACAAGCTTGGCTGCTCCCACACGCTGATCATCGGAGAGAAGGAGATGGAGGAAGGGACCGCCCAGCTCAGGGACATGAAGGACGGCGTTCAGGAATCGGTGGATATACAGGACGCCGACAACATCATAAAAGGAGTAAGGAGTAAGGAGTAAGGAGTAAGGAGTAAGGAGTAAGGAGTAAGG
>CAYXUH010000094.1:2774-6333 GCA_964468685.1 uncultured Syntrophaceae bacterium | reverse complement strand
CGCCCGACACACGGATTAGGAATCCGTTGCTCTATCCTACTGAGCTACGGGGGCACATATGAAGGTGGGATTTCTACCATTATTTAAGAAGAGAGTCAACGATATTGGGGGGATTATTTCCTCTCGGCGATCGGTACACGACAGTGGCTCTCTATGATCCTTTCCTCGCAGAAATCGAGGAGTTTGATCTGATCCAGGGGTATTCCCTCAAGGGCGGCTCGGGGGATGAGGCCGATCAGTTCGGATTCGAGGATATCGACCCCCTTTTGGGCCGCCTGTTTGTGTACGGTGTCGAAAACAGCGCGGATGGAAGTTACCTCATAATCGGTAAGGTTCATAGAGACCTGGGCGATGTTCCTGCTTCCGAGCAGCATCCCCAGTGCCTGGACATGGCGCAGCCCTCCGCTTGAATGCCGTATCGACCGGGCTATCTCCCGTGCAAGTCCGATATCGTTTGAATCGAGGTTTATGTTGAATGCGATGAGGGGTTTGCGCGCGCCTACGGCGGTCGCCCCCAAACGCGGGTTGAATCCCGACTTGTCGGGACTGATGTCCGGCCTCCATGCAGGATCATTCATCCTGTCTCCGAAGGCCTCGTATTGTCCCCGCCGAACGTCCGCCAGCCTTTTTCTCTCCCGGCTGAGCGCCGCCTCTCCATAGAAGTAGACGGGGACGTCATGTTCCCGGGCGAAGACGCGTCCGAACCTGTGCGCTATTTCGATCGCGTCTGCCATCTGTGCATCCTCCAGAGGGACGAAGGGAACGACGTCAACAGCACCGATGCGGGGATGGATGCCGACGTGTCCTCTCATATCTATAAGCTCGGCGGCCCGTCCGCAGGCCGCGATTGCTCCATTCAGCACGGTCTCCGGTGGGCCGATAAAGGTCAGCACGCTTCTGTTGTGGTCGCAGTCCATGCTGAAATCCAGGATCCTGACGCCGGCAACAGTTGCCGCTGCGTCCGCAATGGCCGTGATGATTCCGGAATCTCTTCCCTCACTGAAATTGGGGATGCATTCGATGATCTTCATTTCTATGCCTGGTATATCTTTTGTGATGGCAGTTCCATGCAGGTGAGAAGCCCACCGTAGACAGCGCCTGTGTCGATCCCTATCCTCCCGGGGAGCACCAGGGGCTCCGCATGTGGCATCGGGGTGTGGCCGAAGACAACGGTCTTTCCAAAATCATAGGGAGACCGTATGAACTCATGGCGTATCCACAGCAGGTCATCGGCCTCCTGGTCCTTGAGGGGAATCTTTTCCCGAAGCCCCGCGTGAACGAAGATATAATCATCCGTTTCGTGCCAGAGGAGCAGGGAGTGGAAAAAGCTCATGTGGCTGTCCGGCACGTCGAGCTTTCTCCCTGCCGGTGTCTTGCGGTACCCGTATGATGCGATCGTGGCGTCCCCGCCGTTGAAGAGATAAAAGTCCCCGTCTCTGTCATGGCATACATAGTCGAGAAACATCTGTTCGTGATTTCCCTTGAGGCATATGACCGTGTATATTTCCTTCTTGAGGTTGAGGATGAAATCCACAACCCCCCTGGAGTCGGGACCCCTGTCTATATAGTCCCCGATAAACACGAGGGTGTCGTTTTTGCTGTCGATATCGATCTGAGGAATGAGCGCCTCCAGTTTGGAGAGGCATCCATGAATGTCGCCTATTGCGAATATCTTCCCCATCGCACCCTCACTACCCGAACAGTGCGTCCACAAATTCCTCACTCTTGAATCGCCGCAGATCGTCCAGCCCTTCACCGACGCCTATGTACCGGATCGGTATCCCCATTTCCTGCGCTATCCGTATAATGATCCCACCCTTCGCCGTGCCGTCCAGTTTTGTAAGCGCTATGCCGGTGATGCCGATTTCCTTATGGAACATCTGTGCCTGTACGACGGCATTCTGTCCGGTGGTCGCGTCGAGGACGAGGAGCGTCTCATGCGGGGCACCCGGGAGCTCTCTGCCCATGATACGCCTGATCTTTTTGAGCTCGTCCATGAGGCCTGTCTTTGTGTGGAGCCTTCCCGCCGTGTCGATGATCATGACGGCTTTTTTGGCCGTTGTCGCATGGATCGCGTCAAAGACAACCGCGGAGGGGTCCGCCCCCATCTTTTGCTTGATGAGGGGCGCATCGACTCTCTCCGCCCATATCTCGAGCTGTTCAATGGCCGCTGCCCTGAAGGTGTCAGCCGCGACAAGGAGCAGGGGTATTCCGTTCCTTTTGAAGCGTGATGCCATCTTTCCTATCGTGGTGGTTTTCCCTGTCCCGTTCACCCCGATCACCATGATCGTGTAGGGCTCCCCCTTGGGAATCCTCAGCGGCGATTCGCATGCCTTGAGGATGTTTGTCATATGGTCTTTCATTATACTCTTGAGCGCATCCGGACTGTTAAGCTCGTTTCTCTTTGCCCGGTATTTCATCTCTTCAATCATGTCAGAGGCAAAGGCGGGCCCCAGATCGGCCCCTATCAGTATCTCCTCGATATCTTCAAAGATGTCTCTGGAAATAATTTTTTCCCCCGAGATCATCTCGTCCAGATTCCTGACAAACCCACTTCTTGTCTTTGACAAACCTTGTTTAAGCCTTACAAAAAAATCTTTATCGTCGTCGTTTTCCATGTGTATGATTTTTGTACTCGACCCTTCTGGATAGTAGCCCGGACGTACCCCGAACCCCCGCTACTATAGACGACTTTACCGGGGATGGCAAGAAGGTGATCTGTGGGGGGCGGGAGATCCAAACTCCCGTGGGGGTCAGTTCATGCTCACGGAGACCGTGGTGGATATTCCGCTCTTCTGCATGGTGACGCCGATGAGGTTGTCTGCGGCCTCCATCGTGGTTTTATTGTGGGTGACGAATATGACCTGTGAATTTGCGGAGATGTCGTTCACCAGTTTCCTGAAGAGAGAGACATTCGCATCGTCGAGAGGCGCGTCCGCCTCGTCGAGGATCAGGAAGGGAGACGGACGGTGCATGAGGATGGCAAATATCAGGGCCACCGCGGCGAGTGCCTTTTCTCCCCCCGACAGGAGGGACAGGCTCTGTCGCTTCTTTCCGGGGATCTGTATGTCGATCTCGACGCCTGTCTCCAGCATGTCGGATTCATCGGTCAGGCGGAGGGACCCCTTCCCGCCCGGGAAGAGCCTGGGGAAGACCTCCTTGAAGTGGCTGTTCACGGCTTCAAAGGTCTCCGAAAACCGCTTTCTGGATATCTGATTGATCCTCGTTATGGTCTTCTGAAGTGTCTCCAGTGACGAATTCAGGTCTTTTATTTGGGTCGCCAGGAAATCGTGGCGTTCTTTGAGCTCCTCATGTTCACTCAGGGCCAGGAGATTCACCTCTCCAAACTCATCCAGTTTCTTTTTGTGTGTTTCAAGCTTTTTCCCCAGGTCTTCCGCTTCGGAGCTGTCTATTTTCTCAAATGCGGGCAGAGAGGCGTCGAGGTCGACGTCCAGTTTTTCACGCGCGCTCTCTTTCAGCGTTTCGGCCTGGATGACCACTTCGCGTGTTTCCATCTCGAACTCACTCAACTGCCGTGAGAGGTCTTCAGATGTCTTCC
>CAYXUH010000094.1:0-2674 GCA_964468685.1 uncultured Syntrophaceae bacterium | reverse complement strand
TCTCCTCCGCAGATGTCAAGATGATCTTCTTTTCAGTCAGGTTTCTCTCGCTCTCCTCCAGCCGTCTTCTGGCCCCCTTCCATTCTTCCTGCAGGGCCGCGATGCGCCTGTTCCCCTCCTCCGCCTCGCTCTTGCGGGAGGTGATATCGCTCTTAACGGCCGCTATTTTTTCCACCGTGAGTATTTTCTCGGATTCAAGATTCTCATTGTTGAAAACGAGGACATTGATACGCTGTCCGATCCACCTTATTTCGCCTTCCAGCCTTTCTATATCTTTCTCCCGGCCATTGATTTCCAGGTCCAGTCTGTGTGTTTCCGATCGCACCTGGGCAGTTTCCTCCTCCAGACGTGCTATCTCGGCGGCAAGTGCACCTCTTTTTTCCTTTTCGGCTTCAAAAATATCTGTCAGCTCTTTGATCTGCACTTCCAAGTCTGCGATCTCTCCCTTGCCGGCCAGTGACGAGCCCCCGCCGTTTCCGCTTCCCCCCGTCAGCACACCATCAGATCTGAGTATGTCTCCCTCAGGCGTAACATAGATTTCCTCGGGGTCGCCCCCCTCCGACAGGCGGACAGCTGCAGTCAGATCGGGAACCAGGAGGATTCCCTCCATGAGGTGATGAACAACCTCTCTGAAGGTCTCATTGGTGGTGCGGACAAGATCATACAACCTGAAGACCCCATCGGGACAATCCGGCCGGGCAGGGTGAGACTTTGTTCCGGCGTTCAGCGGTACAAAACTTCCTCTCCCGGAGGCGTTCTTTTTCAGGTAGTCGATAGCCCTCATCCCGTTTTTCTGGCTTTCGACGATGATGTACTGAAGTTTCTCACCCAGGGCGGCCTCTACGGCGGTCTCATATTGCTTCGGGACTTCGATATGGTCTGCCACCAACCCGTGGATATCTTCCTCCAGCGCACCGCTGCGTGTCACCTCCAGGATGCTTCGCGTCCCTTCGTCGCACCACTCATGTCTCTCCTGAAGTTCTCTCAGGGATGCAAGCCGCGAACCCTTTGCCCCTATCGTTTCCTTGAGTGTTTCAATCTGTGCGTCTATGCCCCTGAGGGTATCCTTCGCAGTACCAAGTTTTTCCCCCGTGGAGATTCCCCTCTTCTTGAGGAGTTCGATCCTCTCCCTGTCGGATGACAGAGCGGATTTCACGGCTGCGAGCTTATTCTTGAGATCGCTCAGTTTCTTGTTGTTTTCCTCCAGCTCCCCGTCTTCCCTCTGCGCCTTTCTCTCCAGGTCTTCGAGGTTCTTTGTGAGAGACACGAGAAGATTACCCAAACGAGCATTTTCGGTTATCGCGTCGATATGCTTTGATTTTTCCCCTTCAAGCTTATCGCTCAGTTCCAGTTCCGCAGCCTTCAGGATATCGGCGGCTTCCCGATCGCCATCGATTGAGTCCTTCATGCTCGCAATGATCCCGTCCGATTCGGCCATCTGTTCCTTCAGGAGGGCTATCTCCCCCTCTGTTGCCCCCCTTCGTTCTGTGAGCGTTGCTATCTCTGCGAGGTCCCTTTTCTTTTTGTCCTCCAACTGCAAGATGGTCTCTTGGGCGAATTTTATCTTTTGTTCCCCTATGTTTATCTCGTTTTTTATACCGTAGTATCGGTCCTGGAGGGTCCCTATCGCGTCTTCACCTTCGGCGAGCCGAGTCCTGATCTCCTCGATGACGGACTCCAAGGTTTTCAGTTGTGTCTGGGCGGCAAGGACTTTTTCATTCAGAGGAATCCGCAATCTCTCAAAATCCTTTATTTTCGAGGCAAATTCCGAATAGGTCTGGAGCGATAGGGTCAATTGGTATCCCTTTATATCTTTTTTCAGTTCCCGGTATCGTTCGGCTTTTTTTGCCTGTCGTGATGTGGCATTCAGCTGGGAGCGCACCTCCCTCAGGATGTCCGCGAGGCGAAGGATGTTTTGCTTTGTTGCCTCCATCTTTCGGGAAGCGGATTCCCTCCGTGTCTTGTATTTCATGATCCCCGCCGCTTCCTCGATGAACTGTCGCCTCTCCTCCGGTTTCGCCTCAACGAGATTTGCGATCCTCTCCTGCTCTACTATCGAATAGGTTCGTGCGCCGACACCTACGTCCATGAAAAATTCCTTCACATCGAGGAGGCGGCAGGGGACCTTGTTTATGTAATATTCAGACTCGCCTTCGCGAAATATCTTTCGGGAGACGGTAATCTCTTGATAGCTGGCATATTTCTCCGGTATTTTATGGCCATTGCTCTCCAGTGTTATGGATACCTCAGCCATGCCGACTGCGGGTGCGTCGTCGCTTCCGTTGAAGATGACATCCTCCATCTTTTTCCCGCGGAGCATCGTGATACGCTGCTCACCCATAACCCATCGTATGGCGTCCACGATATTGCTTTTTCCGCACCCGTTCGGCCCAACGATGGCGTTAATGTCGCGCGAGAGATCGATGGGGGTTTTATCCCTGAAGGATTTGAATCCGAGTATTTCCAGTTTTTTTAGCTTCATGTGACAGAATCCTGTGTCGGGTACCGATAAGACCACGTTTCGTATATCTATGCGGGAAAATTTACCAGAGTCGTATGCCTTTGTAAAGGAAAAACACTATGGAATGTGGTGTTGAAAATCAAGGCACAATATATGGTGTTTTGAATGTAGTGTTATTATGGGATTGTTTTTGTTTTCATGGAAGGTATTCTT
>CAYXUH010000093.1:0-6334 GCA_964468685.1 uncultured Syntrophaceae bacterium | reverse complement strand
TCGAATCCCGATAAATCGGGATTAACAGCCGTTCGAAACAGCTAATGCCAAAAATAAAGGGCACCCACTGTATCAGTGAACGCCCTCTATGGTGTCTGGCTCCCCAGCGCGGACTCGAACCACGGACAAGATGGTTAACAGCCATCTGCTCTACCAACTGAGCTACTGGGGAATATATTGTCATGTTGCAAGCTCCCCGTGTATCCGATGGTTAATTCCGACAGAGTCGGGACTCTACCAACTGAGCTACTGGGGAACAAATCATCACGTTGCACTTCCCTTTCGTCCGATGATTAACTCCGATGAAATCGGAACTCTACCAACTGAGCTACTGGGGAATATTTGCATTTCAAAAATCGAAATGAGCTTCTATCAGAGTTCCTACTCTTTTACAACGCCGAATTTTTCAACATCCTATCTGCAGTCGACGCAGGTAGCCAGTTCGCTGAAGGGCACACCGGTGGTCTTGCTGATGTACTTAAGCTGATCTTCCGGTGCAAAATATCGTCCGCATACCGGGCAGGGTGTCATCTTGAAGACCTTGTCCCAGATGATCCTCCGGTCGCCGTCGGTCTCCATCTTCACGTAGCCGGTGGGGCAGACGTAGGCGCATGCTCCGCATCCGATACATACATTCGGGTCAAAGATGATCTTCGGCTCGTCGATATCCCGGCCGCGGCCTCTGTCCTGGAAGGTCAGCGCGCTGACGCCCACAATCTCACTGCATGTCCTGACGCACAAGCCGCAGAGGATGCAGTCGTGACCTTCGGCCTCTTCGGGAGAGACCTCCACGCCCAGTTTCTGTGCGATCTCCTTGACCGCCTTGGTCTCGGGGTACTTATAATAGAGGAGCTGCGCGGCTGCCTTCCTGCTCTCCTTCGCCTTGTCGGAGGCGGTAGCGATCTCCATGCCGCCCTCGACCGGGGTATTGCATGAGGTGGCAAGCTGCCACGTTCCGTTGGTCTTGACTTCCACGCTGCACAGGCGGCAGGCCCCGAAGGGAGTGAGTTCCTTGTGATGGCACAGGGTGGGGATCTCTATCTTCAATGCCTGGATGTTTTCCAGTACGGTTGAACCCTCTTGCGCCTTGACCTTTTTCCCGTCTATTACGATATTAAGCATTCTTATCACCTTACTCGCTCTATGTTATATAAGCCTTATTCCCAGACCACAACCCGGTAACACCGAAGGCAGCGCTGAGCCTCGTGCGTGGCGTCAACGGCGCACAAGCCTCCTTCCACTTCTTCAAACCCGCCCGATCTCTCCTTCGGATCGAGGAAGGCAACATCGGCCGCAGGACTCTTAACCACAAGGCCCCGTCCCCTCTGCTTCGCCAGATCGACGCCCGCGAAGGATACCTGCTCTGCCGGGGTGTTTCCATTAAGGTAGGCGTCTATCCCCTCGGCGGCGCGGTTTCCCATGTCCAAGGCCTCAATCAGTGTCGCCGGTCCCGTTACGCAGTCTCCTCCGGCAAAGACCCCGTCCATCTGTGTTGCCAGGGTTACCGGATCCGCCTCTATAGTGCCCCAGGCGGTCGTGCCAACCTTCTTATCCATTGCGGGAAGCTCGGGACGCTGACCGATGGCGGCGATGATCATATCCGTCTTCACGGTGAACTCGGAACCCTTCACCGGGACGGGTCGTCTCCTGCCACTCTCATCGGGTTTCCCCAGTTTCATCTTGATGCACTCCGCTCCGGTGACCGTTCCGCTCTTCGCGATGATCTTGACGGGAACGGCCAGGAATCGGATGGAGACACCCTCTTCCAAGGCGCCCTCTATCTCCTCGTCGCTTGCGGGCATTTCGGCCCGTGAACGCCGGTAGATAATCTCAGCCTTCTTGAAGCCGAGCCTCACGCAGCTGCGGGCGCAGTCCAGGGCAACATTTCCGCCGCCGACGATCATGACCTTGCTGGCGGGCTCGATCGCGGTGCCGAGGTTCATATCCCTGAGGAACTTGACCCCGTCCACGAAGCCTTCGTATCCCGCGTCCTCGTCCTCAACACCGATCCGGTTTCCCTGGTGGGCGCCGACGGCGACAAACAGGGAGCTGTACCCCTGTTTTTTGAGATCTTTTATGCTGAGTTTCTCTATCTTCGTGTTCAGTTTGATCTCCACGCCCATCCTCTTGATCAGGTCGATCTCGTGGTTAAGAATATCAGCGGGGAGGCGATAGTCGGGTATTCCGACGGCGGCCATCCCTCCGGCGTGCGGAAGCGATTCAAAAATGGTGACACCGTAGCCCTTCAGACGGAGCTGGCACGCGGCGGCAAGGCCTGCCGGGCCTGCGCCGATGATTGCGACCTTCTCCTCCTTCTGATCTGCGGGGACGCCAAACGGCTTGCCACCCTGCGCCAGGTCGAAGTCGGCGGCCGCCCTTTTGAGCAAGCGGATCGAGAGGGATTCATCGATGTCCTTACGCACGCAGGCATCCTCACAGGGATGCGTGCAGGTACGTCCGATAACGCCGGGGAGGACACAGTCCTGACGGATCAGGCTGAGCGATTCCTCAAACCGGTTGTTCTTGATCAGTTCGATGTAGCCGGGGATATCGAGTCCAGCTGGACAGGCATCCATGCAGGGCGCCGTTACCGTGGATCGGTACTCCTTGCCGTTCAGTTTCTTCTCGCCCGTAATCAGGGCGGCAAAATCGGCCTTGTAATATTTGACCGCATCGAGCACGGGGTAGAGGGCCGATTGACCGAAACTGCACTTGCTGTTCGCCGATACCTGTTTGACGATGGCCTGCATTTCGGATAGGTACGCCTTGGTCCCCTTCCCGTCGGCCATTTGCCCGATGATATCGAGGAGCCTGTCGATTCCGATCATGCACACGGAACATTCGCCGCACGAGATCTTGCGGGCCTCTTTCAGATAGCCAACGGTAAGGGATGGTATGTCGGCCTTGGAATCATTGGCCACGAGGCCGCCCCATCCCATCATGGCCGTTACCTTACCTCCGGGGACGGGGAGATTGACGGCAACGTCCTTTGCCGCCTTTCCGTTCCGGTTATCCACGACCTTGCCGTTCCAACTGCTAAATGCAACTTTATTCATTCTCAAGCACCTTATCCTGTGTAGTGTAAGCACCAAGGACACCGAACCGCTCCGGCCCCGTGTTTTTCATCTGCCCTCGTTATCCCTCCAGTTCGGACCAGGAATGCAGATTTTCAACCTTGTCGAGCAGTTTATTGTACTCCAGAGTTACCCTCTTCTGTATCTTCTGTACGGAATCGGGTGTCAGATGTCGGAACCGACCCTGGATTTTCAGATAGTCTTCCACGGGCCTCAGTTTCTCCGGCGTAGGGGAAGACATCGTGTACTTCCCGTTTTCTATCTCGTACAGCGGGAAGACACCCGTCTCGACGGCCAGCCGTCCTGCCTTGATGCACTCCTCGGTCTGAACCCTCCACCCCGTCGGGCAAACCGACAGGCAGTGAATGTAACTCGGACCCTCAACCTCGCGCGCCTTCTTGACCTTGTTCATGAAGTCAAGGGGATAGCTGTGGCAGGCCGTGGCAATGTAGGGCACGTTGTGAGACGCGATGATCTCGGCGATATTCTTCTTCCACTCGTTCTTCCCCTGGCTGGCTGCACCGGCAGGGTTGGTGGTGGTCGAGGCGCCGAAGGGCGTGGCGCCGGAGCGCTGTATGCCGGTATTCATGTATGCCTCGTTGTCGAAGCAGACGTAGAGGAGATCGTGTCCCCGTTCCATGGCACCGGAAAGGGCCTGGAAGCCGATATCAAAGGTACCGCCGTCTCCGCCGATGGCGACAACCTTTATCCTTCGATCCGCTATCTTTCCCTTCCGCCGCAGGACCTTGAGCGCGGCCTCAACACCCGCGCCGACTGAGGCGGCATTGGGAAAGGCGACGTGAATCCAGGGAAGGTTCCATGCCGTCGTGGGATACATAACCGATATAACCTCCATACACCCCGTGGCGTTGACGATCACGGTATCTTCGCCCAGTGCCTTGCACATCAGGCGGATGGCAAGAGCCTCTCCGCATCCCGAACAGGCACGGTGCCCGACATTGAAGTATTCTTGCTTATCCACCAGTCGTGGAGCATACAATTCAAAGTTCTCTACTGTATTCATGATCCCCTCACTCCGTATATTTCATACGCTTCTTTGGGTTTCTTTTTCTGCGCGCTGATCGCCTGCTGTACCATCTTGACAAAATCGGCAACGACAACATCGCGGCCGCCGAGTCCGATAATATGATTCGTTATCAGGGGGCGTTCCTTCTGATCGTACAGAGCCGCCTTGATCTCCGCGGCGACCGGACCGTTGACGCCCCCGAAGGAGACCGCCCGGTCAATCACGGCCAGTGACTTGAGACCCTTGACCGCCTTGAGCAGCTCTTCCGTGGGGAAGGGTCTCCAGAGTTTCAGCTTCAGCAGCCCCGCCTTCACCCCCTGCTCTCGCAGCTCATCGACTGCAACCTCGGCCGTGTCTCCCATGGACCCCAGGGTCAGCAGGGCAACCTCGGCTCCGTCCATCCGGTACGCGCCTATCGGCTCATACTTCCGGCCGAACTGTTCCTCCCACTCCTTCCACACCTCCAGGATCACCTTCTTGGAGTTGATCAGGGCATGGTCCTTGGCCTGCATAGCCTCATTGAATATATCCGGCATCGCCAGGGCCCCCATGGAGACGATATTGTCCGGGTGAAGCGCAGCGAATGGCTTATATGCGGGAAGGAATTTGTCCACTTCCTTCTGGTCCGGCATCATCATGGGCTCCACGACGTGTGTCAGCTGGAAGCCGTCCAGGTTGATGTTGACGGGCAGCATGACATCACGGTGCTCGGCGATCTTGAACGCCTGGATCATCATATCTATCGTTTCCTGGCCGTCCGCCGCGAACATGGATATCCAGCCGGTATCCCTCTGTGACATGATATCGCTGTGGTCGTTCCATATGTTGATGGGACCGGACAGTGCCCGGTTGCCGATTGCCATCACGATGGGAAGACGCATGGCCGATACGATCGGAACGATCTCCGCCATATACAGAAGTCCCTGCGAACTCGTCGCCGTAAAGGCGCGCGCGCCGGCGCCGGATGCTCCGCAGCAAGCGCTCAGGGCGGAATGCTCAGACTCCACACAAATAAAGTCGGCATCGATTCTTCCTTCCGCGACGATATCCGACAGGTGTTCCGGTATATGGGTGTTCGGTGTAATAGGATAGGCAGCAACGACGTCCGGTTTGCACAGGGCAACCGCTTCGGCCGCAGCGAGCGCTATTTCCATACCGATTCTCTTAGACATATCCTATCCCTCCTCCACCATCGTTATGGCGCCAGGCCAGCATTCGTGGGCGCAGATTCCGCACCCTTTGCAGTAATCAAGATTCGCAGTGAAGTATCCATCGGCATCCTGGGTAATACACCCTTCCGGGCAGAAGATGTAGCAGACGCCGCACTTGATACACCTGCTGGTATCGTATACGGGTCTCTGTGCCCGCCAGGTTCCCGTGTGATACTCCCGCGTACTCCCCGGCCTGAACACCATGCATCCCGGGGTGAGTTCCTGCCATTTTTCCGGCCATTTCTTTTCTTTTTCCATAAGACAATCAACCTCACGGTATTTGAACTACTTGGCTATTTTGAGCTCCTTATAAGCCCGTTCCATCGCGTTTATATTTTTCTGGGCTATCCTTCCAAACCGATTTTTCAACGGCTCCTTCACCGATTCGATCTTTACCAACCCGGTCGCCTTGACAGCCGCCCCGATCATGGTGGTATTGGTGATCGGAACCCCCATCTCTTCCCGCGCTATCCTCGAGGCATCGACAGTGCCGACGGTTCCCTTGAAGCCTGTCTCCTTCTTCACCTCTTCCGGGGATTTCACGGTATTGACAATCAGGGTGCCGCCAGGTTTCAAACCCTCGGCGACGTTCACCAGGCCCATCAGACTCGCGTCAAGGACGATGACGACATCGGGATTATAAACCCCCGATCTGACACGTATCTTCTTATCATCGATACGGTTAAATGCCGCCACCGGCGCCCCTCTTCTCTCGGGACCGAAGCTGGGGAAACCCTGGGCATATTGTCCCTCTCCAATAGCGGCAAGAGCGAGGGTCTCTACCGATGTTACCGCTCCCTGCCCGCCTCTTCCATGCCATCGTATCTCTATCATAAGGAAAATCTCCCTTGTGTGAATTCAGAAAACCCGTACTTTAATTAATAAAATCTTTTCTGTCAACATCTCTTTCAAAAGAATATGAGCTTTTAGCCAGGACCCTTGGTCAAAGCCTCTTCGTACAGATCCCTCCCTGCCGCGTCATTGATGACGATCAGGGGGAAATTCTCTATCTCCAGACGCAT